>NZ_JBQASY010000026.1:0-31801 GCF_051909435.1 Enterococcus sp. 125944 | reverse complement strand
CACTGCGATTGACACTCGAAGAGTGGCAGAGCAGATGATGAGCAGTACTAGGCGATCAAAGAGAGCGTAGTCACATTCAAATGAATCACTGCGACTGACACTCGAAGAGTGACAGAGCAGATGATGAGCAGTACTAGGCGATCAAAGAGAGCGTAGTCACATTCAAATGAATCACTGCGATTGACACTCGAAGAGTGGCATGCAAGTTCGTCTTAGCGCAAACACGCTAGAAGCCAGTGCGAAGCAAAGTAAGTATAGTCCCAATATGGAGTCATAAAGAACAACACACAGCGGCACTTGTACCTTTTGCTTTTTTAAGAAGGAACCAGGCAAGCTCTTTTCACTTTAATGAAAAGAGAGGAACAATGACGAGCGATACGTTTTAATGTTTACAAAAGATTTACATGGGTTTATCTATTCTTTACTTTAAATCAATCATGGGTTTACAAGGGATTGCTAAACTAAGCATATAACGAAAGGAGATTTAACAAATGAAAAAACTGGGATTCTTAATTTTAGCAACAGGACTATTACTAGCTGGCTGTGGAAATAGCGGATCAAATGCTGCTGATAGCGGTCAAGCATCAAATGAATCAAGTGCTTCAGGAGCAGCGTCTGGAAATGTAGAAATTTTGGCTGTTGGATCAACTGCACTACAACCATTAGTTCAAGCTGCACAAGAAAGTTTCACCTCTGAAAATCCAAACTATATGATTACTGTTCAAGGCGGCGGTAGCGGCACAGGACTGAGCCAAGTAGAAGCTGGTGCTGTAACAATCGGTAATTCTGATGTTTTTGCTGAAGAAAAAGACGGAGTAGATGCTAGCAAATTGGTAGACCATAAAGTCGCCGTAGTTGGGATGGCTCCTGTAGTGAATAAAGAAGTTGGTGTTAAAGATATCAGCAAACAGGACTTGATTGATATCTTCACTGGTAAAATCAAAAATTGGTCTGAACTTGGTGGAAAAGACCAAGAGATCGCAGTGATCAACCGTGCCTCTGGTAGTGGTACACGGGCAACATTTGAAAAATGGGGACTTGACGGGGCCGAAACAATTCAAACCCAAGAACAAGACTCTTCTGGAACGGTTCGCAAAATCGTTGCAGAAACACCAGGAGCAATCAGCTATCTTGCTCTATCTTATCTGGATGATTCTTTACAAGCATTAACGATTGACGGTGTTGAAGCAACTCCAGAAAATATTGCTACAAATGACTGGAAAATTTGGTCTTACGAGCATATGTATACAAATGGCGAACCAGATGCAAACGTCAAAACATTTCTTGATTACATGTTGAGTGACGATATTCAACAAGGTGTGGTGAAAGAATTAGGATACTTACCAATCACAGAAATGAAAGTTGAACGTAGTGTTGAAGGGGAAGTTACGAATATAAACTAAGAAACTATAGTTATCAATGAATAGTCAGAGACGAAAAGGGCAAATAAATGCCCTTTTTTTCTGTATTTTTATGCTTTTTTCCTATAAAATGAAAAGGAGTAAAATTGAAAGGGGAAAAAAATGTCAAAACAGACAAAATACTTTATATATATTTGTGCACTTTTGCCGCTACTGTTTTTAGGAAATACAGGAACTGTTTTAGCTATAGAAAATGGAAGCAACAGTCAAATACTAACTACAGGAATAACGGAAGAAACCAGTACTTCTGAAACCTCATCAACGGAGAGCTCAAGTACCGTGTCGTCAGATTCAGAGGGAGCTTCGAATACCAGTAGTTCAGAAAAGAGTAGTCAAGAAATTACAAAAGAAGAAACACAAGCTTCAGATGAATCACAGCAAGAAACACAAGAAGAACCCGAAAAAATTTATGATGTTCAAGGTGGACTTGATCCGTCGAGCAGAAATCGTTCCGATTTGAAAGAACAGGTGGGCATTCAGCGGCGTTCTCTGCGTTCAGCAGACGTCGCGTTTATTGAAGCCGGAGACCCATCGACTCCTAGTCAGGATTTTATTGATGTCTCTTCTCACAATGGCATCATTAGCGTGGAACAATACAAGATTATCAAAAGTTATGGTATTTCTTCCGTGGTTGTGAAATTGACAGAAGCTACTTCTTATCGCAATCCATTAGCAGCATCTCAAATTGCGAATGCTCAAGCGGCAGGACTGGTAGTACATGCTTATCATTACAGTTGGTTCACGACAGAAGCGCAAGCTAAAGCAGAAGCCGAGTATTTTGTCAAATATGCCAAAGAATTGAAGCTGCCAACCTCAGCTTTGATGGTTAATGATATCGAGGACAATCAAATAATGGGAAAAGCAGATCATACTGCACTTTCTAAAGTATTTGCCAATCGTATCAAAGAATTAGGCTATAGTAATACCCATCATTACACTGGGGTACTTTGGGTCACTCAAAAAGCGATCGATCCTGCTGCACTTGGCTATAGTAATGTCTGGATCGCGAATTATCCGTATGTTCCTGCAGGACAAAAATTCACGGAATATAGTGCATGGCAGTGGACCTATAATCTTTCTTTCCCAGGAGTCAGTGGGACCTTTGATATGTCTTCTGACTATAAGAAATACTTTACTGGTCAGGGGCAAGGAGGAGCAATACCAGACAACCGCTACGCTACGATTACGAAAGATAACTACACGATTTGGCAGAATTTTTCTTGGAAGAAAAAAGCAGATTCAAAAGATTATTTGGGTCAAACGTTACAAATAAAATATCGTTACGAGCATATCAATGGTAGTACGTATTTTTCTGTGTACGATAATCAAGGTACTTGGATAGGTTATATTAATGCTGGTGGAACTAAGACAACTGATGGCGCACAAGGAAGTTGGCAGTCAAAAGAAACGTATGTAAAGTTTCGTTCGACCGGAACGGTTTATCGCAATTTTAATTTCGATTCCACAGCAATAGTATCAGAAGAAATGTTGAGGAATCTTTACAAGGTAACAGGCACCTATCGTCATTTTAATGGTGTCGTATATGATTCAGTATATGATCTCAATGGTAAATGGATCGGTTATATCGATTCTGCAAAGCTTAGTGTGGAGAATCAAGGTCCAGCTATTAGCGACGGACGCTATACAACAATCACTAGTGCAAATTACTCGATTTGGCAAAATTTTTCTTGGAAAATGCGTGCGTCAAGTAGTTCTTATTTGCACCAGACGCTAAAAATTAAATATCGTTATGAGCATTTGAACGGCAGCGTTTATTTTTCATTATATGACAATCAAGACAATTGGGTGGGTTATATTAATGCAAATGCCACGAAAGTTGCCGACAATGCAGCGGGTGCTGTGTTATCCAGTGGACAATACGGAACGGTTACTAGTAAAAATTATTCAATATGGCAAAATTTTTCTTGGAAAGAAAAAAATAAAAGTGCTAACGTTTATGGACAGACATTGCAAGTGAAACGCTATTATAATCATTTTAATGGCAGTACCTATTATTCTTTATATGATAATCGAGGTACTTGGCAAGGATATATTAATAGTGGTGGAATGAAGATGGCGGATAATGCAGCTGGGAGTGCACAAAGCTATCATAAGAAAATAAAGTTCACACAAAATTTTCCTTTGTGGCAAAACTTTAACTGGAAAAAGAAAAGTACCGTTACAGATGCAATGAAACAAGAGACGTATGAAGCAAGATATGTATATCGTCATTTTAACGGAAGCAATTACTTATCAATTTATGACAACAAAGACATTTGGCAAGGTTATATTAATGAATCGGCCACTCGCCAAGTAAACTAAAAAATTCAGGACTTGCGTATAGATTACGCAGGTCCTGAATTTTTTTTGGTCTCAAGAGGAAGTGTGATCGTAAATGTTGAGCCAGCCCCTGGGAAGCTGTCAACTGTGATAGTGCCGCCTAACAGTTTTGTATAATCTTTAACGATGGCTAGTCCTAAGCCGGTTCCTCCTGAATTACGCGTACGAGCTTTATCTACGCGATAAAAACGTTCAAAGATCCGAACTTGATCTTCTCGATCTATACCGATCCCTTGGTCACGAACTGAAAGCTGTAATTGTTTTGCTCGATACGAATAGTCAACTTGGATGGTCCCTTGTGATTTGGAATAATTGACTGCATTTTCAATCAAATTTTTTAAGATTGGTTGCAGTAGCTCTCTTTTTGAGATGAAAATCAATTCTTCAGGACCATTGATGATAAAGGACAACTGTTTTTCTCGTGCAATTGGTTCATAGGAACGGATGATTTGCTCAATCAATGCTCGAAGGTTGATTTCTTGTGCGGTGTAATCAAATGAATGACTATCTTTGGATAGGAGAATAATCTCTTGAATCAAATTTTCTAGACGATAGGCATCTTTTTGGATGATTTTAAGGAACGAAACCAATGTTTCTCGATCTTCTAAGGCACCATCCAATAATGTTTCCGTAAAACCAATCAAAGAAGTGACTGGCGTTTTCAATTCATGAGAAACATTACCGACGAAATCTTTTTGCATTTTTTCTAATTGACGCACCCGAGTCAGATCATAAGAGATCCCTAACAACTCATTTTCATTAAAGAGACGCAATGTTACATCAAGAACTCGCGGATGATCATCACTCAAAGCAATTTCTTCTTGTAAAGAAGGGGTCTGCTCGTTCATGTGATAAATTAATTGAATCAACTGTGTATCATGAATCACTTCAGTGAATGGTTGTGGCAACTGAGGCAATGCTTCGATCCCTAGCTGCTCTTGCATGGTAGGGTTCAGCAATAACAATCGGTCATCTTGATCAATGATAAAAACCCCGATCATCAGTTCATTCAACAGGCCATACAATTGTTGCTCAGAAGCGGCATAAGCTTGATAGGTTCGACTCATTTGTTCACTCAATTGATTAATCGTCTGGTATAAGTCATCATGCTCAGGTGTTTCTTGCATAATGATCGCCTGTTGATCAGGAGAAGAAATCATTTTTTTTAGAACAGGCAAAATAGTCTGCACAGGACGATTTCTTTGACGTAATGCATGAAACGTCAAAAAGCTGACAAATAAACAAAATAGGAGATAAACGAAAAAGATCGAACGCTGAATGGTTTGGCTTTTAGCAAAAAAAGGTGCCGTTGGTTCAGCGATCCGCAAAATTTGCTGCAAGTTGCCATCTTCTTTGACAGGGATCGCAACATACAGCAATTCTTCATTCAATGTATCACTTTTTCGCAAAGACTGGCCCAGATTACTACCTTTTAAGACTGCCTGCACTTCAGGCCGGTTGGCTCTGCTTTCTTTTAAAGACGAATCGTAAGTATCGTAGATGATCCGCCCATCCTTGTCCAATAAAGTGATCCGGCTGGAACTATCCTGTACATAGGCATCAGCAAATTGTTGCAATGTCGCTGGTTGATTATCAGAAAGGTTCAAGAAAATCGCCGCTTTTTCTTCCAAGAAGTCTACTTGTTGGGCAATCACTTGCTGGTGATAGAAGCTGCTAAGAAACTGCCAGCAGATGATAAACAGTACGGCTAATAGCAGACTCCATAGGCCATAGCCAAAGCGTTTCATGAATGAGGCTCCTGAAATTTATAGCCAAATCCGCGAACTGTCACTAAATACTCGGGATGTTTCGGGTCACGTTCCAGCTTTTCGCGTAAATGACTGATATGCACATCAACGATTCGGCTTTGGCCATCAAAGTCAAAATTCCAAATGCGATTCAGCAGCGTATCGCGGTCGATCACACGGCCTTTCCGTTTCATGAAGTATATTAGCAGTTCAAACTCTTTTGGAGTCAGAAAAATCTTTTCTCCCTTGACGCTTACTTGGTAATTGGTCAAGTCTGCTAAAATGTCACCAATTTGCAACATTTCTGCTGGCTGATCCGAAAGATCTGCAGTGCCTCGCGGTTCCAACCGTCTAAAGATTGCTTTCATCCGAGCAAGCACTTCTCTAGGGCTAAAGGGCTTGGTCAAATAATCATCTGCTCCGATTTCAAGCCCAAGAATCCGATCAATCGGATCATCTTTAGCGGTTAAAACTAAAATAGGGGTCTCGATTTTTTCTTGTCGTAGTTTCTTGGTGATTTCGATACCGTCCATTTGCGGCAACATCACATCTAAGATAATGAAGTCAAAATCTTCAGATAGTGCCAGATCAACCCCCATTTTACCGTCGACAGCCGAAACGACTTGGTATCCTTCTTTTTCTAAATTGAATGTAAGTAAAGTAACGATAGATGGTTCATCATCTACCACGAGAATTTTTTTCATCATGAACTCCTTTCTTAACAAAGGAACAATCATTTTACGTTGTTCTAGCTATATTTTAGCATGAATAAAGAATTGGTACTATTGTCTACCACAAATAAATGCTATAATAAAGGACGATTTGAGAAGAAAGCTGAGGGTGTTCGATGATTGGAATCAGTGCATGTTTAGGTGGGGTCATGTGCCGCTATGACGGGCAGCATCAAGCGGTTGCTCAACTGGTTGAACTCGTTCAAACTGGTCAAGCAGTGATGGTCTGTCCAGAAGTCCTTGGCGGGTTGCCAATTCCTCGTGAGCCAGCAGAAATTGTTGGTGGGGACGGTAGAGATGTTTGGTCACAAAAAGCCAAAGTCATTACTGTCACTGGAGAAGATGTCTCAGAACAATTTATGAACGGCGCAAAGCTTGCCTATCAAAAATTACGCGATCTTGGGATCACGCAACTGATCTTAAAAGAAAAAAGTCCTTCTTGCGGCAGTCGGATTGTTTACGACGGCAATTTTTCAGGAGTCAAAAAAGAAGGTGTTGGTGTCGCCAGTGCTTATTTTCAACAACAAGGAATGACCGTGCTGTCGGATGTCGACTGGCTTGCTGAGCAGGAGGAAAATAATGGAGATTGAAAAAACCAATCGAATGAACGCGTTGTTTGAATTTTATTCTACACTGTTAACTGAGAAGCAGATGAATTATATGGAATTGTATTATGCAGATGACTTCTCATTAGGTGAGATTGCAGAAGAATACCATGTAAGTCGGCAAGCAGTGTATGATAATATCAAACGAACGGAAAAAATTCTTGAAGACTATGAAAAAAAACTACACATGTTTTCGGATTATATGATGCGGGAAGACTTGTTGGAGCAATTATCTGATTACACCAAGACGCACTATCCCAAAGATGAGACATTGCGCTCGTTGATCGAAGAGATCCAAGAAATCGAAGAATAAAGGAATGAAAAAAGATGGCATTTGAAAGTTTAACAGAACGCCTACAGCAGGCGATGAGCAAACTGCGTAAGAAAGGGAAAGTTTCTGAAGCAGATGTAAAAGAAATGATGCGGGAGATTCGTTTGGCTTTATTAGAAGCCGACGTTAATTTACAAGTAGTCAAGGAATTTACCAAAAATGTTCGTGAACGTGCAGTTGGAGCAGAAGTCTTAGACAGCTTATCTCCCGCGCAACAAATCGTCAAGATCGTTGATGAGGAACTGACCAAAACATTAGGTTCTGAAACAGTTGGTATTGAGAAATCACCAAAAATCCCGACTGTTATTATGATGGCTGGTCTGCAAGGGGCCGGTAAAACGACATTTGCTGGGAAATTAGCCAACCATTTGATCAAGACAGAAAATGCGCGGCCTTTGATGATCGCAGGAGACGTGTACCGTCCAGCAGCGATCGATCAGCTGAAAGTTTTAGGCCAACAATTAGATGTACCAGTTTTTGATATGGGAACCGATGTCAGTCCTGTTGAGATCGTTCGTCAAGGGATGGCATTGGCAAGAGAAAAGAAAAATGATTATGTCCTAATCGATACTGCCGGTCGTTTACACATCGATGAAACATTGATGGATGAATTGAAGCAGATCAAAGAGTTAGCACAGCCGAATGAAATCCTCTTAGTCGTTGATGCGATGACTGGACAAGATGCCGTGAATGTCGCCGACAGCTTCAATCAACAATTAGGTATTACTGGGGTCGTTATTACGAAACTAGACGGGGATACTCGTGGGGGTGCTGCGCTTTCCATTCGACAAGTGACTGGTGCGCCAATCAAATTTACCGGTACTGGGGAAAAACTGACAGACTTAGAAGTCTTTCACCCTGATCGGATGTCCAGCCGTATTTTAGGTATGGGAGACATGTTGACGCTGATCGAAAAAGCCCAACAAGATTACGACGAGAAAAAAGCAGAAGAATTAGCGCAAAAAATGAAAGAAAATTCCTTCGACTTCAATGACTTTGTTGAGCAGATCGACCAAGTGATGGGCATGGGACCTATCGAAGATCTTTTGAAGATGATTCCAGGAATGAGTCAAATGCCAGGTATCGAAAACGTCAAAGTCGATCCGAAACAAATCGCGCGTCAAAAAGCGATGGTCTATTCAATGACGCCTGCAGAACGGGAGAATCCTGATTTGCTGAATCCAAGTCGTCGTCGTCGGATCGCAGCGGGGTCTGGAAATAGCGTGGTCGAAGTCAATCGGATGATCAAACAATTCAAAGAATCCCGAAAAATGATGCAACAAATGACCAAAGGGAATATGAATATCCCGGGTATGGATCAAATGTTTGGCGGCGGTGTTAAAGGAAAATTAGGTAAAATGGCCATGAACCGAATGGTCAAAAAACAAAAGAAGAAAAAGAAAAAACGTAAATAATTAACTGAAATAAGCAAGCAGCCGTTATGCTGATCACCATGAAAAGTATCGAAAAGATTCCAGGATCATTTCTGATACTAGAAGATGGTTTGGTCGACAACGGTTGCTTTTTTCGTTTGCGGTCTTCTGTTCGTCAGTTGCTTGTTTGGAAAAGGGAATACCTATCAGTTGGATCGATAGCTGAAACGTAATATAGCGACCTTTGAACATGTATCGGCTGAGCAAGGATAGATGGTTTAACTAGCTGATCCAAGTAGATTCATTAAGTACTTGAACGCGTTGCAAGGCAAAATATTCGTGCTTTAGACGGATAGATGCTACTATTTATTTATAGTAATTGAAAGGAGCAAGTGACGATGACAAACAAAGATCGAGTTGAAGGTAAAATTACTGAAACAAAAGGGAAAGTTACGGGCGATGACTCCGAAGAATTAAAAGGGAAAACCCAAAACGAATACGGTAAAGTGAAAGATAAAGTAGAAGACTTTGCAGATGACGTTTCTCGCAAAGTGAATCATTTCTTTGATAAACATGACGATAAAGATAAGCCTAACCGCTAATTTAACTGAAACAACCGTTAACGATTTCGTTAACGGTTGTTTTTTTCTTTTAAAAAGGAAGACTGTCAAAGAAGTGCTAGCTGACAGTCCGGCTATTCATAAAGCGACGAGCATGCCACCATTTTTTGATTGCTTTCGGATAAACCAATAGGAAGCTGACTACAAGACAGACCACTAAGTAAATACAAATCGAAACGATAGTTCTCGTTTGAGAGAAGTCATCATAATAGAGTTGGACCAGCAACCAATTCATATTGATCAAGTAGAACCAAGTACCAATGGCCATCACTAAAAAGACGGGCAATCGAAAGGCGGGAACCGTCAGATAGTCGCCGTCATTTTCTAAGGAGATGCGGGCGAACACTTCTTGAGCAGCAGCAATCAACAACAAGGATAGGAGTAGTGTGGCGAAGACTGCCCACCAATTGACTGGTAAGCCATTGGGCCAGTCATTCCAAAGATTGTTCAAGACTAAGTGCCCCCCTTTTCCATAGAAGAAAAAGCTCAGAAATTCTTGCAGATTATAGTAAAAACTGTAAAAACCGCTCATCAAGAAAAAAATCAAAACGATCGTTAATGGACCGAAAAAGAGATTGCCCAAAAGCACCCCTAATAAGGATCCGATGGCTGTCACTGCCAAATTTCCTACAAACGTACCAACACCAGATGCGAATAGATCTGATAGCGGAATTTGGAAATATTCGGAGGGAATCATCAAGTAGCGAATGCAAATATTGCTCAAAATACCAATGATTAAAGCGAAACTGATCGGTGCAAATAAGAAAACCGCTTTTTGACGGAAAATCTGTCGTTTTTTAAACGGCAATGAGAATAAAAAACGATTGAAATTTGTCTTTTGATCAATGAAAAAACTAAGAAAACCAAAAACAAACAATAATGGAAGAATAAAATAAGCGCCTGAGGTATTGAAATTAGCAATATACGTATCCTGTCCATTACTTTCTGGTACCGGCCTATTATAAATGAGCAAGTTTTCATCCTTGTATTCATCGATCGATGAGTAATAGACTGGTTTTTCTCCGTTATAGTCCTTAATATAGTAATCAGGATGCTCTTGGAAATCTTTCTTGAATTCTTCTGAATCAAAATAGTTCTTTTGATTATGCCAAGAACGTTGGGTATCCCAGCCCATTCCTGCATAAATCAAAACCAAGATCAGACAAAAGCCAAGCAACAGTTTGCCATATCGCTGGGAATAAATTTGTTTTAACATTTTCTTTCACCTCTAACCTTTCAACAAGGATTCTTGACTCAAATTGGCTTCAAATAAATCTTCCAAGGTCAATGGGAGTTCTTCAAAGAGCAACGGCTCTAGTTGCCGGATCTGTTCTTCTAATGCCGCGTCGTATTCTTCGAACAAAGCAACAATCACCCGCCCTTGACGATTGATCAATTTTGAATGCTGTTTGATCATTGGCGGTACCTGTTTCCCACGAAAGACGAATTGAATTTTACGGGCATTTTCCCGCATCGTTTCTAACCGATAATCTTTAGCGATTGTTCTTCCCTTGATTAAAAGGGCTCGGTCGATAATGTTCTCAAGCTCATTTAGATTATGAGAAGCGATGATGGCTGTGCGATTAGATTCACTCAAGTTTTCTAACAAAAGGCCAATGACCTTTTTGCGTACAATAATATCTAAACCGTCAAAAGGTTCGTCCAATAGCAAGTAATCGGCATTTGAAGCAATGGCTAAGATCATTTTATACAATCCTTGCATGCCTTTAGACATTCGGCGATACGAATGGCCAAGCGGCAATCCATTGCTCTGCATCAGCTCAAGATAAAGGTTTTGATTAAAGTGGGAATAAGCGAGACGATAAAAGGCATTGATTTTTTTCAATGAATACGCCGCTAAAAAGTTCTCTTTTTCATCGATATAAAATAAGTTTTCCTTTAGTTGTGGCTTCTGGGCCAATGATTGACCATCAATCATGATTTCGCCGCCGTCTAAAGCGTACTGTCCTGAGAGTGTACGGAAAAGCGTGGTTTTTCCAGAGCCGTTGCGCCCAATCAAGCCAACGATTTCATTTTTGCGCAATGAAAATGTAACATCTTCTAGAATAGTAGTCCCTTCAATTTTCTTTGTAACGCCTTCTAGGTTCATTTATTGATCCCTCCCAGTTCTTCTTCAAAAACAGTGACCCAAGCAGTGATTTCTTGGATGCTGATCTGCAAATGTCCTGCCTCGATCACTAATTCTTTCAATCGTTCTTTTAATTGTTGGATGCGCCGCTCGTCGCGTGGAACACTGTCCAGTGCTTTGACAAACGTTCCTTTGCCTTTGATGGTGATCAAGACCTGCTCATTTTCTAATATTTTGTAGGCCTTGCTGACGGTATTTGGATTCATCAACAAGCGTTTGGCCATCTCACGAACCGAAGGAATTTGATCACCCGGTCTCAAAACACCATGCAAGATGTCTTCTTTGATGCTCAATATCAGCTGCTCGTAATAAGGTTTGCTGCTTGTCTTGTTGATCATGACCATGTACTCAGCCCCTTTCATTTATGTGTACTAGTATACGTAGTACACTATCAAAAGTAAAGAACTTTTGCTAAAATAAGACAAAAAGGAGGAGTGACTATGATTCGTTGTGGTTGGGCAACAAGTAGTCCCGCAATGCAAGAGTACCATGATCATGTCTGGGGGAAACCGGAGTATGATGATCAGCAGTTGTTTCGTAAGTTGGTTTTAGATATGAATCAAGCAGGGCTGAGTTGGCAAACGATTTTGAACAAGATGGCAAATTTTGATCAAGCATATGATCACTTTGATATTGAGACAGTAGCCAATTATTCGGAGGAAAAAATTCTAGCACTGATGGATGATCCCGGTATTATTCGTAATCGCAGAAAAATAGAAGCGGCAGTTCATAATGCACAACTCGTATTAGCGATTCAGCAAGAAATCGGCAGTTTTTCTGATTTTTTATGGCGTTATGTCGACCATCGACCCGTCATCAATCATTTTCAAACACAATCAGAAGTACCCACCCATTCACCAATTTCTGATCGCTTGGCGAAAGATTTGAAAGCCCGTGGCTTTAAGTTTGTAGGAACGACGACAATCTATGCATTCATGGAAGCTGTAGGAATGGTTAACGATCACCTGACAAGCTGTATCTGTTACGAGGAACGTTAGAAAGAAGACGAGAAAAATCGAGGAGGAGTCATATATGGGAAAACTGGTTTTTTATGGCGCTATCAGTTTAGATGGCTATTTAGCTGGAGCAAAGGATCAATTGGACTGGTTGTTGGAGACCGATACGGGGACAAGTACTACGTATGAGAAATTTTTTGAAACGATTGATGCAACAGCGATGGGCCGTAAGACGTACGAAGAAGCCAAAAAAATGTTGGCGACGGAGAAGCTCTATCCAGAAAAAGAAAATTATGTGTTTTCCCGTCAGATACAGACTGATTTAACGGACGCAGTAGTTGTGGATCAAGACCCGGTTGCTTTTTTATCACAATTGAAAAAAGAGAAAACGGTTTGGTTGGTTGGCGGTGGAAAGTTATTGCACCCTTTATTGGAAACAGATCTGATTGATGAATGGTATGTACAGATCGCTCCTGTGTTATTAGGAACAGGCAAGCGCTTGTTTGAGCCAGGAGAGTATACTGCTCGTTTACAATTCGTGGATATGACGCAAATGGGTGAACTCGTAGAGATCCACTATCAACGGAAATAGATGGCTTGCTTTCTGAGTTTCTCTTTTTCTGTGTTGCAGATACTTCCTTATGATTCACTCAGAGTTTACATTGAACCATCCAGCAAAAAAACGCACACTCACTGGTTTCCCTTATGGGATAGATCAGTGAGTGTGCGTTTCTTATCTGACTGTTACAAAATCGTGACTGGTTTTTAGTTGTAACGGTTAAACAAGTCGACGTAGTTGTCAACGATTGTTTGGAAGAAGTTGACGGTATCTTCTTTGATCGTATTGTTTTCATCGATCAAGTTCATGATTCCACCGATATAAGCTTCTGGTTGTTGCAAAGTTGGCATATCTAAGAATACCAATGATTGACGCAGGTGATGGTTCGCACCAAAACCAGCGATCGCACCTGGTGAAACACTTACGACTAAAGCAGGTTTCCCGCTCCAGCTGCTTGCTCCATAAGGACGTGAACCGACATCCAAGGCATTTTTCAATGCTGCTGGTACAGAACGATTGTACTCTGGTGTAAAGAAGAATACACCGTCCACACTTTGCAATTCATTACGGAATGTTGTCCATTCAGTAGGCACTTTGCCTTCTACTTCCAAGTCTTCATTATAAAATGGTAGATTGCCGATTTCTAAAAAGACAGCTTCGAAACCTTCTGGCAATAATTCTGCAAATTTCTTCGCTACCAGCTTGTTATAAGAGCCTTCGCGTAAACTACCAACGATAAAACCAATTTTTTTTGTCATGTTGAATTCCTCCTCATATCTTTTACATGTTTTATCTTACCAAAAGTAAGTAAAACTGACAAATAAAAAGCATTTGCCTAAAAAATCCAGTCATAAAGCGATGTCTCAGCTATAATGACTGTCTCTCTCTAATGATACGCGTTGCAGGAAAATCTGGCAAAAGATAACCTATAGAAGAAAGAAACAGAAAAAAAGAGACTGTAAAGAAAAAACTCTTTACACCGTCAGTAAAACCTGTTAAACTAGCTCTTGTGATTAAAACAATGGAGGTGTAAATAATGGCAGTAAAAATTCGTTTAAAACGCATGGGTTCTAAAAAGAAACCTTTTTACCGTATTGTCGTAGCAGATTCACGTTCTCCTCGTGACGGACGTTTCATCGAAACAGTAGGTACTTACAATCCTTTGCAAGACCCAGCTGAAGTGACAATCAAAGAAGATTTGATTCTTGATTGGTTATCAAAAGGTGCGCAACCTTCTGATACAGTACGCAATATTCTTTCAAAAGAAGGCGTAATGAAAAAACACCACGAAGCTAAATTCACTAAGAAATAAGGTGACGACGGATGAATGATTTGCAAGAATTAGTCTTAACGATCGTTTCACCATTAGTGACCAAACCTGAGGAGATCCAGCTTGATGTGGTTGAATCAGAAGATTTCTTTGAATATAATCTTACAGTTGCTCCGGAAGATATCGGACGAATCATTGGTAAACAAGGTCGGGTGGCTAAAGCAATCCGGACGATCGTTTACGGGGTTCGCACCAACGGCCCCAAAAAGGTCCGTTTAAATATCATTGATGGAAAGTAATTGATCGCATCACTCATTGAGTGATGCTTTTTTTCTATCCTGTTAGTTCATGCTCAAGACCTATGACAGATCGGCTGATTTTTGAGATAATAAGAAAAAGGAGGCGGGAGTATGTCACAAGTGATTGCATGGATCCTATTTATTTTTGTTTTGATCTTTATTTATAAAGTGGGGTCATTTATCTGGCGCACATTAGGCGTATTGTTTTTGCTATTTTTACTATGGATCTATCGGGATGTCATCTTTACACAAGTTAGCCAATGGACACGAGATTTCCGCTGGGATCAACTACCAACTTATTTGGACCAAGGAATTCAATGGGTAAAAGACGGCTGGCAAGCCTTGCAAAGCTGGATTTCGAATAGGATTAGCTAGGAACAGGAGACAAGCAAAGTTGTTTGTCTTTTTATTTTGGAAAGGGTATGCTCAATAAAAAGGGGGAAATCATCATGAAAAAAGAAATAGGTCTCCTAGTGACAGTATTGGCCATTGGGGCATTAGCAGGATGCGACACGAAAAATAACACGGATAAGTCTGAGTCAACCCATTCAAGCACTCATACTAGTACAACCATTTCTTCTGAAAGCAGTAGCAGTAGTAGTGAGGCAGCCTCCAGCAGTGCCGCGCAAACTTCAAGTAAGACAGTTACCCAAGCAGGAACACTGGATCAGTTGTCAGCTGCTTTTCCGCAGGATCGCTTGCCATCAGAGGTGCCGCTGACGGAGCAAAAGACCTTGAATGCTGCAACCGACGAAGGGGCAGATCAACTCTCTATCCTCTATTATCAGTTAAATGATCAACGAGAATTGAATGATCCATCATTGAACAATGAGACACCAGTCGCTAGCTACAAAAATGCTGCTTACGAAAATGAAGACCAAGCGGCGGAGGCTGTACATGCGAACCTTGATGAAGGCGGACAGGCGGTCGATCTAGGACATAACATCACTGGTCATATGCAAGGTGCAGCTGGTTCCAGTTATCTAAGTTGGCAAGAAGGTAATTGGAACTTGACGGTACGAGCAGTCAATCAAGAAAATCAAGATCCCGTGCCAGTAGCAAAAAAAATCGTGGCCTATTTAGAAGAAGCTATGCTGCCCGCTCCAGGAATTGGTCAAATCACCATTGATATGGGAAAATCAGATTACACGGCTAACAGCGTTTCTTGGCAAGACAGTAAGATCACTTATACCTTGCAACATCAAGATCCTTTATCCGCATTGAAAATGGCTGTCTCAATGAATCAATAAAAGAGCCAATCTAACGTGTAGGAGGAAGTCATGCAAATTACGTATTTATCTGATCCTCAAGAAAAGAAACAGATCGCACAAACCATTCTGGCTGATTTGCCGGAATGGTTCGGTCTGCCTGAAAGCACTGCCGATTATATTGAAAAAAGTGCCTATCAAGAAATGATCGTAGTAGAAAACAAAGGTTTTTTGACCCTTGTAAAAACAAGTCCAGCGACTGCTGAGATCTATGTTATGGGCGTATTGAAAGCCGATCACCATCAAGGAATCGGCAGCCAATTGATCCAAGAAGCCATCCGTTGGTGCCAACGAGAAAGTATGGCCTTTTTACAGGTTAAGACATTGGCAGAGACGCATCCAGACCAATATTATCAGCGTACACGAAACTTTTATCGATCTATGGGATTCTTGCCGGTGGAAACTTTTCCCACCCTTTGGGGAGCGGAAAATCCATGCTTGTTGATGATCCAAGCAGTTCCACCTCGGGAAAACACTAGAATTCCTTAACTGCGCATGCTAAAATGAGAAGGATTATAAAGGAAATGAGGACCAATCGTGACTGAATTTTTAAATGTAGGAAAAATTGTCAATACCCACGGAATCCGGGGAGAAGTACGAGTGATCTCGCAAACCGATTTCCCAGAAGAACGCTACCGTAAAGGGCAACGATTAACACTGTTTCGAGAAAATAAAGCACCGCTGGAATTAACCGTCGCTGGTCATCGTAAACACAAGAATTTTGATTTATTGACATTCGAGGGGTACCCCACGATCAATGATGTGGAACCTTTGCGAGACGGTATCTTAAAAGTTTCAAAAGACGAATTAAGCGAACTAACAGAAAATGAGTATTACTATCATGAAATCATCGGCTTGACCGTCATTGATGAGCAAGCCAGAGAACTAGGAAAAATCAAAGAAATCCTATCTCCCGGTGCCAATGATGTTTGGGTAGTCCAACGCAAAGGCAAAAAAGATGCGTTGATTCCCTACATCGAATCAGTGGTAAAGCAAATTGATTTGGATAAAGGCGAAGTGCATATTGAGATCCCAGAAGGGTTGTTGGATGATGAGGATTGATGTTTTAACCTTATTCCCAAGAATGTTTGACGGCCCAATGGGGGAATCGATCATTGGAAAAGCTCGGGAAAAAGAGCTTCTAGAAATCAATGTCTCAAACTTTCGCGAATTTTCGGACAACAAACACCAAACAGTAGATGACTACCCTTATGGCGGAGGGGCAGGGATGCTGCTGAAAGTTCAGCCGATCTATGATAATTTAAAAGCGATTGAAACTGCCACCCCGCAAACCAAAAAACGTATTATCTTGTTAGACCCTGCCGGTAAGAAATTCGATCAAAAAATGGCCGAATCTTTTTCGCAAGAAGAGCATCTGGTATTTATCTGCGGACATTATGAAGGGTATGATGAACGAATTCGTTCGCTAGTGACGGATGAAGTTTCTCTCGGGGATTATGTTTTGACTGGTGGCGAATTAGGCGCGATGGTGATGATCGATGCGACCGTTCGTTTGCTGCCTGAAGTGCTAGGAAACGAGACGTCTGCGCAGACTGATTCCCACTCCACAGGGTTGCTTGAACACCCGCAGTACACGCGACCAGCAGAATTTCAAGGGATGACGGTCCCACCAGTCTTGATGAACGGCAACCACAAACTGATCGAAGAATGGCGCTTAAAAGAATCCTTGAGACGAACTTATCATCGGCGACCTGATATGTTGGCGGATTATCCCCTAACAGCAGAAATGAAAAAAATGCTACAAGAGATCGACGAAGAAGCTTCGGCAGAGGATGAATCAAAGTAAGAAATCTCAGTATCTAGAATCGCACCTGCAATCAAATGAAACCACCACAACGGATACTAGAAGCACCAGTCTAGTCCGTTGTCTTTTTTATAGAGACAAAATAAATGTCGGGAAAAAAAGCTGGTGACAAGAAATTTGTCTTTACATGAGCTGGAAAGTTATGGTAAGATATTTCAGTGAGTGTAAACTCAACTATTACGATATTCCGCTGGAGCAAATTGCTTTAAGAATGTTTGGGAATAAGGAGAATGATAAAGATGAATCCATTGATTCAAGAATTAACTCAAGAACAATTACGTACTGACATCCCAGCTTTCCGTCCTGGGGACACTGTTCGCGTTCATGCGAAAGTTGTTGAAGGAACGCGCGAACGTATCCAGTTATTTGAAGGTGTTGTTATCAAACGCCGCGGAGCTGGTATTAGCGAAACTTATACCGTTCGTAAAGTATCAAATGGTGTAGGTGTTGAACGTACCTTCCCATTGCACACACCACGTGTTGCACAAATCGAAGTTGTTCGTTACGGTAAAGTACGTCGTGCAAAATTGTACTACTTGCGTGCATTACACGGAAAAGCAGCTCGTATCAAAGAAATCAGAAGATAAACACGGAAAACTTCCTTGGAAATCTGAAATCTGTGAAAAGTCCTTGTATATCAAGGACTTTTTCTTTTTTCTCTATCACATTTTTAATATGTTTTGGGCCTTTTTTTCTAATGTTCTCTCAAATTGTCCTGAATCTCCCAATATTGACTACTATTATCGTCAAAATACCGAAAAAATTAGTAGTCATTTTGACGACAAATTTAATACGAAAAATACCTAAACACTTACCGAATTTAGCAATTTTTGAACCCGAGTTGCTAAAAAGGTTGAATGCTTTCGAAAAAAGCAAAACATATACGATTGTGCTAAAAAGTTTATGTGATAGGTTTCTATTTAAATAATTTTAGGAGTTTTTTGTAATGGGAAAAGATAAGCGTATTGTTTGGAAGGATCAAAGCGATTTAAAAATTATATTAACAATTAGTCAGTTTATTGAAACTTACGAAATAAAATCTAGTCGAGAATATCAGAAACAGTTATCGAAAAATCCACATTCAGCTCCCAGCATGTGGTTTATTATTAATAAATATGGCTCGTGGAATAATTTGCTGAATAGCATTGGAATTGATAATAACGGATTTAAAAAATGGGCTAGAATGGAGACCGATGAATTAATAAAAGTGGCACAAATATTTATTGATTCAGAAAAAATAAAATCACAACGCGTTTATGAAAAAAAGTCTGCTGGTAAAGATGTTCCGTGTTTAAGCACTTTAAAGAATAGATTGGGCGACATTCGTTTTCTTTTTAAAAAGGAAGTGAATAAGGGATTAACTAATTTTGAGATACTTTTAGAGCTTAAGAATGAAATAATTAGACTTAATATGGAAGATGATTTATCTATGACAAAATTTCAAAACTATTCAAAATCCAAACATCTTCCATCTGTATATACAATTTTGAGACGGACAAATAAGACATGGGAAGAATTGATGAGCGAAATTGGGTATGATTATAAAGAAATAAAAATAAAAAAACAGAGAAATAATTTGCGTTGTAGATCAAAAAAAATATGTTCAAGATATGAATAAACAAAGTATTTTTCAGCATATTTTTATCTGTACCATTATTTTAAATATCCATAGCAGTTTATTCATGATTTATGAGGTTTAAAATACAATACTGAA
Source organism: Enterococcus sp. 125944 (assembly GCF_051909435.1). Taxonomy (NCBI): domain Bacteria; kingdom Bacillati; phylum Bacillota; class Bacilli; order Lactobacillales; family Enterococcaceae; genus Enterococcus; species Enterococcus sp. 125944. The sequence goes on along the minus strand of NZ_JBQASY010000026.1, from coordinate 12,592 downwards.
TTCACTGCTTATTTTCATGTTACTGCTTAAACTTTGTATTTTAATAGAAAATAGAGATGTGAACGAAAAATATTTATTTCTATTACAAAAGGTAAAAAATTTGATTTAAAAGCTAAATGTACAGATGAGTTTTGAATTTTTCTCCTTCAAATTCAAAATGAGAGTAGTAGGTATGATAGGAATATATCAAATATTAAGATAGATACAATATGCATAATAGGCTATGCTTCTTTAGATTTTTTGATTAAGAACACAATAAATAGTTTACGTCGATACTTATTAAGTTATCGACGTTTTTTTTTATAAAAAATTTATAAAAGGAGGTTTCTTGATATGATAAGAAACAAAAAGCTTTGCTTGAAAGTTGCTTTATTGGCAGCTTTTTGTCAAGTATTTTTTTGGGTAGGCTCACTGACAACACAAGCAGAAGAAATAACTCAAGGAACAACTGTTTCTCAAGTTTCTCCTACTTCAAATGAAGTTGAAGTACAATCCGATTTACCAAAAGAGACTGCCAAAGAAGAGATATCGACAGAATTTGTTCCACCAACAGAAGCACCTTCAATGAACGAAAAAAGCGTACTCGATGAAACCATCGGTAAAAGCCAACAACCAGGAGATAGTCCAGTTGTGGCAGAAGAAATACCAATAGAAACACCTGAAGTTCAAACAATTTTTGAAAAGGAAAATTCATCAGAAAAAAGTTGTTCTACTGTAATAAACGAAGGAACAGAATCAGTTCAATCAGAAGATTCAAAAGAGGCAACGACTCCGATTGAATTGACGAAAGAAGAAATGAATTCTAATACTTCACTTTCTTCTGAAAAAGAAGAGAAAACAGCTCTTTCGACAGAATCTCATGAACCTGAATTGAAAAAAGTTGAGGAATCAGGTGATACACAAAAAGAGAAAATAAAAAAAGAAGCTGTTTCTTCTACTTCTTCAAAAGAAGTTACATTGATTGTACCACAAACCGCTCGAAGTGCACGGGTGCGACGTGCAACCAATACAGCAGTTTTGGGTGGTCGGAAAATTGATTGGGGCGAAAATATTGGTGTTATTTCTAGTGCCAATAATCCCAATTTCACTTTAAATTACATGGTTCGTTTTGAGATTAATGGACAAGTAGCATTTTGTATTGAACCTGGTGTCGCAGCCGCAGAAGGTCAAGTTTATACAGCTACTGCTTTAGAAAACTATTTGAAAGATTTAAATATACGAAAAAAAACAAGCTTGATCTCTTATTTAGGATATGTCACAAGCAAAGACAAATCCGATGAACAATACATTGCGGCACAATTTATGATTTGGGAAGTTTTGGGCACAAAAATTCCAATTAAAAATATCCGTATTGACTATGATCGTCGAAAAGCAGAAATTCAACGTTTGCTTAATAATTTTGATGTAAGAGCTACTTTTCATAATCAAACACATACGGTAAAAATTGGCGAAACGTTAAAAGTAAAAAGTGGCAATGACTTTCTACAACGTGTAAAAGACATTCAAAAGCCAAAAGGTGTTAATGTATCTATTCATGATAATGAAGTATGGATTACAATCACAAAAGAGGCACCAGAAAAGGCAAAAATTCATTTCAATCAAATTGAAGCATTAGGCGTGCCATTAGCGTATCGTCGTCCAGGTGCTCAAACAATTGGGGTGCTGAATCCTTTTGTACCTGGTGACTCTGTTGTCAATTTGACCACTTTGAAACAAGGAAACATTCGTGTCTTTAAAGAAGATGCAGAAACCGGTGTGAAAGCACAAGGTGCAGCTTCTTTAGAAAATGCAGTGTATGGCTTGTATCAAGCAAATGGGAAGAAAATCAAAGAAATTACATTGAAAAATATCAATGGCAAAGTACAGGCAGAAATCAAAGATCTTGATCCTGGTAAATATGTTTTAAAAGAGATCAAAGCACCAAAAGGTTATGTACTTTCTGATGAAGCAATTGAAATCGTCGTTGAACCTGGAAAAACTGTCAATACGATCGCAAAAGATCAAGTGATCAAAGGAACCATTGATTTAGTCAAAGTCGCAAATAAAGATTTAGTCGATTCAACCAATCCAGACAACAAACCAAAATTAGCTGGTATTGAAATCTCTTTGACGTCAAAAACAACTGGAAAAGTGGTGAAAACAGTTGTGACAGATAATGATGGTTACGCTACTTTTGGTAAAAATACCGTTGTCTTTGATACGTACATTCTTTCTGAAACCAAAGGAAAAGAAGGATATAAACTGTTTGAACCATTCGAAGTCACAATTTCTGAAAATGGGCAAACCTTCCATTATGTTTTAGAAGACAAAGTAATCGAACAACGTCTTAAAGTGGTGAAAGTGGATCAAGAAACAGGGAAAGTCATTGCTCTATCTGGTACCCAATTCAAAATTTGGGATAAATACGCAAACAATGGTAAAGGTGGCTATGTATCGATGGCATTACCGAATGATACAGAGGTTTCAGACATATTTACAACAAACGAGAAAGGGTACTTTGTCACAACGGATACATTGAAATACGGAAAAAATCGTTACGAGTTACGAGAAATCAAAGCACCTGAAAAATATGTTCTAAATAAAACGCCTTATGTCTTTTCAGTAACAGACGACACCAATACGATTGAATTAATCTACTTCGCTAACCGTTTAGCGAAAGCCAACGTAGAGGTTTTCAAATATGATACTAGTACGAATTTTGATCAAAAAACGGCGATTGCTGGTGTTGGATTTGACCTATTCAAAAAAGATGAAACAGGCACAACCTTTGTTGGTACATTCAAAACAGACAAAAAAGGTAAAATCAATGTGAAAGACTTATTGGTTGGCGATTACTTCTTTAAAGAAGTGAAACCATTAGCAGGGTATCTGGTCTTAGATAAAGACGTACCATTTACTGTAACGGTTGATAAAGACGGTACAGTGATTGCACTAGAAGTGGAAAACAAACGGATTCCACCTAAAATTGGTACTACAGCTATCGGTAAGTATACAAACCAACAAAGAGTGACCCCATTGAAAAAAGTAACGATTACAGACACTGTAAAATACAGTAATCTAATCATCGGAAAAACTTATACCGTCAATGGTGTTTTGATGGATAAGGAAGAATCTATCACAGCAGGAAAAGACGTACCGTTGTTAGTAAATGGTAAACAAATTACCGCAAGTAAAGTGTTTGTCGCAAAAAATCCTAACGGAATGATTTCCCTTGACTTTGTCTTTGATGCTAGTGCATTAGCTGGAAAAGAGATAGTCGTATTTGAAAATATCTATCGTGACGGACGCTTAGTTGCGTCTCATACAGATATTCACGATAAAGGACAAACGGTTCGTATTGTGAACCCTATGATTCATACAAAAGCAACAGGTCAAAACGGCGAAAAACAATTACAAGCTTTACCAAATCAAAAAGTGAAAGAATGGGTACAGTTGAACGACTTAATTGTTGGTCAAACGTACAAAGTGCTCGTACAAGGTTATATTACACCTGATGGTGTGAAATTAGACGGTACAAGTGCTGAAAAAATTTTCAAAGCAGATAAGACAACTTTAGAGTTCTTATTTGAATTTTTGGTAGATGGACGTAAGCTAGCAGGCAAAGGATTATCTTTTGCAGAATGGTTAGAAGCCCAAAGTGAACCAAAAGATGAAAACGATTATGAAGTTCGATTTGAACAAATCGCAAACCACAACGTAGACTTAAAATCAGAAGATCAAACGGTTTATTTTGTAGAAGTTCCAAAAGTACCGGAACCAAAAATTCCTGAAAAATCACAACCTTTTAAAGAGGTGAAACAAGCTTCAGTAGTACCAATGTTGCCAAAAACAGGATCAGAAGATACTGTATTATGGATGATCATTGGTGTGCTATTTGTTTTAGCAGCAGGTCTTACATTTTACGAGTTACGCAAAGTCAAAGACTAAGTAGGACAAACAAGCGGTTAGATGCCTAATCGCTTGTTTGGTTTTAAAAAAGTTATTGCATAAGTAACATTTGAAAAGATAAGAAATGTTCTTCGTTTTATGAAGAAAAAAGAAAGGAAAAAGAGAATGAAGAAGCTATTTTTCGCATGTTTATTTAGTTCCGTAGTTCTTGCTGGTGGAATAAACGTTTTTGCAGATGAAATAGGTATTACACCAGTTACGCCACCTGTGATAGAAGAAACAACACCTGTTATTCCAATTCCAGATATTTCTAAAATAGATGAGTCTGTTCCGGATCAACCAACTCCTGTTGATCCGGATATATCTTCAGAAGTAACTGAACCAACAACACCCGTTGTTCCTGATCTAACGGAAAATTCAGAAAATGAAACACCAGTTGTATCGCCTTCTACTGGAGAAACAACGAATGATAAAGATACTACACCAACTACAAGTGAGTCTTATTCGGGAACTAGTTCGGTAGATAATGATTCAAAAATAGACGATTTTAGTTCTTCATCTACTACAATAGATACACCAAAAGAAACAGAAAAGAAAAATGATTTAGGAGCTCCCAAAAATTTAACACCTGAAAATCATATAAAGACTGTATCGGAAAAGGAAATGACTGTTTCAGTCAGTTCAGATGGAAAAATTGTACAAGGAACGGGTACCGAAAAATCAATTCCTATTGTGACAAGTAATTTAGAAGAAATTAATCATGTCCCAACACCTGAAACTCCTTTACAAGTAGCGACTGGTCAAGCGATTGTTGGGGTACAAGATGGTGTACCACTTGTACAAGATAATCAAGGGAATTTGGTAGAAGATTTATCCATTCCTGTAAAAAAACTACCTAGCGGCAATATTGAAATCAAAACAATCGATGGGAAAACAAAAGTATTGCCAAAAACAGGTGAAGAACTTCAAATTAGTTTAACTATCCTTGGTTCTCTTTTAACAGCAGTAACCGGGGGCATTTTTTATGGTAAAAAACAATGGCGTCATTTGCGTCATATGTTTAAGAAAACTATTTAGTAAGGAGAGAGAATAAAAATGGGTTTATCTTATGTTGCAATTAGTCAGGAAGAAGTATTGGGAAAGTGTTTTAATCAAAAACACGTTGGCTCGACAGGTGAACGAGATCGTCGAGGAAATATGAAGAAAGTAGAGTGGGAGATTTTTCAGATGAACTCTGAAAAGATGGGAGAAATTGAAGTGCGTGTAGCTGTCGGTGGTGCGCCTAAAGCCATGCGATACAATGCAGAAGTGTTACTGGCAAATCCTAGAATTTCTCGTCGAGCAGATGTACGAAATATTGGAAATGACGGTGAAACAAACAAAATAGCACGTAATAGGTTTTATTTGTTAGTCGATCGTGTAGAAGTAAAAGGAGGAAATAACTAATGACACTAGAATTTGATCAAGGAATTGTCCCAGGATTGGTAAAAGAAACACTAGGAGAAATCTATTTTGTCAAGGCACAACGTCCACGTATGCTGTATGAAGATAATGAAAACACAGGAGAAATTAAAGAGCGTCCAGTTGAATTTTCAAGTGCTACCCAAGAAACAATGTTCGTGGTGAATTTTCCACCAAAAACAAATTTGGATGGATTAAGTTTTGGCGATGTAGTGGAATTAGAAGAGGTGGAATTTCGTTTTTGGATTTCTATTGATCGCGAATCAATGAGTAATCGAGCAGAGAATGATTTGAAAGTATCTGCGCTTCGTTATAAAAAAACAGGAAAAAACATTTTTCAAATGGCTACCTCAAATCATGTTCTTTCTGCAAAAGAAAAAACAGAACCAAACAAAGGTAATGTAAAGAAAGAGTAGTGAATACCACTACTCTTTCTTTTTTGTAGAATTGAATAAGGAAGGAGAAGACGATATGGGGGAATTAGATTAGTTTTCAGCATTGCTTGGGTAAATTTTTGGATTTATTTAGGATTTAGATGGTGGTTAGATATAATTTATCCTTTACGCATTTTGTATTATTTAAGTATTGTATTGTATATGCATTGGCTGATTTTTATGGCACTAGTTTTAATTAAAATTTTTCATCCAATATATTAATAATTCAATGAAAAAAATAGATGTTATTAGTAATAAATAATAATAAAAATGACGAGAATAAACCCATATTTTATTTTTATAAAGCCCAAAGTTTATTCTATACATGTTGCTGTATCGAGGAAGTCCAGATTTTCTTCTAAATTTATTTAAGTCTTTGTAGTAGTAATGAGAAAAATTTTTATATTCATAATTATATTTTTTGAATTGTCTAACATTAGTTGGAATACCTAAATTTAATATTCTTTGTAAATAATACGTAGTTGTATAGGACAAAGCAAATTCTAAATCAGTATTGTGAATTTCATCATATAGTAGAGTTAGATTTTTATGAATTGTATTGATATTTTGGTCGTCCACTTCTTTAAATAAAGATTTGCCAATAGTGTTTTGAAAAGGAATAAAAACTTTGTGTAACAAATGGTCAATGATAGGATTTATTCGATTAGATTTTTGATTAGTACTAAATGTGTATAACCCTATGCTTATATTGATAGCGATTAAAATAATATTTAAGTATGAAGAAATATCAGAATGTTGCATGTGAGTATCCTCCTTTCTTTTTTATTATAACAAAGATAAATAAAGAAAAAAGTGGACATTAATTCATATAAATACCTTTTGATAGTTTTTAAAGACAAAAAGGAGACGAGAATAAATGTTTCAATACAAAGGTACTCGTATTCGAAACAGGCATAAACATGCCTCTGAACGATTTATTTTTTATCTTATGTTGCCGGTTCTGTTGCTAATGAGTGGATTCTTTTCTCTCTTTTACACAACGATCACATGGGAATGGTGCTGTGTTTATTGGATAATCGCATTTGGTTTAGCTGGTCTATTTTCATATATGTGTTTGTATTTTTGGTTCTATAATATTTATCAACGATTGATTCATAAAGGAAAATTAGCAGGGATGGTACATAGTCGACGATTGATTCTTGAAAGAGTATTGAAAAATGGTCGTCGGAAAGTGGTGTACTATCCTAAAATTTTTTATCACTATAAAAATGGCTTGATTCATGTTCGATTGCCGTTAGATTTAGGCCCCTTTCAAGATCGGTTTAATGAGATGGCTGGGCAACTAGAAGAAGCCTTTTTTTGTGATTTAGTAGAAGAGCAACGAGAGAAAAATTATATTTGTTATACCTTTTTATACGATGTGGAAAAAAATCGTATTGGGATTCGAGATATAACCGTAAAAGATGGCATAATCACCTTAATGAAGAATGTTCAATGGGCATTTAATAAAGCACCACATGCCATAATTATAGGAAGTACTGGAGGTGGAAAAACGTATTTTATGATGTCTTTGATCTATGCATTATTACCGTATGGTACATTTGATATTTGTGATCCAAAACGTGCAGATTTGGCTAGTTTAGAAAAAATACTAATTTTTAAAGATCAAGTTTTTTATGGTGGTGGTATTTTATCTTGTTTAATAAATCTAGCTAAAGAAACCGCTAATCGATACGATTTTTTAAGAGAACAGCCCGAGTATGAGTTAGGGTACGATTATACTTATTATCATCTAACTCCTCATTTTTTGGTGATTGATGAATGGGCAGCATATTATGCATCGTTAGATACTAAAGAAAAAAAGAAGGCAATGGGATGTTTGAACCAAATTGCTTTAATGGGTCGTCAATGTGGCGTGTTTTTAATTTTAGGTACCCAACGCCCAGATACAAAGTATTTGGACGGCGCGATACGAGATAATTTTGGTTTACGTGTAACACTGGGAAGAGTATCCAAAGCTGGGTATAAGATGATCTTTGAACATACAGTAAAATCATTATTTAATAAGCCGATTAAAGGTCGTGGTTATATTGATTCGGGAACCGATCAAGTACGAGAATTTTATGCGCCATTTATCGATATAACAAGATTTAACTTTTTTGCGGAATTTAAACAACTATCTGATCAATTAATGGCTGAAAAAATTAAGGAGACGAAAGAGGGAAAAAATGTATGAAGAAATCCCAGCTACATGTGGAACTCGATTAGGAATAAAAGATTTAATGATTGACTCTTTTTTGGCAATTGTTTTCAGTGAGAAGAGATTAAGCTTCTTTATCAATAAAAAAGTAGAGAATCGTTGGAGAGTAGAACGTATGTATCCAACGAGTTAACTGATTGGTTACAGTTGCCTTATGACAATTATCGAAGGCGAATATGACGGGTTTTTACTTCAAATAAAAGTGCTCGATCCTATAGTGACCAAATTGTCGAAAAAGCAGCGGAACAGCCTGTTTTTTATGGACGATTCAAAGGACTTTCCTGTTCTTATGTTAAAAGTAAAGACCGGTCTCGACTGTACCTACAAGTAGAGGATATTAACTTGTCCTTTGCGTTGCCAGAAAATTAAATTTGTCCTCATTAGAATACGGAAGATGCTGTGCGTATGCTCCACAAGCAAACAAGCCTCAGGGCGGAAGGACGCGGAAGCGTCCTAGCGTTAGCGAAAGCCCTGAGGTGCAGGATGCGTTGTGGGGCGTGCGCGTAGCGCACGCCTAAAACCCCCATATTCTAACAGGGGGGTAGAATTTATATTCGGTGGCAAAGATGGGTGATTGAAACATTGATATAACACTATTTTGCTTCAAAAATTTTGTGATATTTTTCTTCGCTTTGTAACATAAAATATCACAAAAGAAAGGAAAGATATATTTGGATGGGACACAATTAAAGCAAATGCGGTTAAGTCGGAATTTGACGCAGAAATTAGTGGCAGATACATTAGGGTGGCCACAATCTTTTTTATCAATGATAGAAAATGACCAACGAAGTTGCTCGAAAGAACAAGAAGAAGCACTTTGTGAATTTTATGCGAATTTTTCAAGTTTTACGAGTTTAGAAATTAAATTTGATTATGTCCGTGTACGAGTTCCGACAAATGATACGAAAACAGTTGTGGAAGAAATTTTGGGAATGGATTTTAACTCTTTTTTTTATGCAGAAACCCGCTTATATGGTTATATTGAAATGTATCAAAAAGGCATGATCCGTGTATTAAATTCTAAAAAAGGTGACGATAAAGGAGTGTTGATCGAATTATCTGGTCAAGGCTGTCGGAATTATGAAAGTGTACTGGATGAACGAAATGATAGTTGGTATCAATTCTTTACACGATGTGTCTCTTTCAATGGTGTGCCTCGAAGAATTGATATTGCGGTAGATGATTTTGAAGAACTATTTTCTTTACATGAATTTGCACAAAAACTAAATCGTGGCGAATTTGATTCAAAATTTCGAACCTGGCGATTTCAAGAAGAAAAACAGTTGTTAGATAATCTAAGTAGTGGCTTATCTGTTTATTTAGGTAGTTCACAAAGTTTGATGTATTTTTGTTTTTATCAGAAAAATTATGAAATTGCAAAAAAGCAGAAACTTCCGTTGGAAGAGGTCGAGGTAAAAAATCGTTATGAAATTCGCTTACGTGATGCAAAAGCGGTCAGTTTTATTGAACAATACTTAAATAAAGTAGATTTTTCAGATTTAACGATGGGGATTTTATCCAATCAGTTAATAATGTTTGAGGGAGAGAAAAACACAAATGTGTGGAAACCATGGGGAAAATTGATTCAGAACGTTGGAAAAGTCAATTTGACAATGACACCAGAAAAGCCAAATTATAATCGGAAATTGATGTATTTAAAGACACAACCTGCTCGTACAATGAAGATTGTAAAAACTGTGGATGAAATTTTAGGATTGAATCGATTTGGAGAAATTTTAGAAGAAACAGAATTACGGGAACAAGATGAAAAAATTGTAGAAGATGAGGTGCGTGCTGTTTATGAATATATACAAGAAAATCCAGACGCGATTCATTATTTGCTATAAAGCTTGCGATAAGATGGGTGAAACATGATTAAAACAGAAGACCAATGATGGGGAAAGTATATGATTGCTTGTTAACAATTAATAAAAGAAACGATCCTATGTGTTGGAAATGATCTACAGTTATTTAAAGAATATTTAGATTATCAATAATCAATCAAAATGTTACATGTAGAAATAGGGGAAGTATTAAGCTACCGTATTAGTGATTCGTTAAAATATTCGTTGACAAAGATTTATTTATATGCAACACAAGTATGTGGATATACGAAAAAGCAGTAAAAACAATGATGAAATATGACGATTTGCCAAGCAAGATATCCTAGATTTACAACAAGTATTGGAAGAAAAACTATATCTATATATGAAAAATAGAGGGGAAAAGAAATGATTCGATTTTTATTTTCTGTAGGTTGGCATTTTTTGAAATTACTGTTTCTTTTAGTTTGTATTGTCTGTAGTATTATTTGGTTATTAACACTTTAAAGAAAGGAATATGTTGGAAAAATGGGACAGTATTTTCTTACCGGTGTTTGGTATGTATTGAAATTAGTGATTATTTTAGGTATTGCCTATATTTGTTTTAGAATTTTATTATCGGGAGAAGGAATGCCAACGCCAAAAGATTTTATCATAAGCGTGTTGAATTTTGTGGCGGATCAAATACAAGTGATAATTCATTGGGCGCAGCAACGTTTTGGATAAAAAAATATATTTAAAAAATTTAATGTTTAGAAGTGGGCTATGTGATAGAAAATTTCGAGTATAAGTTATCTAGATTGCCAAAGAAAAAGGGAGCTACACAAAAAGAGCTGGCTAATAAATTAGGTGTCAATGTACAAAGCGTTTCTAATGTTGAGGAAGATAAGAGCTAACTACATTTAGTAATTTAGAAAAAGCAGTTTCTTTCTTTGATGCTTCATCGATTGAATTATTTGGTACGAATAGGGATCGAATAATTGCAGATGTTCCATTAATATTAGAAGATATGGATAATTTGTTTGAAAAAATTCGAATGATCTTTATGACTGAAAAAGTAATCAAACAATTAAAAAACAGTTTCTGTTTTTGATGGAAAAAACCTATCAAAAAGAATCAATTATTGATCTTTTTGATAGCCTTTATTTCGTTGATGGAATCCATTTATTAGCTGTTTCAACAATCGTTGTTGTAAAAAAGAATTGTTTTGGATGCGTAATTCTGGATAGCCTTCAATGGCTTGATTTTGCTTTTCAAATGCTTGTTTTGCATAATATGCTTCACGATCTAAAATAAATAGATAATCTGTTTGAAATGCTTCAAATGTACAGATTTTTTGAGTTTTTAACAAATGAAGATAGGTATTGACAAAATGTTCTACACACATAAGGTTTTTTTTGTGTGTGGTAAAAAGATGTTCTTTAGCTAAAAAGTTAGTAGTAAGTGTGTCAGATAAATAAAAGTAATCTGGTGCGCGATCATATATTTCGACAAAATAGTCATAAAGTAAAGTAACTTTTTGTTTTTCTGCTAGAAGATACTCTATTTCTTTGGAATAAAATTCATCAATTTGGTGAGTGTGTTTAATAACTTGAACAAATAATTTCATATAGTGTTGAATGAATTCTGTTCGTTCGATTGGTTCACCAAAGGGTTGAAGTATGGCCATCATTCTTTCTCCTTTCACTCAAGGGAAAAAATCTCTTGAGAATGAATACATGTATTTAGTAAAAAAATATTTTGACTGCTTCGATGGTTTTTTTTCCAGTTTGTTTTGCGATAAGTTTAGGTAAAATCTGTTGTAACCATTGTTGGTCAGGTACCTGATCGAAGAAGTAGCCGATTGTTGTTAAAATGAGTGTATCTGTTGTATGTTCAACTAAACGTACAGATTGAAAAGGACTTAACCCAGCAACATAGTTCAAAATATTTTCATCTGTTTGTTCAAAAGATCCTAAATAGTTATTGGTATTCCGATCGTAAGAATCAACGATAGGAATAGCATTTGTTCTTAGCATTGCAATCTCTCCTTGATTAGAAATACTCAGTTATCATTTTTTACCGATAGATTTAGAAGCAAGAACTCTTAATTTATGCGTTGTTGGTAAATTGTCAGACCGTTCTTCACCTAAGATTTCATATAGAGTTATTGGTTTCATTGTTCTTGCTCCTTTTATTTTTGTAACGTTGACTAAGAGGGAAATTCCCTCTTAGTAATAACTGCTTTCATAAACCGGTTGATTATCATAGCGGTAAAATGTATCCCAACTGCGATTACCGTATAATTCATTGGGATATAAGGCTGGATTAATTCGTTTTCTAACAATGCTGTCTTTGGTTCGTGCAAGCGGATAATCAATAAATTCATTTGGTATTGGCATAGTTTCTCCACTCATAGAAGTATAGTTTTTTACAGTTTGCTTTTTGATGGGTCGAAACCATGCTGTTTTTTCGGTTAATTTAATAATTTGCCAAAAAGTAACGTTGGTTTGTTCATAGCCCCAACTACTATAAAAAATGTCTCCTACTTTGTATGGTGTATTTGCTTTCATGATCTGTTCCTCCAATAATGTTTGATTTGCCTTATTTGATGCTTAGCCGAATCAACCAACCATTTTCGGCAGCAAGTTGTCTCCGAGGCGGGTGACCTTTTGGGAGATTTCAATTTCTTTTTGTTTCCATTCACCTCACTTTTTTGTTTTGGTTGGTCATTTTCGTATAGCTAAGCGTTCGTCGGCGTGCTTTTAGGTCACAACGTGTGGTAA
>NZ_JBQASY010000025.1:0-34201 GCF_051909435.1 Enterococcus sp. 125944 | reverse complement strand
TTTAACTACTACAAATTATAAACCTTGTTAATTTTTATTTAAAGTAAAATATCCCTTTAATATCTCCTCTTAAACTACTTTAACTACTATTATTTATTATACTATGGTTAAGGGACTGCCGCTGGGATGATTGTGCACGCAGATCACTCGGGCGGCACAGCAACGAACTGCTCCGTGATAAATTTCTCTAGGATGAGCAATCGACTGATTGAGACTGCCGATGAATAACGTCTTTTTTTGGATGATCTCATTTTTGGTATTTAGGTAGAGACACAGCAAATGTTCTTGCTGGTAATCTTTTAATTCCTCCATCATCTGATTGGCAATATCCACACTGGAATGAACTCTGCCATATTTTGGCTGTGCTGCTCGTTGGATGCGGGCGCCAAGTTCTACGGTAGCTTTGAGTTCGATCGCTTTGATCTGGCCTACCCCACGAATGGCCTGCAGTTCGTCCAATGTCACGTGCTTTAGCTCATACAAGTCTTCAAACTCGTTGAGGATCTGACCAGCTAGTTCGATGACATTGAAAGGATGAGAACCCGTTCGTAAAAGAATCGCTAACAATTCTTGATTGGATAAAGCTTCAGCGCCATAATGCAATAGTCGTTCCCGAGGATAGGAACTTTGAGGAATTCCATTGTCTTTCATAAAAAAAACTCCTTTGCGTTAGTCTAAAATAAAACTACGCAAAAGAGTTCATGGTTGATGCGACACTACCAAGTATAGGCCTGCTCAAAATAATCCGGCACTTCTACCAGTGAAGGCAAGATATGCAGCACTTTTTCTTCGATCACTGACGTCGGAGCAACCAGATCAGGTACCATGATCACCGGAATGCCAGCTGCATGCGCAGCATGAATACCGTTAGCGGAATCTTCAAGAATGACTAATTGATTTTTCGGAACCCCTAAGCGATTATGGGCTTTTTCGAAAATTTCAGGATCCGGTTTCGCCCGCACAACATCATCGAAACAAACGATTTCTGGAAATTCTTGCGTCAGACCTGCGGAATCCAGCAATGTATCGATGACTCGTCGTTGGTTGCTAGAAGCAAGGATCCGCGGAATCCCTTTTTCATCCAAATAGCGCAGCAAGTCATGGACCCCCGGTTTTAATGCTGCTTGACCTTGCTCAAAGAGCAGCAGAGTTTGATCAAAAGCGGCTTGGATGAAACGATCAACAGTCTCTGGACCGAAGGCAGCATCATATCGTTCATGATAAGCCGCCCAGACTTCTTCATCTGAAACACCAACGTATGCTAGATAGACATCTTTTGTATAGGGGATCGCCATCTGATCGGCCACGATCTGTGTTGCCTGATAGTAAAGAAGCTCCGTATCAAAAATCAGTCCGTCCATATCAAAAATCACACCATTTAATTCAGCCATTTCTTCCTCCCATTCCCAACAAAAGTTCCCGAACTTCTGATACAAAATAAAGCGAACCAGTGATCAGAAGCAAGTCTTCATTGGTCATTTTTTCTAATAATTCTGCTAAGCCAAACTGCCATAGTGAAACGATCGAGATGCGCGCTTCATTCAATTGCTGGTAATCATCACTTAAATGGATCGCTTTTGGAAAATCAAATGTGGTCAAATAGATTTCAGCTTTCGGGATCGTTAACAGCTGTTGCAGCATCTCATCGACATTTTTTGTCTCCAATGCTGAAAACAAGATATGGATGCGATAGTTGGTGAATTCTTCTCTAACTGTCTCAACCAAGCGTTCCATGGCGTGCGTGTTATGCGCACCATCTATAATGATCAGCGGTTCATTGCTGATTTTCTCCATTCGCGCGGGCCAATAAGCTTTCTTTAAGCCATTGCGGACTACTTTTTCCGAAAATGGCAGTTTTTTTAACTCACAGAATAAATAATATAATTGAATAGCGACACCGGCGTTTTCTGGTTGGTGTCGACCAATCATCGGCGTTTTCAGTCCTTTGATTTTTCCGCGGTCATTCTCAAAATCGAACCACTCTCCCCAGATTTCATCCGGACGATGATACGTGACTCGATAGTCTTCTCCCAAGTGGGATACAGGAGCCTCAGATTCTGCAGCTTCAAGGTCGATTACGGATAGCGCACTTTCAGGGATCTTCCCAGTCACTAGTGGCACCTTGGGTTTGATGATCCCGGCTTTATGGGCAGCAATGGCCTCAATCGTGTCACCAAGCATATCCATATGGTCCATTCCAATAGTCGTGATGGCCGTCAAGATTGGTGTGATCACATTTGTACTATCCAAACGGCCGCCTAAGCCAACTTCTATGATAGCCACATCGACTTGTTGCTGGGCAAAGTAGCCGAATGCCAGTGCAGTCAAAATCTCAAATTGGGTGATTCCGGTCAATTCTTCTTCCTGATCCAGTTGCATGACGAGTGGTTGAAGTGTTTCGACCCATTCAATCAGCGAGTCATCTGGTATAAAACGCCCATCAATCTCGATCCGTTCATTGAAAGACTCGATATGGGGCGATGTGAACGTTCCAACTTGCAGCCCACTTTCTTCTAGAAGACTTCGTAAATAGCTGACAGTCGAACCCTTGCCGTTCGTTCCGGCAACATGGATCAATGTCAGATTTTTTTCTGGATTGCCTAATCGTTGTAGCAATGCTTCTACTCGCATCAATCCTGGACGCATCCCGAAGGTCTTTCTTCCGTGGATCCATGCAATTGCTTCTTCACTTGTCATGTTCTTCACCTCAAAATCATTTTAGCAAATCTTCCCTTTTTTTCCTAATTCTACTGCTCTTTCTCTCAGAGCGTTCCCAACAAAAATCGATAGGAAAACTACCCGATCTATAGCGGTTAGGAGTTCTTTCCTCTATAGATCGGGTAGCTAGAGATCGGGTAGTTAGAGAGTAAATAGTTAGATCGGTAATTTGCAACAGCTAGTGTTCCATAGGAATATCGATGATTAGCTTGCTGCCTCGATTCAATAAATAGATTATTGAATCGTACGCAATTGCTCGATCCGTTCTTGAACTGCTTTTTGTTTATCCAAATAATCGGCTTCTTTCGCTCGCTCTTGCGCCACAACTTCTTCAGGGGCATTGGCAACGAAACGTTCGTTTGCTAATTTCCCTTGCACGCGTTTGACCTCTTGATTGAATTTCGCCAATTCTTTTTCTAAACGGCTGATTTCTTCTTCGATATTGATCAAGCCGGCTAATGGCAAATAGATCGTTGCTCCGGATAAGATAGCTGACATCGCCAATTCCGGTGCTTCCAGTGTATTGGAAATCACTAGCTCTTCTGGATTGCAGAATCGTTCGATATAGTTTTTGTTGGTGATCAGGAAGCTCTCGATCTCAACATCGTTGGTTTGGATCAGCAATGTAATTGGCTTAGAAAGCGGCGTGTTGACTTCCGCCCGAATGTTGCGGACAGAACGAATCAACTCTTTTAACACTTCCATTCCTTGTGCTGCTTTCTCATCCGACCACTCTGGCTGAACTTCTGGATAAGCAGCTACTACAAGCGAATCGCCTGTATGAGGCAGTTTACTCCAAATTTCTTCTGTGACAAACGGCATGATTGGGTGCAGCAAGCGTAATATTTGATCCAACACATGAACCAAAATGCTCTTATTGACTTGTTTAGCTGCTTCATTTTCACCATATAAGGTTTCTTTGCTCATTTCGATATACCAGTCACAAAAGTCATCCCAAATAAAGTTGTATAACTGGCGACCTGCTTCACCGAATTCAAAACGATCAAACAACTCAGTCACTTTCTCGATCGTTTCATTTAAACGAGTTAAGATCCAACGGTCCGCTACGGATTTCTCGCCAGAAAAATCAATATCTGTCACCGTCATTCCTTCAACATTCATCAAGACAAAACGGGACGCATTCCAAATCTTGTTGATGAAGTTCCAAGCAGCATCCATTTTTTCATAGCTGAAGCGAACATCTTGTCCTGGTGCAGAGCCATTTGATAAGAACCAGCGCAATGCATCGGCGCCATATTTTTCGATGACTTCCATCGGATCGATCCCGTTCCCTAATGACTTACTCATTTTACGTCCCTGTTCATCACGAATCAGTCCATGGATCAGCACATTTTCAAAAGGACGTTTGCCTGTGAATTCCAAGCTTTGGAAAATCATGCGGCTTACCCAGAAAGCAATGATGTCGTAGCCTGTGACTAGCGTGTTGGTTGGGAAATAACGCTGATAATCAGCACTATTTTCATCCGGCCAGCCCATGGTTGAAAATGGCCATAATGCGGAGCTGAACCAAGTATCCAGTACATCAGGATCCTGTGTCCAGTTTTCGGCATCTGCCGGTGCTTCTAAGCCCACATACATTTCATCAGTTTCATTGTGGTACCAAGCAGGAATTTGATGTCCCCACCACAATTGTCGGGAAATAACCCAGTCGTGAATATTTTCCATCCAGCGCAAGAAAGTTTGATTGAAGCGCGGTGGGAAAAACTCGACTGCCTGATCCGTCGATTGGTTGTCGATCGCTTCTTTAGCCAATGGCCCCATTTTGACAAACCATTGCGTAGATAAACGAGGTTCAACAACGACACCGGTTCTTTCTGAATGGCCAACACTGTGAATCATTTTTTCAATCTTTAACAAACGTCCGATATCTTCCAAATCTTTGACGATCGCTTTACGAGCTGCAAAACGATCCATGCCAGCATATTTACCGGCTAAATCATTCATGGTTCCGTCATCGTTCATAACATTGACCCGTGGCAAGTTATGGCGGTTACCGACTTCAAAGTCATTCGGATCATGGGCGGGGGTGATTTTTACTACGCCGGTTCCAAATTCTTGATCCACGTAAGTATCCGCAATGATTGGGATCTCTTTATTAACTAATGGTAAAATAACCTTTTTGCCGATCAATTCTTGGTAGCGTTCATCCTCTGGATGGACAGCGATCGCAGTGTCTCCTAGCATCGTTTCTGGACGAGTGGTGGCAATCTCTACGGTACCAGAACCATCTGCCAGTTCATAAGTCATGTGGTAAAAAGCTCCTTCGATCTCTTTATGGATGACTTCAATATCAGATAAGGCCGTACGTGCTTGCGGATCCCAGTTGATGATATATTCGCCGCGATAGATCAAGTCTTTTTCGTAAAGAGTTACGAAGACTTTACGGACAGCATCTGACAGACCCTCGTCTAATGTGAATCGTTCTCGACTATAGTCAAGAGACAATCCTAGTTTTGCCCACTGCTCACGAATATGGCCTGCATATTCTTCTTTCCATTCCCACACTTGGTCGACAAATTTTTCCCGACCAAGGTCATAGCGGGAGATCCCTTGTTCTCTTAGTTTTTCTTCGACTTTTGCTTGTGTCGCAATTCCAGCGTGATCCATACCTGGTAACCACAATGTATCAAACCCTTGCATCCGTTTTTGGCGAATGATGATATCTTGAAGGGTTGTATCCCACGCATGGCCTAAGTGTAGTTTACCAGTAACATTTGGCGGAGGAATAACGATTGAATAAGGCTTGGCTTTTTGATCACCACTTGGTTTGAATAGATCTTTGGCTAACCATTCCTGGTAGCGTCCCGCTTCGACTTCTTGCGGGTTGTACTTTGTTGATAAGTTATCGGACATTGTTTTACCTCCTACTTTTTTTGATCAGTTCCTTCAAGACCGCTCGGCTTTTGGGAATAAAAAAAGTCCTAAAATGCCGAAGCATTTTAGGACGCAAATACGCGGTACCACCTAAATTGTAGATTTCTCTACCTCTTGGGCGTGAGTTAACGGTCACGAAGCGTTTGATTCTACTGAACAAGGTGTTCCTTGCTGTTCCAATCAAAGACTCACAAGCTACCTTCTCAGATTCCTGCTGAAAACCTTGCACCAATTGGTCTTCTCTCTGTAAAAACAGTCCGTCTGATACTCCTCTTGATCCTCGTCTTCTTTCAATTGATCTTGTTCATTCTACAATGAACTTTTTTGAAAGTCAAACAGCGATTGATCTGGCAGCGGCCAAAGCCGATTGATAGTCCGGTTCTTGAGAGATTTCAGGCACGATCTCTTCGTACCGGATCACCCCTTTTTCATCTAAGACAAAAATCGCGCGGGCAAAATGTCCAAACTCTGGGATCATAATTTGATAGGTTTCTCCAAACGTATTTTCTGGATCATGCAGCATCAGCATATCGATCCCTTCTTGTCCACACCAATTTGCTTGTTCTTCTTTCGTATTGTTCGAGATTGTCACAAAATTAACCTCATCAATCTTACTTGCTTCTTCATTGAAGCGCTTCGTCTGCAATGCACAGACCCGCGTGTCAATGTCGGGAACAATGCTTAAGATCGTCGGTTTACCTAAGAAATCAGCCAAGCGATAAACTTTGTCATCTAAACTTTTCAGTTCAAATTCTTTGGCTTGATCCCCTACTTTTGGCTGAATGCCTGGTACTTCAAAAATGGTTCCTTTACGTGTTACTTGCATGTCATCTCTCCTATTACAGTTTTCTCCAGTATAGGAGAGAACCCGCGAAAGCCAAAAGATTTTGCTCAAAACCTACGATTTCTGAGAATAGGTATTGTCAAAAAAGATCAACGTCTGTAATTCTGTCGTCAGATCGATGTATTGGATATGAACATTTTTAGGTACATTGACGCGATCAGGGGCAAAATTTAAAATCGCTGTAATGCCAGATTCTACGATCGTATCGATTGCCGCCTGAGAATATTGACTAGGTACTGTCGAGATAGCTACAGTGATTCCTTTCTCCTGAACGATCTCAGCTAGCTGATCCATTCCATAAACATAGTGACCGTCGATGGTCTTACCGATCAATTGCGGATCATTATCAAATACAGCAACGATCGAAAGATTCTCATTGCGGCGAAAGTTGTTATTTGCAAGAGCTTTACCTAGATTGCCAAAGCCCACTAATGCAATGTTCTTTGCTTCGTTCGTTTCTAATATATGGCTAAAAACTTCAATCAAGTAAGGAACTTCATAACCATACCCGCTTCGTCCTAATTCCCCTAAGTGGGAAAAGTCCCGACGAATCGTTGCGGAAGGAACTTGTGTGATCTCAGCAAACTCTTTTGATTTGATTCGATGGACACCTGATGCATCCAAAAATTTTAAATGCCTTAAATAAGCAGGCAGACGTTTCGCTGTTGCTTTAGGAAGTTTTTTTTCTCTTAATGCTTCCATGGTTTCCGTCCTCCTTGTTAAATAGTTCACATATCGAGTTTAGCATGCTCGTCATTGAATAGCAAGCAATTTTCACAAACTTTTAATGCTTCCTAGATTCCAGTCAAACGACTGTGAGAAATCTCTCACAGGTCCAGCATAAACGAAAAAAGACGGCTACTTGGGCACACCCTTTGTAACCATCTTTTTTCTTTAATTGCCAACAGTCAACAGCTGGTTTTTATCCCCTGATATCAAAATTTTTTCTGATGTGAAGATCAAAGAAAATCAGCGAATTCTGCTTTTTCGGAAGCTTGGATCTCTTCGATTTTCAACCCAGCTAATGCCCGCTCCATCATGCCTGCTATATCTAAGCGCTCTTCATATAAATGCACTTTCTCCAACTTCGGTCTTGTCTTAGGCTGTGGCGGAGCAAAAATCGTGCAGCAGTCTTCAAATGGCTGGATCGCCAGTTCAAACGTATCGATCTCTTGAGCTACATCAATGATTTCTAATTTATCCATCGTTGCCACCGGACGAATGATTGGCGTATTCGTTACTTCATTGATCGCCACCATACTTTGCAATGTTTGTGAAGCCACTTGGCCTAGTGATTCTCCGTTCAAAATAATCAATCCATGACGAGCTTCACGGATCGCATCTGTGAGTCGCAGCATCATCCGGCGAGTGATCGTCATCCAATAGCCTTGAGGCACATGCTTCTTGATTTCTTCTTGAACTTCAGTGAATGGGACTTCAATAAACTGAATACCGCCAACATAAGGGGTTAGTTTCTTTGTCAGATCTTTGGCTTTTTGTAGTGCCTGTTCGCTAGTATAAGGCGGGCTGGCAAAATGGACCGCTTCGATCTCTACCCCGCGTTTCATCGCAAAATAACCAGCAACGGGGGAATCGATCCCGCCTGAAAGCATCAGCATCCCTTTCCCACTCGTTCCAACCGGTAACCCACCAGCTCCTTGGATCGTCTCGTAAGAAAGGTAGGCTCCATCCATACGGATCTCTACCCGTAGATTGATATCTGGCTTTTTCATTTGAACTTTGATTTCTGGAAAGCGATCAATTACAGCATTTCCTAACGTCAAATTCAACTGATTACTGTCTTGGATGAATTGATGGTCACTGCGTTTGGCAGTGATTTTGAAGGTCTCAGTCCCTGTATAGATTTCACTCATCACTGTTTGTACGGCTTCTTTTAACACTTCGACGTCTTTTTCTACCCGAATGCTGGGAGAAAAATTTTGAATCCCAAACACTTTTTGCAATTTCAATATAATTGCCTGACTGTCTTCCCCATTCAGAAGCAAATGCATCCGATCACGTTCTGCATGAACTTTGACTTTAGGAAAGTCGGCAAGTGTTCGCTTCACATTCTCCGCCAACTGCATAATGAAACTGCGGCGGTTTTTTCCTTTGGTTGATAATTCGCCGTAGCGAACCATGATCTCTGTATAATTCACGAGTAAAACTCCTTTGTTTGTCGTTGGTATGTTCGCAACATGCTCTTATTGGCTTAATTTTGAGAACTTTTGATAAAGCTGATTAAATACAATCAAAAATTGTTCTACTTCGGCCATCGTATTACTTTCATCCAAGCTGACCCGAACTGCTGAAGTAGCTAAGCGACTAGGGACATGCATCGCATGCAATGTGCTGCTAGCCATTTTCTTGCGGGAAGAGCAGGCACTAGTCGTTGAGAGATAAATCTGTTTTTCTTCAAAGGCATGGACAAGCACTTCTCCTCTGATCCCTTCCAATGAGAAACAAAGAATATGCGGCGCAAAATGTTCGGCTCCAGAAAACACCGTCACTTTCTCATACTCAGATAATGCTTCTGAAAGGTAACTTTTCAATAAGCCCACATGGTTAGGCCGGGCAGCTTTTTGTTCAAGTGCTAGTCGCAACGCTTTAGCCATTGCAACAATTGCCGGTAAATTCTCAGTCCCGCTGCGCTGATTTTGTTCTTGCCCGCCACCGGTCATCAATGGTGTTAGCTTACGGCCTTTTTTCCAATAAATAAAACCGACGCCCCTAGGTCCATGAAACTTGTGGGCAGAAAATGTGGCAAAGTCTACCCGTTGTGGCAACCATTGCTGCTGATCAACCTTCGCAATTGCTTGAACAGCATCCACATGGAAGTGGATGCGAGGATGAGCTTCTAGAATTTCAGCGATTTGATTGATTGGCTGGATCGAACCAATTTCGTTGTTGACTGCCATCACAGAAACAAGAATCGTTTCCTTTCGGATCAGTTGCTGCAAAGCAGCGACATCTACAAATCCAGTAGAAGTAACGGGTGCGATACTCACGTCAAACCCTAGTTCTTTCAACTGTTCTGCGGTCTCACTGACCGCTGGATGTTCGATGCCAGAAATAATCAAGTGATTGCCATAAGCTTTTTTGGCGATCGCGGTGCCTTTTAAGACCCAATTGTCTCCTTCCGTCCCCCCACTGGTAAACCAAATCTCTGAAGCAGAAACTTGCAGCAGCTCAGCAATTTGCGCCCGAGACTGTTCCAAAAGACGGCTGGCTTGACTGCCCAGATCGTGAAGACTTGAAGGGTTGCCGATAATACGCTGACTAACTTTTACATATGTATCTAATGCTTGCGGATAAATTGCGGTTGTGGCGCTGTTATCAAAATAAATCAATGCTAGGACCCTTTCTTTGAAAAATTCTTTCCCATTATAACTGCTCTTTCCTGCTCTTTCAAGAAGTTCCTCTTCTTGGATCGATTTGTCGGTAGAGAATCCGCCAATTCACTAAAAAAGCCAGACAGTTTTTCACTGCTGGCTTTTGCTTTATACTAAATCACGATTCTTGAAATAGAAGTTCTCGATCCGCTTGAAAGCACCTGGTTCGACGCGTTCCAAAGCTGTCCCGATCTCATCTAATGCATCTTGATAACGATACTCTTTCGTAAACAGATACAAACTCTTATCAATCGCTGCTTTGATGTCGGCATGTGAATGACGGTAACGGTTTGCATATTGCATCATTTGTTCTGTCAATGCAGCTGCATCCACTAAATCTTTCGTTTGTTCATCAAGCATGTCTAAATCTTCTTCACAAACTGAAACCAATTTATTGATTTCTTGCATGTTGATCCGAATTTTATTCAATTCTTTGCCTAATTCTTCCACTCGGTCAGTTGCGACAAAGAAGAATTCTAAGTATTCCCCTGGTAAGCCTGGCAAACGCTGTTTCTCAACAAAACGTTTGAGGTTACGTAAACGAAATTCGAAGTTCTCTACTTTCTCTTGTGCGACCTTTTCACCACGGCGTAGATCACTTAGCGCTTCATCGATTTCAACTTGTTGCGCTTCGACATCATCTAAAATTTTGTAAGCATCTTTATAAAAACTTTGTACTTCTGAATAAGGGATCTCATGGTTTTCCAACTGCGGCAAGTATTCATTGTTGCGGCGAGCCAATTCATCGACTTCTGTTTGGAAGCCACGAACCCGACCTAATTCATTATGATTCAATGTATAGCTTTGAGCGGTATGATCCAACTCAATCAATAATTGACGATTGTTTTTCGTCGCATGATCGATGTAGTCAACAATCACTTGACGATTTTTAAGAACATATTTCTTCGCATTGATTTCACGTTCCATTACCGTATACAAAGCATCGATGTCACTAGCTGTATCCCGATTAGCTACCTCCACAGAAGCAACTTCTGTTTTGGCTAAATCATTCATAGAATTTTCAACCCGTTTTTTCACGCGGTTGATATCTTCTTGGAAGTTAGCTTCAGGAAAGACGTATTTTTGATCCAATAATTTTTTGTATCCATCTTGGATTTCTTTTAATTGATCAGGGAACGTACGATTCAGCTCTTCATAAGCAGCTGGGATTCGTTTCATCAAATCTTCGACTTCATAGGTGTGTTGCTCTGCTTGTTCTAAAACTTCCCGAGCTTCGACCGGATCACCGGAAGTATTCAGCGTAACAAATTGAGTGAATTCAATCTCGATATTTTTGATTTGCTTTTGCAGTTCGTTATAAGCTGGACCAAATTCCTCTCCATGCTCCCGCAAGTTTTTCTTCAAATCTTCATAAACATCCAATGCTTTTTGGACTTCTAGGGAATTGCGTTCTTCACTTTCACGAAGTTCTTTCAAGCCGGCACGAATCTCTTCGACTTGACGTTCCATATCATCCATGGTTGCTTCCGCTTGTTCGATCGCTGTTTTAGCTTTGAAAAAGCGAATCCGTTCATTCAACTCTTCGACTTCAAAGATTTGGCTTTCCAGTTCCGCAAATGAGGAGGTGGAAATATCTGTCCATTGCTGGTTCCATTCTCGGAATGTGTTTTGGCTTTGACCCACCAAATGCATTTTTTTCACTTCATCGACTTCTTCAATGACCGGCAGATCAAACAGGTTTTCTTTACGTTTCTCTAAGACATCCAGTTTCTCCTGATTTTTCTTTCGCATAAAGTAACCGATCGCATATAAGATCGCCGCGATGACGACAATGGCAATAACGATTCCAAAGATGATATTAGTTCCCATTTTATGGTTCCTCCAATTTTCAAATCTACACTTTTCGTATGAAATCCGCGTTTTCACAGATCCGTTTTTGGGTATGTAAGGTATCTCAAATAAAAGGACCCACTTGTCCCTTTTCAAAAAAAGCATCTACGCTAGATTATAGCATAAAGAAAAAAATCAAGCATTAAATTGCGGCAAAAAAGATTGACTTTTTTGCGACTTCCTCCAATTTTTCATTCTTTTTTTAACAAGCTCTCTCTAAATTTCCTTGGAAAAGCCGAAATCAAAAAAGCTTTTTCCTGTTTTTTGGTGCCTTTTTTAAGAAATGCCTTGATTTCTCACTTTTGACACTGTACTCTAGAAAAAAGCTTGAACAGGAGTAATGCAAGATGAAAGTAGCAAAATTTGGTGGTAGTTCGCTCGCTTCAGCCGAGCAAGTGCAAAAAGTAGTTGATATTATCCAAGCAGATCCACAACGCCGTTTTGTTGTTGTTTCTGCCCCCGGTAAACGCCATGCAGACGATACCAAAGTGACTGATCTTTTATTAGCCACTTGTGAAGGACTAGCTGCATCAAAAGATGTCCGTCCCTTATTAACAGAAATTTATGCGCGTTATGCTGCCATCGCTGCCCCTTTTCAAGTGGCGCCTGAATTATTGGCAGAGATCCAAAGTGCTTTACAGCAGTTTCTGACATTGTCGCCTAATGATGACCCACATTTTCATGACAAGATCTTAGCTAGTGGAGAAGACAATAACGCTCGTTTGATTGCCGGAATTTTACAAGCATCCGGTCTAGCAGCACGTTACTTAAACCCAGAGGAGCTAGGGATCTTAGTCACTGATGAACCCCAAAACGCCCGGATCTTGCCAGCATCTTACACAAAAATCAATGCCTGGGCAGAAACAGAAGAAATTTTAGTGATCCCAGGATTTTTTGGGTATACGGAGGATGGAGAAATCTGTACTTTCTCTCGAGGCGGATCAGATATTTCTGGTGCATTGGTAGCTGCTGGTGTCAACGCGACGCTTTATGAGAACTTTACAGACGTCGATGGTATTTTTTCGGCTCATCCAGGCTATGTCCATCACCCAGAACCCATCAAAGAACTGACTTATCGAGAAATGCGGGAACTTTCGTATGCCGGATTCACGGTGCTGCACGATGAAGCGTTGATGCCTTCTTATCGGGCAAAGATTCCCGTCGTTATCAAAAATACGAATAATCCCACACATCCAGGAACTATGATTACCAACCAACGGAACAACTTGACACAACCAGTTGTCGGTGTTGCTAGTGATGAAGGCTTCTGTATGATCTACATCCGTAAATACTTGATGAACCGAGAAGTTGGTTTTACTTTACGCGTCCTTGAGATTTTCAAAGAATTTGATTTAAACTATGAGCATATGCCGTCCGGAATCGATGATATCTCGATCATTATGAGAGCCAATCAATTAAATCCGGTGTTGGAAGAAGAATTGCTGCGCAAGATCGCTTATGAGATCGATCCAGATGAATTACGAATGACCCACGACTTATCCATGGTCGTAGTCGTCGGCGAAGGGATGCGCCAACGAGTGGGGATCACTGCAGACAGCACAGCTGCATTGGCCCGCAAGAACATCAACTTGGAAATGATCAACCAAGGTTCTTCCGAGGTCAGTATTATGTTTGGTATCCATAAAGAACAAGAGAAAGCCGCTGTTCGAACTTTGTATTATACCTTTTTTGATTGATAGTCAGTGGCCTTTCCCAACAAAGCCGCCCCTCAAATACACTTAGAACAAAAAAACAAGATGACCCTTGCGAATGATTTTGCAAAGGTCATCTTATTTTTATGGGTGTTCACTCGTTTCAAGTCAACTCTTCATTTTTGCTACGATCTGACGTTCAATTTCAGCTTTGATGCGGGGCTCTGGAGCAAAACGTTCTTCCCAATCCGCAGGTTTCATGACTTTATGAGTCACAGGATGGTAATGGGGCATGCCATCTGGAAAAAGTTTCCCCATATTGGCTTCATGAACGATTTTCAAAATTGGTGCCGGATCGACACCCAATAGTGAAAAAGAGCCATAGGTGAAATACAAAAGATCGCATAAGGCATCGACTTGCTCGACTAACGTATCCGTCACTGGTTTTTGTTTGCTAGTGATCTTTTCTTTTGCTTGCTCGATTCCCTGATGCAGATCCGCCACTGACTGTGCGAACTGCTCGGGATCATTGTTGGCCGCTGCATACAAAAACTCAACTAATTCTTCTACTTTGAACCCTGCACGGAAACTGGCCTTTTCTGGTGTGAATGGCCGTGGTTGCTCCGGACGTGTCGGGTCAAAGGTTTGATGAAATTCTTCTGTCATTTCAAAAGGACTCATCTTCTTTCCTCCTCCGTTGATCTCACTCAATCAATTCGTGTATTCCATTTATTCCTCTAGTTATGTGTTATTCGATGATGCCATAGTGTTTCAGAGCCTGAGCGATACCATCTTCATTATTAGATGCTGTTACATAATTGGCCGCTGTCTTTGCCACTTGCTGCGCATTCCCCATAGCCACCCCAATACCAACACCTTTCAACATCTCGATATCATTTTCGTGATCCCCAAAAGCCATGGCTTCCTCGATCGCGATCCCTTCATAAGCCAAAAACTCATGGATTCCCTTCATTTTCGAGCCTTTCTTGGGGACGATATCCACTGAATAGGCATTGGAGCGTTTGAAATCACAGGAAGGCAGTTTTTGCTTTAGCTTTTCTTTCTCTGATTCGGGACTCAGCATAATGCACTGATAAATTGGTTCCCGCAAAATATCCAGAGACTGATACCGTTTGGCATTTCGATTTGGACTGAATCGCTGCAGCAATTTTTTTAGCACCCCAACGGGAAACTTCTTTGGGACGAATCGCAAATAACGTTGCATCACTGGTGATTGACTCAAACGAATCGTCAAGCTGCCAGCCACTTTGGTTTCTCCGCCAAACATTACCTGCCGATAATTTTCATCTGCATATGCAACAATTTCTTCAAGGATGTTCTTCGAGAAAGGTTTGGCATAAATCAAATTTTGTTTGGTGTAGACAAACTGCCCATTATAGGTGATGAACATATCCAAATCTAAATAATCGATGACTTTCTCTAATTCTACAGGTCCGCGGCCTGTCGCCACGCCACATAAAACACCTTGTTTTCTGGCTTCTTTGATCGCTGCTCGGGTACTTGCCATCGCTTTCCCGTTATCTGCGATCAATGTACCATCGATGTCAAAAAAAATTGCTTTAATCATATAACTCCTCAAAATAGCTCCAATTGGCTAGGATTCAGTTGTTGGTAATCGATTTGCATGGCTTCGATCAACGCGCGGGCATTGTCCGCCGCATCACCGCCAGCATTATTGTTAAAAATAACAGCAACTTCTTGTGCGTGAGCCGCTGTTTCTTCGACTGCTTGACGTAGTTCACTTAATTCTTTCTCATTGTAGCGATAGAGCGTCCGATTCTTTTTGGCGTCAGGTCCGGTAGCTGTCCAACCAACATCATTTCTGCCATGAAAACGACATACGGCAAATGCCGGGTTAGTCACTAGCGGTTCTAAAGGAACCGTAGTGGAGAGTTTCTTGGGCTCATCAACAATAACCAACGAGAACTTTTGCTTGCGCATATAGGCTTGCATCGAAGAGCGGAACTCTGGCTGATACCAACTATTATCCCGCAACTCGATTGCCACCGGATACGCTGCAAACCACTGACGTACTTCATCTAAATACGCCACACTTTCTTTCGTACACTTAAACCGGTTGGGAAATTGTGCCAGCAAACAATAAAGCCGGCCAGCATCCACCATAGGTTGAATCGCCTGCTTGAAAGCTGTTAGTGCTTCTGCCATAGACATACCTTCCGGCAAATCACCTTGTGTCGTTACGCTTTGATGCACTTTAAGAATAAAACGGAAGTTATCCGGTACCTGCGTCAACCAATTCCGCACATCCTTCTCTTTGGGTAAATAATGATAAGACGTATCCAGTTCAACCACAGGAAAGACACTGGCATATTCAAAAAGTTTTGATGTTTTTCTCTGAACAAGAGAACCATGTTCACTAAATGTCGTACAACCAATTCGAATCATTTTTCCTCACCTTGCTTGTTTTCTTATTTGATTAGTATACAATAGTTTTGGAGTTATGAGTAAAATAATCTTTGAGGTGACAAAAATGAAAAAAATCCTCGTTTTGCATACAGGTGGCACCATTGCCATGAAAGAAGATGTGTTGACCGGTGGTGTCAGTCCAGACGTCACAAACCCATTGATGGACGCCCCTATCCATATCGATGACGATGTTGAACTGATCGTTGAAGATATCTTTAATCTACCTAGTCCTCACATTGCACCTGAGCAAATGCTGCAAATCAAAGAACGCATCCAGTTGGCTCATTTAAGTGGAATCGATGGCGTAGTTGTCACTCACGGAACAGATACATTAGAAGAAACTGCCTTTTTTCTAGATACAACGATCGGCAATCAGCTGCCTATCGTCATTACAGGTGCCATGCGCTCCAGTAATGAAGTCGGCAGTGACGGTTTATATAATTTTGAAAGTGCCATTCGCGTAGCAAAATGTGATGATGCTCAAAAAAAGGGTGTTCTAGTCGTTATGAATGACGAAATCCACTCTGCTCGTTATGTCACAAAGACGCATACAACGAATGTTGCAACTTTTCGCACGCCAACACTAGGTCCCATTGGGCTGGTCACAAAAAATCGAATATTATTCATGCAGGAACTATTAGAGAGTCGCCAATTGGATGTTGATCGGGTCGATGGCTTGATTCCGATCGTTAAAGCCTATGCCGGCATGCATGGAGAACTTTTTGAGGCCTTAGCAGAATCCAATATCGATGGATTGGTCATTGAAGCCCTCGGAGCTGGCAATCTACCACCCCAAACATTACCGCCGCTAAAAAAATTACTGGCGAAACAAATCCCAGTCGTACTAGTCTCCCGCTGTTTCAACGGTATTGCCGAACCTGTCTATGGTTATTCTGGAGGCGGAAAAGAACTGCAGGAGATGGGAGTCATCTTTTGCAATAGCATCAACAGTCAAAAAGCCCGAATCAAATTGCTGATCGCCAAAAATCGTCGGCTGCCATTAGTTGAATTACACGACTTTATGGAAAACTGATTGTTGACTTTTTTAGAAACTAAACTGACAAAAAACCGCACCTTCGCTTGTTCTTAGCAACTGACCTTTTTTAAGAGAAGGTCAATCGCTAAGAACAGACGATTGTCAGTGCGGTTAGTTGTTTTCATTATTTTTTGTTCGTTCATGCCACTTCATTGCGGCTTCGCAGTACGTCGTCTCTCCGATTCTGATCTCATGTAATGTTTCCAAATGGTTCTCATCCCGAATCGTTTCAAAATGACTTTCTACCAAGTTCCCGTACTCAACTTCTCGGTCAAAACGAATCGTTATTTCCTTCACTTGATGCGTCGTCAAAAATTCATAGCCTAAAACATCCAGCAGCCAATTAAAATACATTGCATTGTTGACGTGCTGATTGCTGTCGATATCATAAAACCGAACCCGATAAGGTAAAAAATGTCCTTTTTCTGGGGAATTGATTTTAGGATAGCGCTTGATGCGCTTGATTTTCTCACTTTCAAAAGGAGCGACGATCTCATCTGGAACACTGCTGACTTTGCGTGTTGCCAAATCCATCAATGCAAAAACCGACTCGATCTTCACTAATTCATTTCCTTGGGCGTCGTGCAGCCAGAAATAGCGGTAGCAAAAATATTTATTGTATTCTTTTGCTTGTGTTGAGACCATGATCTGTTCCCCGACCATCGGCAACCGATTGACCGTGATATGGTAAGTAGTAATGATCCATGTCAGTCCAAAAGAGCGAATGTATTCTGGCCCACGCTCCAATACTGCACTTTGCTCTTCGGATACTTTGATTGCCACTCCCAACATTGCTGGAAACGTCATTGTCTGATTGATATCGCACTCATAATAAGCGACTTCATGTTCTTTTTGATACTTTGCTACCATCTTGCCAAATGCCTCCTAATATCTACTCAAAATCTCATCTACATTATTGCCGTAACTTTCACCGAATAGATTCAAATGAACCAATAAATAGTACAACTGATACACAGGAACCCGCTCTTGCCAATTTTTTTCCAGCGGGAAGACTTGCTGATAGCGTTGGAAAAATTCCGGACGAAATCCGCCGAATAATTGCGCCATCGCCAGATCAAGTTCGCGATCACCAAAGGATACAGCCGGATCAATGAAAACTGGATCACCCTTCTGATCAAACAGCACATTGCCGCGCCAAAAGTCACCATGCAGTAAAGAAGGTTGAACCTGTCGACCTGACCACTCTTGATACAGCGTTTCTTTCAGATTTAGGTACTTATCTTCTCGGCGAGGATTCCAATGATTTCCTAACTTGGCCAATTCCACCTGAACGTCTAAGCGGCACGTGGTATAAAAACTCACCCAATCCTCTGCCGCGGGATTCACCTGCGGCAATAAGCCAATAAAGTTGTCCTGTTCAAATCCAAACGTTGGGCTTGTTTGCCGATGGATCTCAGCTAAAGCAGTGGCGATCGACTCTTGATCACCTTCACCAACATCGATCCATTCTAGCAAAAGGTAGGCGCCATGTTCGTTATCTCCATATTGATAAACGGCGGGTACGCGAACATAGGGACGTAATTGTGCCAATCCTGCTGCTTCTGCTTGAAAAAACTGCTGGGATACTCCTGGATGATACTTCAAGAAATACTGTCTTTCTTCTGACCGCAACCGGAACGTCTGATTCACGTCACCCCCGCTGATCGGCGTTAATGTTCCGGATAACCCAAACTGGGCAAGCAATTCCTGATTCATGTTGGACACATCCTTTACTCGGTAAAGTGGGCGTGAAAATACTCTTTTTCGTCTTTTGTGATTGCCAGTCCTTCTTTTAAATACTGATCCACCGTGCCAAATTCTTTTTTGATCGCTGCTAAACTTTCATCAAGAAAACTTTCTTTTGCACTCATCAATGTGGTGATGGCTTCAAGAACTTCAGGCGGCATTTGCTGCGCCATAGGGGCAAATTTCTCTTTTAAAAAAGGCCCCAGATAGCGATTCGTTGCCAGATAGTCTTGTTTGATAGTTGATTGATCCACCTCTAATAAAGATAAGAGCAGAAATGCCCCGAAGCCTGTTCGATCTTTCCCTGCTGTACAATGAAATAGGGTTGCTCCTGCTTCCGCATTTTCTAATACCAAGTCAAAAAAATGACGGTATTGCTTTCGAGCATGCGGACTTTCGACAAAGTGGCGATATACCTTCTTCATCTGATCTTCTGCATCATCCCCATCTGCCAGCTTTTGCTTCAATGTCTCTGGTGATAAGGAAACCATCGTTTCATCTTCGCTAAAAATCGGCAAAAAGAACTGCTGGGCATAACGGATTGGCTGATCTGGCTGTGCTTTGGCTTCTTCATAGGAACGAAAATCAATGATTTGATTGATGCCATAGTTGCTCAATGTTGCTTGATCTGTCTCAGACAGCTCATTGATCGCGGCACTACGAATCAGTTTTTTCCGCTTAATGGTCTTCCCTGATGTCGTTTTATAACCGCCTAATTCTCTGACATTTGCTGCATTTTCTAACTGAATCAGTTGTGTCATCTTGATCCCTCCTGCGCCTGTATACAAAAAGTATAGCAGAAACCCATAAAAAAAGCGGTGAATATTTCTTTATTATTCTCTCATCTACTAAAGATAGCGGTCAGAGTAAGCCATAATGACACATAATAACAATAGTGACTCTGATTTTTGGTCACAAAAAAAGAAAGACCACACGCAGTCTTTCTTAATAAACACTCTTTTGTTATCACTTGATTTTAGTAGCGGCTTCTACTTGAATCAATCGGCATCAATCACAGCAGTTTGACTTTCAAGTGTTGCACGATCTAGTTCATGGATACGACTGCTAGTCACCACACCGGCAACCATGCTGTCACTGACATTAACCAGTGTTCGAGCCATATCGATCAGTGGTTCAACAGAAATGACTAGACCAACGATTGCGATCGGCAAGTTCATTGATCCTAAAACGATCAATGAAGCAAAGGTTGCCCCACCACCGACACCAGCAACACCAAAAGAACTGATGGTTACGACCGCCACCAAAAGCAGGATAAACTGCCAATCAAAGACATTGATTCCTACCGTAGGCGCTACGATCGTGGCTAACATCGCCGGATACACACCAGCACAGCCATTTTGTCCAATTGACAAGCCAAAGCTACCAGCAAAATTGGCGGTTGCTTCGTCGACACCTAGCGCTTTTGTTTGCGTTTCGATATTCAATGGCAACGCACCGGCACTTGAGCGTGAAGTAAATGCAAAACTTAACACTGGAAAAGCTTTCTTGAAATAAGTAATTGGATTGACTTTTACACTCGCTAACAACAAGGAATGAACGAGCAAGACAATGATCAATGCTGCATAAGAAGCTAAAATAAATTTCCCAAGATTTAGGATCGCTTCGAAATCACTTGATGCTAGAACATTTGTCATCAACGCCAATACACCATAAGGAGTCAACCGCAACACAAGTGTGACGATTCGCATCACGATCTTGTACAAGCTATCCATTAGATCAGCAAACGTTTGCGCCTCTTTCGGGGCTTTTTTCTTCACCCCTAAGTAGGCAATCCCTACAAAAGCAGAAAAAATTACCACTCCAATCGTACTCGTTGAACGTGTCCCAGCTAGATCGGCAAAAACATTATTCGGAATAAAGGATACGATCTGTTGAGGAATTGACAAGTCTTGGACTTGGGTAGAACGTTCTGCCAACTCAGCGATCCGTGCGGTCTCCGCTGCGCCTTCAGTAAAACTCGCACCGTCTAAACCAAACAACATAACCATCACGATTCCGATCAGTGCAGCGATTGCTGTCGTGCCCAACAAAGTAGCCAACACAGTAAAGCTGATTTTTTTGATTTTTTCGCTTTCTTTCATCTTGGTAAATGCCCCGACGATCGAAACAAAAACCAATGGCATGATCAACATTTGCAGCAGTGCTACATAGCCGTTCCCCACCATTGTGATCCACTCTAGTGATTGGGTGATCACTTCCGAGCCAGTTCCAAAGATCGCCTGTAAGATACCACCAAAAAGTATCCCGACAAACAACGCTGTAAACACTCGTGTAGAGAATTTCAGATGACGCTTTTGCATCAGGTAGAACCCATAAATAAGGGCAGCAAAAATAAGTACAACAATAACTATAAACAGATTTGTCATTAGTCTCCTCCTTTAACATTAAGTAAAATGACAAAGTCTGTCAGTGGAAGTAAAGGTTCCCAGTGACCATTCTTCAACAGTTCACTCTAATGAGACGTGTGGCATCATTAGTGACTGTTTTATTTTATAGAAAGAATGGCGATCTTACAATTAATAAGTTTCACATTTTTCTGCTAAAGATCATAAAAATGGACAAAAAAAGCTGTGACAGCGCAGCTAATAAACGGTCCATCAAACAAATTGGTCTACCTGATAGAAAATGAACCGTTTCTATCTCAGTCCTCGTAAAATTTGTTCGATCGTCTCTTAACATACGCCCACAGCTTTTCATTTCTTCATTATGCTAAAGCTCCCATAGGGTCCCAAGGAGCTAAGACTTGCGGCTCTGCTTCAAAAGCAGCGAGTTGTTCGGCCGTCAAAAATTCCTTGCGAACAACGATTTGATAGGTGTACTCATCCATCCATTCATCACTCATTACAAAAAATCCATTGGTACCGACTTTTTCTCCCCAGCTGTTTTCGACTTTCCATTTTGTTGATTTGCCATCAACGATGTCCACACCAGTCAAGACCATCGCATGGGTCATCAGACTTTCACCATAATCTAAACGTTGAGCTTTCGTCATCGTGAAATCGATATCGAATAAGTCGTTCATATCATACGCATCCAATGCCATGATTCCAGAATCACGGGTAGAAGATTGCCCAACATCACAGCCAAACCAGACAGATTCTCCTTGTTCTAATTGGGCAATCGCCAATTTTTTGAATGTTTCCATATCCACATTCAAATATTTCACTTCTTTACCTCCAACAACGTTCCCCAACATTTCCACTGTATAGGACTTGTTATAAGGTTTGTCAGCAGTAGGGGCGTTGATGATGCTTACATAATCATCCAGATCTACCCCTACATATTTGTCATAAAATGTTTGCGGCGTCAGTCCGCGATCAATATGATAATTTTTCTCTTCATCACGGTATTCAAAGTCAAACGTTTCTGGTGGAGTCCCCAAAGAAGTCGCTAAGAAATTGTAGATTTCTTGTAGCATCCCTTCTTTTGCTTCTTGAATAGCTGCTTCGGATTGTCCATCCGCCACTAATTGGCGCAATGTCCCAGCATCTTTGCGCAATTTTTTGTTCAAGTAGTTGTTCAAGTCACGGGAATTCGATGAATTACTGCTTTCTGGCATCACTGCTTTTGGCACGACACCATATTTTTGAAAGATCGACACGATCATATCCCATTGTCCGCCATCTTGTTGGGGTGTTTGCAGCAAGAAAGCAACCTTGCGGCTAGATAAAGGCTCTTGTGCTGTTGCCAAGACATTTTCATAAAAATAGTTGGCTTTTTCATATTTATCCCAGAAAAAAGTATGGTTCTGTGACAATTCAAAGTCCTTCAAATTAAAGGCATTCAACATTTTGTGACGGAATGTGTTCAATGCTGCAAACATCCAGCAGCGACCTGATTGTTTTTGGTTTGACACTTTGCCAGTCGTCACATCAACTGAAAAGACTGGTACATTGTTGACATGGCCTTGAATCGTTTCTGCTGAAGCAGTGATCCCGTTTTTGACCACGCCTCTTTGCAGTGCATTTTGCTTGTTATTTTGCTGATACGCTTCAGCAAATTTTTCAGTAGTATTTTTGGAAATTTCTGACATATTTCTCCATCCTTTCACTTTATTCTCTTCATTTTACTCTTGTCCAAATCAAATAACAACCGCCTGAGCAAAAGTCTGGCAGATCCAAACTTGCGAAGGCGGTGTTTCCATTTAGATTCAGTTCGCAATCATGAAGATACCCAAGCCCAATAGGACAAAAGAAATCCCTTCTTCAAAACGGGCGTAGAACTGCCGAACAGGTCTGCTGGCTAATAGGATCGTCAGTAAAACACTGACGACGATCAACGCCATAAATCCGAGCAGTGACAAGTTTAGTTCAGTGATTGCCAGTGCTCTCAATCCTTTAATAAAGATCCCTTGCAGCAAATAGACTAACAGTGTGTTCTTGCCCCATTTGGTAAAAAACAGCTGTTGCCGTGGGACGAGTCGCAGAAAACCAATGATCCCCAGCAGTCCAATCACAAAGAACACCCCTCGTAATGGTCCTCCGAACAATGGATAGCTCAGATAGTCTTCATAAGGTTTCGAGCCAAAGACCATGTACTTATTCATCCCATGGAAAAGCGCAATAAACAAGTAGATAATCGGCAAGAAAACCAGACTGATTTTTTTTATTCGTGTTCCTTGTAAAAACTGCATCTCATTTTTAGGAAAATAAAAACCGATGATAAAAAATGGTAGAAAGACAAATGTCCGCTGCAGTGTCAGAACTTGATTAATAAAAGGGAGGTAACCAGCAAAAATGCTCAGCAGCACACTAAGCAAGATGGCTTTTCTGGCAGTCATTTTCTGAAAAAAGACGAGAGAAAGCTGCCAAAAGAACATGCTGAGTAAGAACCACAATGCCCATTGAGGGTTGAGCAGCTGAATATTCAACGACGCGTCAAGTCCAATCACCCAGTAATAAACTGTATAAAAAAGTTGAAAAAACACATAAGGAAGTAGAAACTTTTTGACCAGATCTCGAACTTTTGAACCTTTTGTGAGCGGTTTGGCAAAATAACCTGCTAAAAAAACAAAGGCTGGCATATGAAAGGTAAAAATAAAATAGTACAGATCATGATAAAACTTGTGATCACCAATGAATGGTTGCAATAAGTGGCTGAAAACCACTAAAATCATTAATAAAAATTTTGCATTATCGAAGTAAGCCGTCCTCGGGGAGTGGCTCATAATGTCTCCTCCTTTATTTTTTCTAACTAAAAGCATACCGTAATATTCAGTCACTGCGATAACAAAGTGATTGCAAAACAGCAACGAAAAATTTCAGTTTATTACTCCTAATGCTGCGAAGTGAGTTCCTTATAGAGAGGATGATTATTGATTGCATGTTCCATCTATTTGTATTAATATAGATAATACAAAGGAGAGAGCGCCAGTGCAATTCGAAATCAAACCTCAAAGCAATACACCCATCTATCAACAATTACGCGATCAAATCATTCTTGGGATCGCAACAGGCGAATTAGCTGTCGGCGAACTACTTCCCTCTGTCCGTCAACTTGCAGAAGAGATTGGCATCAACACGATGACTATTTCTAAAGCCTATAATTCACTGAAAGAAGACGGGCTGCTGATTACCGATCGGCGCAAAGGAACTGCTGTCGCAGCGCCTCGCAGCTTTACCTTCTCCGAAGAAGAATATTATCAACAACAGCTGCAGCTGCAAGTAGCCTCTGCATTGATTCACGGAAAAAGCGAAGCAGCGATCATTGCCGATATTCAGCAATGTTTAGAACAGTTTTCTGAAAGGACCGAATTGAAATGAATTACATTTTCTTTGGCATAAATCTGATCGTCATTTTTTCTATCGCTTTTACAATGAATCTGCTCAGTAAGCCCCACAAAAACGTATTATTGGAAAATACATTATCTCCTGATCACTTGCAGCATCCGGACGTTTTGGCGTTAGTTGCTGAATACCGCCGCCGTATTATGCAGTTTGTCGGTATCTTAAGTGTAGCAAGTCTGATTTTTTTGTTCAATTTATATGGCTCTATCCTCATGACCTTTTTCTGGCTGCTCTTGTTTTTGCTTCTGGGGGCAAGCTACGTCTTACAAATTCATTATATTGGAAAAATGCACGAACTAATTGAGCATAAGAACTGGGGACTCCCTATCGATCCTGTTTTAGTAGACACCAAATTGATCCAGCAAAAAAATAGAAAACTGTTGCCATTAGTCAGTTTTCTTCCATCATTGTTATTAGTCATTGCTGGTGTAATTTATTTCCCTACCGCGGAGAACGGACCCGGTTGGCTATTCAGCCTCATCAACTGCTTGATCTTTTTGCTTTTCCTCTATTTATGGCAAGTGATTCGCCGCTTACCAGTACGTCCATTGACGAAGGATTTTCAAATCAATCAACAGTTCAATGATTTAACGAAATTCTATTGGTCCCTTCTGGTCGTCTTAATGAGCACGGGCACACTGCTATTGTTTTTTGTTCCACTGCTCTCGACCCAGTTGACGGGGGTAGTTGGAGAGTTATCCGCTGTTCTTTTCGTCTTGTTACTGGTCTTCTTGATGGTCGTTCCTTTTGGGCTATTGCTGCGATTACGAAAAAAACAAGATCAATTGTTGGCTTCTACGGAACAACGGTATTATGATGAAGACCGTTATTGGCGTTATGGCGTGTACATTAATCCAACAGATCCTCGATTATTTGTCCCTGACCGCGTGGGGTTGAATATCGGTATCAACTTAGGCAAAAAGACCGGAAAAGGTTTAGCAATCGGCACCGGCATTCTGATGATCGCGATCATGGTTGTCACTATCGTTCCTTTGTATCAATTAGATTTTAATCCTGATGCAATAAGTGGAGAGATGACAGATCAATCCGTACAGTTTGATGCCCCATTAGCTAGCCGACAAACGATTCCGTTGGATGAAATCAGAACAGTCACGCTTGTTGATACACTTCCAGAGCCAACGGTTCGCACAATGGGGATGGCGACAGATCATTACCTGACAGGCAACTTTAACGTTGCTGGTCAATCTGCGAAACTATTCATGGACAAACGATCGCAACCCATTCTTCGGCTCTCGACAGCCGATATCACGATCTACTATACGAACAAAGACGCCTCTGAGACCGTCAAACTGTATGAGACTCTGGAGCAAAAGCTTCAGTAGGCAATAAGAAGATATTTAGCAAGCAAGACAAACAAGCGAAGCGACACCTGCAATTAGTAAAAATTGCCCGAGTCGCTTCGCTTGATTTTTCATGCTTCTTAGCTATCAGGACTGTGCCATATGTCATCATCCAACAAGTTAAACCGAATAATAGTCTGTTGCTAGGATAGATTCCTCTGACTTTTGCGACGAGGAGTCCCTGCACCGCAGGAGCAATAATCATTAATGTTCGGATAGTGTTACTTGTAGGAGACTTATGGCACAGTCCCAAAAATCGCTACATTGGTTTCAGATTCTTCGCTAGCCGTTCAATCATCCAAGACAAACGCTTTTCGCGTCCAGTGTCGGTTTTTGCATCATAGTATGCCCGCGTGTAGGTCTTTTTGACAGAGAGAGACATTGCTTGGAAATTTGTATAAGCTGCCTCATGTTTCTTTAATAAGCTTGCTACGGTATAGATTTGTTCCTCCGAAATCTTTGGAGACTGAACCGCATCCCATTGACCGTTTTTCTTGGCCTCTTCTATTTTTCTTCGACCATAATCAGTCATTAGTCCTTGGCTTTCCAATGTTTCAGCTAGTGCTTTGTTTTTTTCTGACCACTTGCTGTTCTTTCTGCGCCTCGCAAAGTATTTCTTGTATGTTTTATCATCAATCTTTTGCATGACGCCATCGATCCAGCCAAAACAAAGCGCTTCTTCAAGTGCCTCGTGAGCCTTTATCGTCTTAGGACCGCCAGCTTTTCCGATCAAAAGCCAAACCCCTTCACTTGATACACCATACTCTTGAAGCCAGTCACGAAATTCATTTCTATTTGTAAATGTAATGCTGTTGTCCATAGAATCCCTCTCATCTTCTTTATCCACTTTGGACACCTTTTTAAGGAAACTGGGTCTTGACTTGCGCAATAGTCGAATGAGTCATTTTCCAATAAATCACTGTGGGGTAGGTCAACATATAAGCATCGTAAAGCAACAGACAACTATCGAGTCTCTGAAATAAAGTGACTTCCCTATGTCGACTGCTTTGCTTATCCAAAAAACAAGTAGCCGCAAGGAGATAAACTGTTGAATCTATCTATAAAGCAACCCCCCTGAATTTCAGGGGGGTTTGCTTTACCCATCCATCATCTTTTCATCAATGGGGACGTTTTATTTATGACTCCGGCAGTAGGACTCGAACCTACGACATCATGATTAACAGTCATGCGCTACTACCAACTGAGCTATGCCGGAAGAATCTACCTGTAATATAGCAAATATTCAGATAAGTTGGCAAGTGAAAAAAGAAATTTTTGCTTCTTTGTCTTGTTGTTCACCTTTTTTGACAAAAAATCCCAGTACTCTTGAAAAAATGGAATTGACAAACAGCAGGCTTTCAGGTATTCTATATCTTGTGTTAAATAACAAGCCGCTTTAGCTCAGTTGGTAGAGCGCATCCATGGTAAGGATGAGGTCGACGGTTCAAGCCCGTCAAGTGGCTTTCTCAAAACAACGTTCTTGGGACGTTGTTTTTTTGTTTGCAGTTAGCACCGATGATTTTCAGTTGCTCCTTATTTCAACAACGAAAATGATAAACGGTCCATGCATTGCATCACTATTTCACACTGTTCATTATGTTCATTTGAACAATCATAAATATCAATGATTCTCAAGAATAACTTCTTAGCCTATTATTTATCCAGTCACCAAAACTAGCTACGTATTCTATAGGGCCTTGTATTATTACTCTGGCTTGTTCTTTAGAAATTGCCTGATAAAAGAACTGTCGGTTTTCTCCATCGTATACATTGTTATATTGATTCAACAAATCATTTTTTAAATTTTCAACTAACCTCATACTAGAGATTGGAATATTAATGACGAGTATTGAACCCGTTTTAAAATGATTCTCGTTTTCAAAAAAGTTAGTAACAGGGTTCTCAACTGACTGACCTATAAAACGATACACTTCGGATTTCAAAAATTTCCATTGTCCACCAATCTTTTGCCCTTTTAATTTACCATCAGACAAGTAGTTTCTAATAGTTCTTGTAGTTACTCCCAATGCATCCGCAACTTCAGATACACTTAGCAAATCGTGATTCATAGTTTATCTCCTTACATTAATAATTTTGT
Organism: Enterococcus sp. 125944; assembly: GCF_051909435.1. NCBI lineage: Bacteria > Bacillati > Bacillota > Bacilli > Lactobacillales > Enterococcaceae > Enterococcus > Enterococcus sp. 125944. The sequence goes on along the minus strand of NZ_JBQASY010000025.1, from coordinate 6,353 downwards.
TCGCGTATTTCTTGAATGATTTATCATGGGTTGTATATAAAATAATTTTCTCTTGTGATTTGATTGTAATGAAATTCAATATTGCATTTGCAGATTCTTTATCTATATTACTAATGCTTTCATCTAAAATATATAATTCTGCATCAGATATAATTAATCTACATACTGCAATTCTTTGTTTTTCTCCTCCAGATAAATTCGCACCATTTTCTAATAATACACTATCCCAATGCTTTTCTTTAAATATCGGACTTAAAATACCAGATGTTTCAATCAAATATTTTTCATCTCTGGTTAGTTTTCTTCCCATTCCTATATTGTTTTCTAATGACGTAGACAAAATCGTTGGATCTTGTGAAATATAAGCAATTTTATTCCTTAAACTTGAATTTTCCAAGCTGTTAATTTCTAATCCATTGATCTTTATTCCTTTAGATTTTCTAAATTTCAACATCAGTCTCAATAGAGAAGTTTTTCCACTACCAGAATCTCCTTCTATATAAACTATATCCCCTTTATTCACTACTTCTTTTAAATTATAATTAAAAATTTGTTTATTTATTAAAAATGATGGGAAATTAAACTCAATATTGTTTATATTTTGTATTTTTATTTCCCCATTTTCTTCACGTAATAAGTCAAGATTATTCTTAATGAACTCATTAGAAATAGTTAAAGATTTATAATCTACATTTGCCTTAGATAAATCACTTAAAGCGGAATAATACATTGGAATAACAATACTTAGAATAATTAAATTTCCCACAGGAAATTCATTTTGAACAATTAATATACTCGCCCAAATATAAGTCATATTTTGAACCAATTGATTAATAAAGACAATAGCATTACTAGTAACTTGTGCATATTTATTATTATTTGCTAATGAATCATACATTGCAATCATCTTTGGTTTAAGCAGATGTTCTAATGCAGATACATTAGCTTGGGATTTTATATTATCCACATTTGATAATGTCACAATTAAATCTTTATTTGCACTTGCAGCATCTTTTTGCATTTTTTCCATTCTAATAGATAATTGCTTGTTAATATGCTTAAAGCCAACTAAATTTAAAGGAAGTAATATCAATAAGAGCAAAAAAATTTTCCATGATATAAATCCAACAATTCCTAGAGATAACAAAATTACAAAACATGACTTTACTATAGTCGATACACTATTAATCAAAAATAAATATAAAGAATCCACTGAAGTAAATATACGATTAATTAAATACGTGGGTTCTTTTTCAATAAAACCATCATAAGAAATTTTAGTCAGCTTACTTATCAGTTTGAACAAATAATTCGAATTAAACTTTGCTGCAAAATTTTCTCTATACACGAGCATGAAAGTCTGCAATAAGAAAGAAAACAACATAACTATAACTATAAAGAGCATTATCTCATAGGTTAGTTTGATCTTATTTTCATTAAAATATTGTATGAATAGAGGAGTAATCATTGATGTTAAAGAGCCAATAACAACTAATAGACTGGTTATTAATACAAATTGCTTATTTTCTTTTAGAACATTTTTCATATTTTTTCCTCTTTTTCGTTTTATTTTTCATAATTGTACTCTTTATCATTTATAAAAGTCAATTATTTCCCTTAAATTAGGAAAAAATACGAAAAAACAAAACGACACTTCAATTAGAAAATATACGAACACCTGCCTTGAATAAAGCAACTACAAACTATTTAAATAGTACGTGTGGGAAATTAGTCGGAAGTGGGAAATTAAATAGTTACGGAAAACAGGAAAATGGAGAGTTATTGCAGAAAAAATAAACTAGCATAAACATTCCCAGCTTATTTCGTATTCAGACCTTGCTGCTCTCCAGTTAGTCGTAGTTAGTCTATTTACTCCGTATACGGTGAAATCACTTATCTGATTTTATAACCATTACTAAGTACGATTACTTCATCAACAATTTCAAGGTTTTTCGGACGATGGGTAATCATAAGGACGATCCTATTCTTAAATATTTTCATTACTTCTTTGAGCAACTTTTCTTCGGTTGATTCATCCAATGCCGAAGTGGCCTCATCTATCACTATTATCTCTGCAGTAGAAAAGAACATTCTCGCAAACGCAATACGCTGCTTCTCTCCACCAGAAATATTAGAACCTTTTTCACCAATTCGTGTATCTAATCCTTCTTCAAGTGAATGATAAAAATGTCCTAATTGACATTTCTCTAGTGCCTCTATTACTTGAATATCTGGTATATTTTTGTCAAAAACAATATTTTCTTTTAATGTTCCCTGAAAAATAGGAGCATCTTGTGAGAGATAGAAAATATGATTGTAGTATTCATTTAAATTATACGAAGATAAATTCTTATGATTCACAAAAATATCTCCACTAGTGGGTTTGAATAATCCCAATATAACTTTCATCAAAGAAGATTTCCCAGCTCCACTTTCTCCAACAAGTCCAAAATTTTATCTTTCTCTAAGTCTAAATTGAAATCTTTCAATATTCGTTTGTTTTGAATGGTTAAATTTAAATTGGTCAGACTGATAGTTGCTATGGATTGTATAGGTGCTCCTTCGATGAAGAGGCCTTCATCATTTGAAGTATCATAAAAATCTTGTAATCGTTGATATGTAACTTTATCCAAATGATATTGGACAAAAACTACATTGAAGATAGCAATTGGTGTATAAACTCTATCGACATAAGTAACCAACGCGACTAATCCACCTAAACTAATAGATATAACGTTTGCAAATGTTAATATAACGATGACTAATTTAATGACCGCAACTAGAAAAGCAAAAAAGCCAAAGAAAAATTCATGTATCATTGTCATTTTTATTAAATTGTTTGTTGTAGAAATTGACATTTCGTGATAGTTAGCTATTTCTTTTTTATAGCGTTTATTTATTCGAAAAGTAACCATTTCTGTGATGCCACGTATTAAAGTATTATTCATTATTTCTTCAGAGATTAGTGAGTTTTCTTTTATAGCTTTTAATATTTTCAACAAATACTTGGTTACAATAAAGATAAAAATGTAGCCGATTAAAATGGCTGGAACTAATTTTAAATCGATTATCGCTATAAAAAACAAATTAAAAAAAGTTTCTGGTATTAACTCTCTAAAAAGTCTTCCGTAAAAGTTTAAATGAATGTTTCTACCAGCGCTTGACCCAGCCTCAACTTTTTGCAAAAGCGAGCCCGAACCAATCTTTAGATATTCCGAATAGGAAATTCTACTAATCTTGTCTAATGCCATTTCTTTTAAATAAAAGAAAATACCACTTTGGAGTTTCATTTTAGGCTTTTGTTCTAGATAAGAAAATATTGGAACGAAGATAATTGTCAATCCATAAATCACTAGATTTAGAATAGGCATGCTTTGACCAAATGCATCTAGCAACTTTTGAAAATAAAACACATTAATAGCACTTACTAAAGAAACTGCTACACCAATACCGACATAAACTGAGAACTCTATTTTGAAGCGCTTCCAAATTTTTGTAGTCATTTTTCTCCACCATTCTGATACTAAAATAATCTGTTTCCTTCGTTTTTCACATAGTATGTATGCAACTAAAATTTTACTTCATGGCGGGATGAAATTCTAGCAATAAAATAAAGAGAAATCTGTACAAATTATAGATATAATCACAAAACAGCACTATCATTGAAGCTAAAAAATATTATTTTGTTTTCAAACAAATCCAATTGCTTGATTGAAAAGAATCAAATCTAAAATCATCGATAGATACACTACTGCTGTCCATAATACTTTCCTCATGTCTGAATAAAAATATAAAAGTTTTTCTCAAATCTATATCAACTAGATATAGTACAACTGCACTAGATTTTGTTGTATTCACCATGTGTGATTCCTATCTGATAAATCAACTTAGACCTATCAGATTACGTTATCCAAAACTTCATCAAATAAAAAAGGGAAATCAGCAGTTACCTGATTTCCCTTTTTTGATCAAACAAATCAATAGTTTATTTCACAACAAATACCGAACATTTTGCATGGTTGACGACATAGTCAGTTGTCGATCCCACTACAGCTCTTGTGAGAGTTCCTTTACCCGTCGCACCAATCACGATTAGATCAATTGGATAAGTTTCTGTTGCTGCATGGATGATAAATCGCTTAGGGTCTCCTACCTCTACGATCACCGCAACGTCTTCGACACCATGGTTATTTGCATCATAGATTTTCTTTAGCATCTCGGTTTCAACCCTCGTCTTTTCCTGTTCAAATAGCTTTGAAAAAGAATAAGCACTCGTTGAAAGCTCTGCATTGTTAATGATTGAAAGGACATACAGTTTGGCTTTGTTTCGTTTGCAAATATCGACAGCTTCCCAAAAGGCCTTTTCTGATTGCTCAGAACCATCTAACGCAACGAGAACATTTTGACATGTACGCAACATTTTTATCCCCTCCTCTTTAGTTTACCACATTCAAGTGACAGCTGAAAGATTCATGAATGAACTGCTTTGTTATTTTTATTTTTTCTGTTCCAATTGCATGCAATATATGTTTTTTTACTTCATTTCCCATGAATAAACCTTAAACATCTACAAAGATTTCTAGAATTTCATTCAAACAGGCTCTTTCATGCTAGAATCATAGTGAACAACTGATTTGAGGTGAAGACAATGCGTCAATTCTTTCAAGCCCTGTTAACTTTTATTCTGTATATTGGTCTTTTTTTCGTGATTCTCGGATTGATAGCCTACTTCTTACTACGATAGGAACGAAATAACACCTGAGTCTTTGCATCTTAGCATTTCCATGTTAAAATAACAAAAGAAGCAGTGTGCCCTTTTAGTCGTCTTCCCCAAGCTAACTATCTGGTCCAATGCTTTTCGTTATCTGTTTATAAGTTTTTTATGTTCAAGTCAATCAGCCAACAAAGAAAAATAGCAATTGCTTTTATAGAAAGAAGGTACTAGAAATGGAGCTAACGATTACCACAGAAGCAGCACAACGTCTTCCACAAGGTACAACTCAATTTATCTTGACAGCCAATGATGGTTCCAACCAGTTTTCCTCTGCTGAAGGCTGCTGTATGATTGGCGAGCGTTTCTTGATCGCACCTATTGAAGAAATCATTGTTCCTTTTACATTAGAGATCCCTAGCAATTTGTTTACTTTCTATACTTCTGAGTACGACACAATGTTTTTAACTGGTCACCTCGAGTTAATGGTGCATCCGACTTCCGGCACCCTCGTTTTGAAAAATGAGAGTGGCTATCTGGATAATAACGTCTTAGTCCTAAAAACTACTACCATCAAATAACATTCATGAGCTTAAAAAAGAGTCGAAGTAAGTCCCGCTACTAATCAAACATCGCGGGGATAATCACCTTTCTTCCTCTGTTCTAAGCTCTTTTTTGCATTTATTTTCCAGCATGATCCATTCTGATCAATTCCAGCAAATCTAGGGGTTTTTCTGCCAAGGCGACTGCTCCTGCAGAAAGTAGTTCTTCCTCACTACCAAATCCATAAAGAACACCGATCGCGGATAACCCATTGGCTTTTGCTCCTAGAATGTCATGGCTTCGATCACCAATCATTAAGGCACTTGTATTGCCATCCGCCTTCTCTAGTGCATATGCAAGGACTGCCGCTTTTTCTCCCCGCTTATTTTCAAGATCAGCTCCGTAAATTCCTTTGAAGTAATCTGTAAAATCTAAGTAACTTAAAATTTCTTTTGCGAATATCTCTGGTTTTGACGTAGCAATGAAGACATCATGTGTTTCCGAAAGTTCAGCCAAAGTGGTTTCGATTTTTTCGTAAGGCGTAATCTGAAACATCCCTTTTTCTCGATAATTCTCCCGATAATATTTCACAGCACGCTGCGCAGTCTCTTCTGTAAAGCCTAGATCACGAAAAGAATTAATCAGTGGTGGACCAACAAAGGCTCTCAATCCATCGGTTGAGAGAGGTTCATGTCCTAATTTTTCCAGTGCATAGCGAATCGAAGAATAGATTCCTTCGCTAGAATCAATGATCGTACCATCTAAATCAAAAAATAATTGTTGTTTCATGTCATCTCCCCTTTTCCTTATTATAGGAAAAAAAGGACTCTCCCGCAAACGCTTCTTTTTTGAAACATTCGACAAATCGACTGATCTTTTGGTTCCTCAAAATAGTTTTAACTTTTATCTGCAAAAAAAGAGCGATCTTTCCGCTAGTAGAAAGACCGCTCCAAAATGGCAAAAAAAAGATAGCTTCACAGCTATCGATAACTCCGGCAGTAGGACTCGAACCTACGACATCATGATTAACAGTCATGCGCTACTACCAACTGAGCTATGCCGGAATGAAACAGCGTGGCGACGTCCTACTCTCACAAAG
>NZ_JBQASY010000024.1:0-40051 GCF_051909435.1 Enterococcus sp. 125944 | reverse complement strand
AATGGACACGGAATAATTCATTCAAATCGCCTTTGTTCGCTAGAGTCTTTAGAATTTCTGTAGTAAAATCGTTCATAGGGAAGTCCTCTCTTCTGTGAATGTGTTGTGGTAGCTCTATTCTACAGAAGGGACTTCCTTTTTTCTATTTACACAAAATATTTTACACTCTCTTCAGTCTGCATGGAAATCAAGTTATTATTGGGAATTCCAGCTTAATCTATAGTAAGCAATATATTCTTATTATTCATTTTGAAATTTTGCAGCAGAGTCTTACATTTTTTTGTCATTTTTTTTCCACATTTTTAATATTAGCGATGCTATTTTATCATTAAGTACTATCAAAAATAGGACTGTAACAATAATCATCGTATCGTGATTTGGAAAATACCTAAATCCTAATAATAAAAATAGTAGTGCTATGAATGTTATTACATAAGCTATCTTTCTTTTTCTATCTACCGTCACTTCATTCACCTTCGATCCTACTAGCTATCCTGTGTCCATATAGCAGTTGGAACTAAGAGATGGGCTTTATTCCTCGAAAATCTTATAATTACTCCTTTGTTGAGATCCACACTTCCTGCTTTATCTATCAAGAACGCTGCCGCAGTCGATGCGAAAACACCTGCAATTGGGGAAAATAAACTTGATAGAGCCCCAACTCCTAGAGCTAACGCTGCTTTTGAATACGAACTATCTAAATATAGGTACTTCAAGTCATTGCTCATTACAATCATTTTATTTACGCCTCTACGTAGCATGACTGATCTGGTATTCATTTCAATTTCTTCCTTGGTCCAAATATCTTCTGGATCATAACCTTTCTCAATTGCTAAATTCATTAGGTCTTGGAAAGTTATACTGGTGATTTCTGCTATAACCTCATCTGAAAGATATTCTAGTAGTACACCATACGTTCCTTCTTCATCTACATACTCATTTTCATTTGTATTGGTGTTAACTTCTGATGCAATTGCTACAGTATTCCCAATAGTTCCAACACCTAAAATTATCGCAGCACACACACAAATCGCTTTAATCTTATTCAGCATTTTCATCTACCTCGTTTTAATTAATTACTTTTACAATATTACAACACACAATTATACACGACTAAACAATGTATAAAATTGTTCTTTCGGTGTTTGTCCACTTCATCCAACACAATAATAGAAAATAGTTAGTAAGAGAATAATAATTAGTATTCATCAAAAACTGAAGAAAGATTACCCTTTTCGATTTTTCCTTATTCTGAAAGCGTGCTATCACTGAATCCAATTATTGCTTCAACTTCTTTATACGATTTACCGAAAATAATTTATCCATAAACAGACCACTTTTTTGGCGTACTGGTTGCTCTCGAGCAGCCTTCCTTGTAATCTTGTAATTCCGATTATTCTTTCTTTTAAAGGATACAAGCGTATTTACATCGAGCTTAAATAATCGAAAAAAGTATTTCTTTTCTCTATAAGTTCCTTCATTAGAATCATCTTACAAATCTAAAGACATCTGTTCAAAAGCGTGTGGCTTTCATTTTATTGCCTTAACGTTATAATTTATTTGCGAAATACGATAATTGGTACAAGTTACAACACAAAGGGCCGACCTACTGCGAATAGGTCGGCCCTTATTTTGTGCTGGAAGCAACGGCTAGCGACTGTCCTAGAAGCAGCTTACTTTTGATGATTGGATTCTTAGAAATAAGTTCTAGTACCAGTCCTATAAAGATTGACGCCATAATCAATGCAATAATTTGGTCAATCAAGAAAAAACACCCCTGAACTCATCCATCCCATAGTAAAGACTGCAACGTGCTCCTCGTTTATGGATAGCTTTTCCTCATAATCATTTACTTTACTACTGTTTCAGAATATCTTTAACCAGTTACTAGTTTACTTCTCTTTATTAGTGAAGTGGGCTAGTTCTGCATATTCTTAGTAAAATGCTTTCCTCTCCTTCACTTTATCCCCTGTCTTTCCTAGGAACGAGTCCAAGCCTCTCTCATCTATATCATTCATCCCTTTTGCTGATTCTGAACAGCTGTCTCTTTCAGTTGGCGGTTCTCTGCGGCTAAACGCTCCTGCTCACTACGGGCTTTTGCTAGTTCTGCCTGATAGATAATGATCTCTTCTTGGTGGGCTCTCCGAGCGGCACTTACGCTAGCTTCCAGCTCATCCACTTTTGTTTCTAGTTCGAGATTGAGCTTTTCATACTTTTCATATAAGATCTTGGCATTTTCTATATTGGTCTGCTCTAAGTTTGCTTTGCTCGACACCCGAGTAGCAAAGTAGGTTAGAACACCGGTAATCAAGGAAGGTAAAACGACTGCGGCAACTGTTGTATCCATAGATAACCCCTCTCTCATTCTCTTTTTGATACAAAATGTATCAACTAATTGGAGTATATTCGATACGATTCATATCGTCAACTAAAAAGATACATTGCATATCTTTATTCAATCAAATTAGATACACTTCGTATCTAATTGTGGTATACTGATCGAAAAGGGGGGATCACCATGCTTGGTGAACGATTAAAAGCACTGCGGCTAGGAATGAATCAAACGCAGCAACAGATTGCTGACCATCTAGGAATCACCCGGGCCGCCTATTCGCATTTTGAAAACGATCGAAACGAGCCTGATGGTGAAACGATCGTGAAATTAGCTGAATTATTCCATGTCTCCACAGACTATTTGTTAGGACGACATGCCATAGACAACTTCACCCAACCTTCTAAGCGGGTGCAAACAGTAGCTGCCCATATTGATGAAAATGTAACCGATGAACAAATGGAAGACATTCTGAATTATATCGACTTTATAAAACAGCGGCATGCCCAAAAGGATTGATGTATATGGATAAAGTTGAAGAACTAATGGCTGCATACCCAGATCTGCATTTTATTTTTGATAAAAATATGCCAGAAGGTCAACAAGGCTTATATATCGATGATCATATTTATCTGAATCCAAAACAATCGAAAGCAGACTTGTTAGGGACCATGGGTGAAGAAATCGGACACTATTTAACAAGTGCAGGAGACATCACTGCACAAGATACCAATGAAAAGCGTAAACAGGAACGTAAGGCACGTGACATTGGTGCAGCAATCGTTGTCACACCTTACGATATCATCGCCTGCTTTGAAGAGGGCTGCAAAACGTTACTAGAATGCGCCTCTTTTTTAGGGGTAACAACGCGAACGCTCAAAGATGCGGTCTGTTACTATGCCCGACGCTTTGACGGAATCAAGACAGACAATCAGTATACGTTGCTGTTTCAATTAGATGGAACCATTGAGGTGATCAAAACCTTTTAGTTACTAGCTGTGAGCGTTGGGCAATATTTGGATCAGTGAAGACACTTCTTGATACGATTCTACAGCTTTACTATTTCTTAAATAACAAAAAACGGCACTGTGCCGTCACGTTCATAAACAGAGCGCTCATTAAAAGCTTTACGGTACATTCGCTACTCATCAGTGGCGCGCGGATGTACCGTTGATTTCTGATTATTTCGATTGATGCACAAGGCCGTTTTCTATTCTTGGGTCATATCTACAACTTTCAGCAGTCGATTTGGCAAATAATTCTCAGAAGTTTGATGAATCAATTTACCGGATTCAAAACGATACAAATTATAGCCATATCGTTCTTCGAAGCGCACGATGCCTTGACCTTCATCTTCTCCCACAAAAGACATACTGGCGACAGTATAGTAAGGAATCCCTTGGATCTCACCGGTAAAGGAATGATGCGTGTGACCATTGAGGATACAGCGAATGTTATAGGAGGACAGCAAGTCCAACAAACGATCCGTACCGGGCCACACCGGTGTCGTACTTTGATGTGCCAGTAAATGATGATGGGTCACTAAGACGATCGGCAGATTTTTTAATTCCGCTAACGTCTGTTGCAGCCAGTGGAATTGTTGTTCATCGACAACGCCATCAGAAGCTCCATAGCGGGAATTATCAAAGGCAACAATCGCCATATCTGAATAACATTTTACTTGATTATATGGCGACTCGGAGGCCGCTGTACCGCACCAGCCTATGTGGAAATTGCTTTTGATGTCATGATTGCCTAAAGTAACGATTATTTCGACATCGCCTAGCAGCCTATGCAGTTGTTCTTTCAAGTAACGATAGTCTTCCACGTCTCCATCCTCCGTCAAATCCCCACTGATAACGACTAGGTCAATCGTTGCTCGTTGCTGGGCATGGCGAAGACATTCTGTTAATGGAATCAATGGATTCTGCATGGCCGCCAACATGCCTTGATAACCCTCTTGGCAGTCTGGGTATTGTCTGCGAAAATGTATATCTGATATATGCAATAAATTCATCTTTTATCTCAATTTCTTTCTTATGATTCCTGTTATTTGGTCTAAAGCAAAGACGGTGATCACTACACCGATCAAAATAATACTAACTTTACTCCACGTACGTGTTTGGATCGCAAAAATCAATGGTGCACCGATTCCGCCTGCACCAACTAAGCCTAGTGTTGCCGCACTACGCACAGCGATCTCAAAATGATTCAACGCAAAGGAACTATAGATCGGCATCAAATAAGGGACACGTACAAAAAACATTGTTTGCCAGAAATTTGCACCCACCGCCTGCATCTCTTCGGTCAGCCGTTCATCCATCGCTTCCATCTCTTCCGTAAACAACTTGCCTAACATTCCGATTTGATGGACACCGATTGCCATCACACCGGCAAAAGGTCCTGGACCAACGACTTTAACAAAAATGATCGCATAGACCAGTTCTGGAAACGCCCGCAAGACGTTGCAAATAAATTTACCGATTTTAGCGACCCAAGGAGTTGCTGACCAGAGATTGGCCGCACTCAGCAATGTGATGGGAATGGCTAAAACCGTGGCGATCATGGTTCCCAAGCAAGCGATGCCGATCGTTAATAACAGCAGACTAAATAAATCTTCCCCGCTGCCGTCATAGAAAAATGACCAGTCTGGCTGACTCAGTCCTTTCAACACATCTCTGCCCATTGCCAGTGAAAAAGTGCTTAATCCCGAATAGTCTAAGTCCATTGCAGACAACAGGAACAGGACTACGAATAGTCCCCATAGGAGCCACGTTTTTTTACTCACTTCACGAATCATCATAGAAAGGACCTCCTTACTCGTTCACTTAATTGGTCAACGATGGCCACAGTGACTAAAATCGTCAAAATAATGATGGAAACTCGTTCATATTTCAGCAATGCCAAAGACGAATTCAAAATGACGCCGATCCCCCCAGCCCCTACATAACCTAGGACTGTCGAAGCACGAACATTGACCTCAAATGCATAAAAGGTATAGCTGGCAAACTGACTGATGACTTGAGGAGCTACTGACCAGACTGCAATCTGCAATTTGCTGGCCCCGACCGCCGCCGCAGCTTCGATCGGACCAAAATCGATTGTTTCAATTGCTTGGAACATCAACTGAGAGACCATCCCAAATGTAAAGACAGCAATCGTCAGGACCCCTGTTGCTTCTCCAATCCCAAAGATAGCAACAAACAATGCAGCCAATAATAGGTTAGGAATCGTCCGAATCAAGCCCAATAAAAAGCGAAAGATCGTCGAAAGCCAGCGATTTTCAGTAATGACTGTCGTAGCCAAGAAACTGACCGGGATCGCTAGACAGACACCGATGACCGTTCCAACTAAAGACATTTCCAATGTTTTAAGCATTGGCGAGACTAATTTCGGTAAATAGCTAAAATCCGGATGCAAGAAACGTGCAAAGAATGCCGTTACTTGGTTGGAATTTGACCAGACTTGCGCAAAGTCAGCCCCTGTGATCCATGCACTGCTTTGAAAGCAAAGAATTAAGAAGAGCAAGATCAGCAGGTTCTTGTACCACTTAAAGTGAACGGTCTCTTTCAATTTCATGGGTTTCTCCTGCCTTTTCTTCAAAAATCGCCTTGCCATAAATCTGTTCCAGCCGTTCATCTGTCAATGCTTCCGGCACACCATCAAAAACAACCGTTCCCGCTTTCAAAGCAATGACTCGTGTGGAGTAAGACCGTGCTAGCGGAACAGAGTGGAGGTTGACGATCACTGTTTTTTTCATTTCTTGATTGATTTTTTTCAAGTCCTGCATGACTTTCTCTGTCGTGATCGGGTCTAATGAAGCTACTGGCTCATCTGCTAGAATAATCGGTGCTTGCTGAACAAGCGCTCTTGCTATTGAGACCCTTTGCTGCTGACCGCCACTCAACTGATCGCTGCGGGTCTGCAGCTTATCCAACAGACCAACCGTGGCTAGTGCTTCTTTTGTTCGTTGATAGTCTTCTTTTGTAAATAATCCTAAAATACTTTTCCAAGTTGAATAATACCCTAAACGTCCAGATAGGACGTTCTTTTGAACGGTACTGCGTTTGACTAAATTGAAACTTTGAGAGATCAATCCGATTTGACGACGGATCAATCGTAATTCTTTCTTGCTTGCCTTAGTGATCGAGGTCTCATTAATGCGGATATCCCCTTCAGTGATCGGCACTAAACGATTGATCGAGCGCAATAAGGTGCTTTTCCCTGCCCCACTCAGACCGATGATTGAGACAAATTCTCCCTCTTCGATCGTCAAATTAATGTTTTGTAGTCCTTTGACCCCGTTTGGGTATACTTTGGACACATTTTCGAAAATTATCATACTTCTTCCCCATCTTTATAAGCATTGTGACACGGATCATACCAAAAGAATGAGAGACGAAGGGATACTTTGGTGGGATCGCTCTCGTTTTCACTATATCAGCCGCCCTCGCAAAAAGATCTGCACCCTTCGTCCAATCATTTTTCTGTTATTCCTTGTCGCAGCCCATTGTTTTACTCGGCTGCTTTTTCGGTATATTCACGGATCGTATCATAAGCAGAATCAGCTGCTTCTTCATATCCTTGATGTCCCCACAATGACATCGCTTCTGCGCCTTCTTCGTCATCTTTCATGTTCAAGAAAACATCTTTGATTTCTTTTTTCAAGACATCGTCCATTTTTGGTTGGACCGCAATAGCATCGTTAGGAATATCCCCTTCGGTCAGATAAAGTACTTTGAGATCTTTAAACAAATCATTGTCTGCAAAGCTAGAAGCAAAGACATTTCGCGCACCTTCGAAAACAAACGCAGCATCCATTTGACCATTCAAGACTGCTGTGATCTCACTTGGAATATCATTGACTGTTGTCAAAGTCGCTTCGGTGGTAGGATCTACTCCGGCATCTTTCATTTCAGCAACTGGATAGATGTATCCACTAGCTGAGTTAGGACTTAAAGTAGCGATCTTCTTGCCTTTCAAATCAGTCAATTCATTCAATCCGCTGTCTGCACGAACTAAGATCTCCCCTTTGAAAGTGTTTGTCAATTGACCTTCTAACGGCAACCCCGTTTCTTGATCATAATCCCCTAATTGCGAAGTCAAAATGGCTTCAGCAGCGTCCATATCTTTTGCTTGGACATAGGCAGCTGGCGGCATGATCCCGATATCTACTTGACCAGAAGCCATTGCTTCAACGATCGTTGAGTAATCCGTAGCCAAGGTCACATCCACCTGACGATCTAGCTTCTTTGATAAATATTCAGCGAAAGGTTTTGCTTTTGCTTCCATCGTCCCATCGTTGTTGGTCGGTACGAACTGCACCACTAATTTTTCTTTTGCTGCATCCTCTTGTTTTGAATTGCCACTGGCACAGCCAGTTAAAGCAACAGCCAACATAACTCCCATGATCCCTTTAGCAACCTGTTTGAAACGCATGTTTATTCCTCCTGTGAATGTTTTCTACTACGTGTAAATCATACCAAATAACTTCAGATTAAGAAGTGACACATGTCCTATTTTACCTTATTTTTACATACATTTTACATATAATATTAATTATCGTTCGTGTTGAGGCGTTGTTGATTCTAGGCTATAATAAAGAAAAACCTCCAAGGAGTGGTCCTTCTCCATGAAAAAGATCCATGATGCGCAACAGTTGTCTGCTTATATCGACACCTTTTCTTTGCAAAATTATTTAGATGCGGCGTTATCTGACATGGCGGTATTACACTCTTTCGACAAAGATGAGCACTTGATCCAGACAGGGACCGTATCCGATTATCTCTACTTCCTTGTGGAAGGAACCGTGATGGTCTACTCGTACCCTTCTGATACCCAAAATATCTTTATCGATTATGCCAAACCCGCCACTCTTTTAGGCGAAGCGTCCTCTTTATGGGAATTATTGCCAAAAAGCAGTGTAAAGGCCGTGACGCCTTGTATCTGCGTGTGCATTTCTTTGAATCGCTATCGTTCTGTTTTACAACAGGATGTTCGGTTTTTGCAGAACATTTGCCAACTCCTCAGCTCACGGCTCAATTCAGGGATCAACTTAGCCAATTCCCTCACTGAGCCAGTAGAAACTCGTTTAGCAAAATTCATTTTGCTTCATGAAGAAAAAGGGGTGTTTACGCATCAGTTGACGACTTGTGCTGCTGTCTTGAATGTTAGCTATCGTCATCTCTTACGAACGATCACAAATTTCCGTGAGAACCGCATTTTAGAAAAGCAAAAAAGCAAGTATGTGATCCGTGACCGCTCTGCTTTAGAAGTTCTTGCTGAAAATCTCAGTCATTCCTAAAGATTCTAAGGATCTACGTATGGAGAACCTTCTGAGTGGAACCGCGATTGCCAAAGTCTATTTCTTTAAGCTGTGATTCAATGTCTTCTTTCTAACTACAGATACTGACCTAAGCTATCTCCTCTAAAGTTGCCTTGACAGATAGCATGTTAGTCATTTCAATAAAACAGCCCTTCAGAAAGCCATCATTCTGAAGGGCTGTTTTATTGAATGCCTTGCTTTAACCATTTGACTTTAAATGCAAAATCCGTCAACAGTTCATTGCTTGTCCATTGATTGGCGTAAGCATCTGTTAAGCTGTCAATGACCAGTTTCATCGAGAAATAGAGAAAACTATCGGCCTCTTTTTGACTTTCGATCCGAAATTTATTTGCTGTTAATACTTTTTTCCAAGCTGCCGCGCCATGAGGATCCTCACTGCGATATGAAAACAAATAACTATTCTGGATCAATAGCTGCAATTCTTTGTATTCCTCACTATCTTTGCCATATTCTAACGCTTCAACTAAAAAAAGCTCCAATCCTTTGAAAAAATCCTGCTGATGTTTCCCAATTTTTCTTAGGATACGACCATGAACTTTGTTTGCTGAGTCATGGATCAAGTAATCATAAGCATCATTCAAATCTTCAAAATACTTATAAAAAATTCCCCGAGACATCTGCAGTGCTTCAACGATCTCACTGACTTTCACCTGGCTAATCGGTTTGTCAGAAAAAATCTTCAGCAAAACGTTTCGCACAACTATTTTTTTCTCAGGAGGAAGATTATTAAAAGTCGCCTTAGGCATAAGCCGCAGTCCTTTCTTTGAATTCGTTGCTTTATTATAGCATAGATGGCCGAAATTAATTCGGTGACAAAATGTCACCGTTGAGGTATGATGGATTTCGAAAGGGGAAATCATTATGTATTTAGCTTGGAAAGAAATCCGCTATGCCAAATTACGGTATAGCTTGATCATTGGCATCATGGTATTAGTTGCATATGTCGTATTTATGCTTTCTGGATTGGCCAATGGTCTGTCAGATGGTCACAAGAAAGCAGTCGCCGACTGGGGCGCTCAGACGATCGTACTATCCGAAGATAGTAATAAGGTCGCTAGTGCTTCCATTCTGACTCGCGGGGATTTATCCCGCGTGGAAGCAAAAGAAAAAGCCGCAGTTGGTCTGGCTTCTTCTGCAATCTCCCATAAAGGAAAAACCGAAAAGACCAATATCTCCGTCTTTGGTGCTGAGGCCGATCAATTCGTTGTCCCAAAAGTGATCGACGGCCGAAACTATCGCTCTACAAATGAAGTGATCGTTTCAGAAAACCTTCTGCCAGAGGGGTTTGCCTTAGGGGATCACATTCAATTAGGCGGCGATGATCAAGTCTTTACGATCGTGGGCGTCACGAAAGCAACGACTTACAGCGTGGTCCCCGTGCTTTATCTCAACCTAGATGCCTATGCTCAGCTTAAATATGGTAATCAAGAGTTTGATCAAAGCAACGGCCCTATTTCATTGATCGCTACTAAAGAGCCGAAATCTGACGTCAAACTCATCCAATCAAAGGATCAAACAAAACTAACGGCATTGACTTTTGATGATTTTGTTGAGAACTTGCCTGGTTATTCTGCCGAAAAATTGACGTTGAATGCAATGGTTTACTTTCTATTTGTAGTGGTAGCAGCAATTGTCGGGATTTTCCTCTATGTGATGACATTGCAAAAAACAGCCCTCTTTGGTGTATTGAAAGCACAGGGAGTTTCTACCGGCTATCTCGTTCGTTCCATCGTGGGACAGTCATTGATCGTAAGTATTGCTGGCGTTTTGATTGCTTTTGTTCTCAGCTATTTGACTAGTCTAGTATTGCCAGCTGCGATGCCGTTTACAGTCAATTTACTGCAGTGGTGTCTTTATGGCATGGTTCTGATTTTTGTCTCGATCATCGGTGGTTTATTCTCCATTCGAACAGTCACAAAAGTCGACCCGATTACAGCGATTGGAGGCGAATAAGATGGCACAAACAGTCTTATCTATGGAACACATTACAAAAACATTTGGTTCTGGCCATACCGCAGTTACTGCTCTAAAAGGAATCGATTTTTCAGTGACAGCCGGTGAATTCGTCAGCATCATTGGACCTTCTGGATCTGGCAAAAGTACGTTCTTAACGATTGCCGGCGGACTACAACGCCCCTCAGAAGGTAAAATCATCATTGGTCAGCAAGACTTTACTGATTTACCTGACAAAAAACGATCTGCTGCCCGTTTCAAAGAAATCGGCTTTATTCTGCAAAGTTCAAACCTCGTTCCTTTTTTGAAAGTCAGTGAACAGTTTGAGTTTGTAAACAAGCTGAACAAAGACAACCAAAAAGAAGCAGCGTCTCTTTTACGTTCCCTCGATATTTGGGAGCTCAGAAATAAATTCCCTAAAGAACTCTCAGGAGGCGAACGTCAACGAGTAGCAATCGCACGCGCATTGTTCAATGATCCTTCACTGATTTTGGCAGACGAACCGACGGCCAGCTTAGATTCGGAACATGCTTTTGATGTTGTCAAATTATTGGCTAAAGAAGCGCATGAAAAACAAAAGGCGATCATCATGGTAACCCATGATCCAAGAATGACCCAATGGAGCGATCGGGTCTATCGCATGCAAGATGGACTTTTAGTCGAAGAATCCATCAACCCGCACACTTCATCAAAAACTTCAGAAGAATAACTAAAAAAGCTATCCAAACATAGGGACTCGCGACTGCGATGTTCCTTCCGTTGGATAGCTATTTCTATTACAATTCACTGATTAAGACGCACCAGGTTTATTTGACGATCGCTAAGAAATCTTCCCCTTGCAAGACGTCTTCTTGATTCATATCCAACACATCTAAATAGTTCGGCGTATTCGTAACAACAATTGGCGTAACGGTTGAATACCCGGCTTCTTTGATTAGGGAAAGATCAAATTTGACTAATAGATCACCTTTTTTCACTTGATCCTCTTGTTTGACAAAAATCTCAAATCCTTTGCCCTCAAGCTCAACAGTATCCATTCCAATATGCATCAAGATCTCTACCCCATCTGTCGTTGTCAAACCAATCGCATGTCCTGTTGGAAATAGCGTAGTAATCGTCCCGTCAGCAGGCGCGACTAATGTACCGTTTGCTGGATCGATGGCAATCCCTTTGCCCATTGCTCCAGATGAAAAGACTTGGTCTTTCACTTCATTCAGTGGAACAACTCTACCAGCCAATGGACTGCTTAATACGACCCGCTCATTGGTAATGGATGGTGCAGGTACTTTTGATTTTTCTGTATCTGCGGGATTCGGTTGATCTTCAAAGCGCAAAACAAAAGTTAAGACAAAAGCTGCGCCAAAAGCAACGGCCGTTCCAATCGCAGCGGCAATCAAACCACTCATATCTTGTGTGTCTTGAGGGATAAAGGATGGTAAGCTCAAGAGACTGACTAAACCAAAAGTATAGTTCTTAACTTGACTGAAACCGACGATTGCACCACCGATCGCACCACTAATACATGCAGCAATAAACGGTTTTTTCAATGGCAACGTTACTCCATATACAGTTGGTTCCGTGATACCAAACAATGACGTGATCGTTGATGAAAGAGCCAATCCTTTCAGCTTGACGTTTTTGGTGATAAAGAAGACGGCTAGTGCTGCTCCACCTTGTGCCAATACAGCTGGCAATAGCATCGGCACCATTGTATCAAAACCAAATTGTGTCAAGTTCACCATCGCAATCGGCACAAAGCCCCAATGCATTCCAAACATCACAAATACTTGCCATAATCCCCCCATGATTGCTCCAGCAAGAATTGGGCTGAGATTATAGATTGCATCATAGCCGCTGCCTAACAAGTTCCCAACGATCGTTCCCAATGGACCCACAACGATAAATGTCACTGGTGCCATGATCAAGAAGACAGCTAATGGCACACAGATGATCTGTAGGAAACTAGGAATCACCTTTTTAAAGAAACGTTCCACATAGCTTTGTAAAAAGACGGCCAAAATGATCGGAATGACCGAGGAGGTATAGGCGCTGGCCCCAATGATTACTGGAATACCTACAAAACTCAATGTTTGTCCTGCTAATTCTGTGATACTTGGGTGAACAAGTGCCATGGCCAAAGAAACAGCTAGAAATTCATTGGTTTTAAATTTTTTCGCTGCTGTAAACGCCAACATCACAGGTAAGTAAGTAAAGAGCCCATCAGCAATGGCATACCAAACCGTGTAGACGCCAGAATCGGCCGCCAGCCAATTCATCGTCACTGCTAATGTCAGAAATCCTTTGAGAACCCCGGCCCCAGCCATTGCGCCTAAAAATGGGGTAAAGATCGATGAGATGATATCGATCAATTGATTCAGCGGATTTCCTTTTTCAGCAGATTTTTCTGATTCGCCATCAAAATTGGCGACCCCTGTTAGTTCGCGATAGACATCACTGACATGGCTGCCGATGACGACTTGATATTGTCCGCCACTTTGTACGACTTGGATCACGTCATCGTCTTGAATCAACCGATTTGTATCCGCTTTTTCTTCATCTTTTAGTTTGAAACGCAAGCGCGTCGCACAATGGACCACACTGTTGACATTTTCTTTGCCGCCGACCGCATCCAGGACGCGGACTGCTATTTCTTTGTTTGTACTCATTTCCAAACACTCCTTTTTTAATAAAATAAAAAACCCAGATTGAAAAAACGCGGTTAACAAGCGCAAACTTGCTAACTGCTGTCTTTTCAATCTGGGTCTTGCCTGCTGTACAGTAACAATCCGTTAATGATTGAATGTTAATTTGGTTCGTTGACAACGCGTTCAATATGGATCGTCAAGTAGATCATTTCTGACTCGCCGATTGGCTTGCCATACGTTTTGATCAGATATTCGTTGATCCGCTGGACTGTCTGAAAGGCTTTCGGGTATTTTGCCTGAATCAGTTCAAACAGGAATTCGTCCTTCTCGCCTGAAAGGTCATCACTTAAATACCGTTGAGCGAAATAGTGAAGATGAGTCGTGATCCGTTGATAATTCAAGGAATCAGGATTAAAGACTTTGCCATAGAAACGACTGATGATCGCTAACACATCACGAACGATCTCAACGGCTTGCATCGTCGTCTCCATGGTTCCATTGGCTTGCTCACTATTGACAATGTGAAAGGCGATAAATCCTTTCTCCGCTTCGGGAAGCGAAACACCAAAGTTCTTTTCAAAGCGTTCGACCGCTTTAGCAGCGATAGCGTACTCCTTAGGATAAAATTTTCGAGTCTCAAACAATAGTGGATTCGGTATTTCAATTCCTTCTCGAGCCCGCATCAAAGCATAGTGAATATGATCCGTCAGCGTTAAGTAAATATTCGGTGAAAGTTCGACTCCCAACACTTGCTCTGCTTCGTCGACCACTTGCTTGACTGCTTCGACCTCTTCTGCAGGAATATCCGCAAATAATTGTTGAAATTGATTTGCGGTGAAAGAGTCCTTCAAAACAAATTCTTTCTCCACAAATGCGTCGTCGATCACATCGCCGATTTTTTTCTTAAATGCGATGCCGCGTCCCATATAGATGACTTCTTCGCCGGCATCATTGGTGGAGACCACGACATTATTATTCAATATTTTTCCAATAACCATCGTTTTCCCTCATTCCAAAATAAAAAAACCTAGAATTTCCCCATAAATCTGCGGTCAATTCTGGTTTTGCCTGCCGAACAGTAACAATCCGATGTAACTGAAAAAATAATAGCACATCCTTTTTGAGATTGCAACCCTTTTCACGCAAGATTCTTTCTCCAAAAAATTAGCGGTTCTAATGGACAAGCTAGATAGTTGTTTTATTTTTCAGAATCTTGTTCGCTCGCAACAACTCCGTTAAGACAATTCATTTCCAAAAATGGTCTTAACGGAGTTGTTGTCAGTTGTTGCTTAGGTCTCGCCGGCGTTTCCATACTGCACCTAAAGTGCCATACGTGAATACTGCGATACCTAACCAAATAAATCCAAACGCGGTGAACTGCGCCAAAGAATAAGATTCGTGAAACAAGAAAACAGCTAGTAATAGCATGATCGTCGGATTTACATACTGGATAAAGCCTAATGTGATGTAAGAAACGCTTTTCGTTGCTTCCGCAAACAGCAACAATGGGATGGCAGTCACGACGCCGGCACCAATAAGTAAAAGATTGGTAGATAATGGATAAGCCATCAATCCAACAGAAGAAAAACCTAAAATATAAATCAATGCCGCCGGCAAAATAACAAAGGTTTCAACTGTTAATCCCGTTGCAGAACTGATTGGTATGTGTTTTTTGATGAGACCATACGTGCTGAATGAAAAAGCCATGATCAGTGAAGCATAAGGGATCGCACCAGTTTGCACCGAAAGCATGATCACTCCAACAGCTGCCAAACCACAAGCAATCATCCCCGACCGACTCAACCGTTCTTTCAAAAAAACAGTTGCCAACAAAACATTGACCAATGGATTGATGTAATAACCTAGGCTAGCTTCCATAACATGGCCGGCACTGACAGTAAATATAAAAGTAAACCAATTGATTGAAATCAAGATCGCCGCCAAAATAATCATTCCTGCAAACTTTTTGTTTTGCCAGATCCGCTTCAATTCAGAAACAAACTGTTGCCATCTGCCGCTAAGTCCGATAAAGCCAAGCATAAAGACAAATGACCAAATAATACGGTAGCACATGATCGCCAATGGCGAGACACCAGTGATCAGTTTCCAATAGAGGGTGATCAGCCCCCACAGCACATACGCTGTGATTCCCAACACGGTTCCTTTATTTTTCATTTTCCTAGTCGCTTTTTACCTTGTCAACGTACCCATAGTCCAAGAAAAAAACTTCCCTCCTCAAATATAAGTTATCTTATTATAACGAAAATAAAGTTTTTTCCTAGTATTTCATGAAAAAAACAAAAAAAGTCCCAACCGATAGCTTTCAAAATTTGAAAAATCGGTGGGATTTTTGAGAAACAACGTTTAATCATTTGTTGCTTATACTCTATTGGTTACTAACTTCATAGCAGACGACCTTATTTTTCTTTTACCGATAAGCGGCGCATATAAAAATAGAAAAGCAAATCAATCGTAACAATTTGCAAAATGATCGAATGAGTGGCCCCACTTCCGTAATGACCATTCTTGATATCTTCTGTCCGTGCTGTATGAATAGGTGTATCTACTTTTTTAGTCAGCTGGTTCTGCCCTAATTGAGACATTCCTAAGGTCGGCATACCAAGGCTTTTCGCTATTTCTACTAATGATAAAACATCGCGGTTTTTCCCTGAATGGGAGATTCCCCAAAACAAACTGTCTGCGCCATCATTTTTCATTTGTTGTGTCAGAAGATACCGATCTTTATCAAAAATCACTGTTTTTCCAATCCGAGTCCATTTTTGACGAATATCCTCTGCTGCTAGAACGGAAGTTCCTACACCATAAACATAGATTCGTTTAGCATGAAACATTTTGTCTACTACTTGTTGCACGGTTTGTTCATCTAATATAGGATCCGTTGCGTCAATAATCATCTTATTGTTTCTAAGAATCTTATTTTTAGCCGTTTGAAACGAATCATCATTTTGAATATCGCTATATTCATTATAGATTCGATTTTCAATATCTTTGGTTAAGGCTAACTTAAAGTCAGAAAATTTACTGAATCCCAATTTTTTAGAAAATCGAATGACCGCTGCTGGACTTGTATTCGAATGAACGGCTAACACATTAGATGTCATAGTAGGTATTTCATCAAGATTCTCGACAATATAATCTGCTAACTTCAAATCCGTAGTCGAAAGTTCATTTTTGATACTTTCAATAGTTGTTACTACACTCATTTCTGTCCCCCTCTACTGCATAGTTGCTTCAGCAATTAGTTACTTCTATTTTACATTAAATTCATGTCGAACTGAGAAGTTTACGATAAAAATAAAAGGCACCTTTTGTATTTGGTGAATCACTTAAAACCACTTCCGTAATTTGATCTTGGAGACGAGCAACAACCGATTCTCGAATAAAGTGATTTTTTTCTAGCACTGAACCTGCTAAAGCTAACTTCACTTGGGTTTGGTTCATTCTGTTTAGTAACAAACGAATCATTTCGATCAATTCGTCAGCAGTTTCTTGCAATAGTTGATGAGTGATGGGGTCGTTTAAATGCGCCTTCGAAAAAAACAATGATTTTTGTGCAACTTCAGCCTTGTTCATCTGATAAAGTTCACTAATTGCTTTAGCTGGATCGTTCATATCTAAAAAAGATAGAAAGTCTTGGGAGAATCTAGACAAAGGTGAACCATGGTCCATTTCTTGTGCAATATGGCGATAGCATTTCAGTGCTAGAGCATAGGCACTTCCTTCATCCCCTACTAAATGTCCCCAGCCCCCTACTCGATAGAAGTTTCTGTCAACAGATCCATAGGCGACTGATCCGGTCCCAGAAATAATCAAAGCGCCATCCGATCCTTCAAGTTTATTGATTAACCCTAAGTGAGCATCAGAAATCACTTTGGTTTTTTGAAACTGCTGCAGCTCATGTTGAACAAGATGATGTAACCCACTCGTCTCTATACCTGCAATTCCAGCTAAAACGCCGATGCAATTGCCTGATTGATGTTCTAAAACAGACTGGATCCCTTGTCTCAAAACTGCTAATGTACGATTTGTATCTACCACAATATTTCCAGCTGACAGGTGCAAATCAAAGAGTGCTCTTCCCTTTTTGTCATAGGTAGTAAATTGGGTCTTTGTCCCCCCAGCATCAATTCCTAGTACATAATTCATTTCTTTTCCTCCTAAAAAACTGCAATAGAAACGTTCCGACAATCTAGTGAGTATCTGATCAGTGATAAAAAACGACTATCAGCATTCGAACAGTATTCGAAGATAATGGATCATTATATCTCCTTTAGTACTGCTTGCTAAGAAGAGAGGATTTCCCCAATAGGTTTTGGCTTATTCATTAAATCCTTATCAAACCATTGCTTTATGAACGGCTTTATTCAGCAGATTACGAGTCACTGTATCATTTGTCGAGGATCGTTTCTATCACAGCTTAATGGATGTTAGTTCTGATTGAATTGATTCAATTGCTGTTGCATTTTAATCAGTCGTTCAATCAATGCTTGCTCGCTCATTGTTGTCATTAACTGGTCTTGCGCATGAATCAACAAAAGACTGATCTGCCCTTGACCTTTTAGATCATCTTGAATCAATTTCGTCTGCAAATTATGAGCAATGGTCATCTCTGCTTCTGCCTGTTGCATACACATTACCGATTGCTCATGATTGTCTGCTTCTGCTGCATCCAACGCTTCAAAAAGCATTCCTCGCGCATTGCCACTATGAACGATTAATTCAAAAATCACTGCTTCGATATTTTCCATGATATCACCTACTTCATTTAAAATCATTTTTTCATGGTTAGAACTGATAAATAAACAACTCGCAAATAAGGAACATTGCTGCAAAGGTTACAATCGAAAAATAAGCATATCGTTTCATGGTAAATTTTTCTTTTCGGTCAACATATAACGCAATCGCTGGAAAGATAAGACTGATAGAAACCAAATTCCCTATAAATAAAAACGTCTCAGACTGAACGTATGAATTGATTGCAATCAACAGGATGTTCACGCTAAAAACAGTTCCTAAATAAAATAATGCACCTTTGAACTGCATTCTTGTTTTTCTCATGCTTCGCCTTCCATTTCTTGCATTAATTGTTTATTGTCATAAATCTTGAAGAAGGGATAATAAACGACCGTAGCGATCAATATGTTAACAATGACCAATAGAATAGCTCGCCAATCTCCTCCGGTAGCCAAATACGCGCCGATTGGTGCCGGTAAAGTCCATGGTGGCTGCACAAACATCAAGTGCACCCAACCAGCTTTAAATACCAGCCAAGTAACCGTTGTCATCAAAATCGGTGCTAACACAAAAGGAACAAAGAATATCGGATTTAGCATGATTGGAAATCCAAAAATCACTGGCTCATTGATATTGAAGATGCTTGGAATCAGACAAGCTCGACTAATGGACTTGGTATACTTGGCTTTTCCAAAAAGAATCGCGCAAATAATCAAGCCAATTGTCGCGCCAGATCCTCCAATCCAAATGAACCATTGAAAGAATGTTTCTGGAGCAATATGGGTAGGAGTTTGATGGTTTGCAACTTTTTCGGCATTCTCAGTAAAAAATTGAAGCCAAATCGGACGTGCCACTGAGCCAACGATCGAGTCACCATGAATCCCAAAAAGCCAGAAAAAAGTAACCAAGAAAACTGGAACTAGGACCCCTAAGAAAGTATCTCCTGCTTTTACTAAAGGTGAAAAAAGAGTTTGGATCACTTGTTCAATATTCACTTTAAAGACAACATTAATCGTTCCAATCACTATGATAATAATTGCTGCTGGAATTACGGCCTCAAAGGAGCGTGCGACAGAGCTAGGAACTTGTTCTGGCATTTTAAACATAATCTTTTTGGTTTTACAAAATCGTAAAACTTCAACCGCAAAAATGGCTAAAACCATACACGGGAAAATCCCCACTGATCCGAGTGATTCCATTGGCAACATCAATCCTTGATCGAACTGTACCGGCATAATACTTAATAGAAAAGCTGCCACCGATAATTGTGCTCCGGTCAAAGGATCTAACTGATAACTTTTCGCTAAATTGTATCCGATTCCAAAACAAATATACAGAGACATAATCCAAAATGTCATCCGATAGGGAATTAGAATTTCCGTAATGTGATCTGTTGCCCATTGGTGAATTGCCCAGTTTTCTGGAACAGGTGGAAAAGCAATGATCAGAAAGAAACTACCAACAATAATAAACGGAATCGCCGAAACAACCCCATCACGAAGCGCTCGAAGATGTCGTTGCTCAGAGATCTTCGACATTGGTAACGCAACCTTGTCCTCTAGCATTTCAAAGAAATGATTCATTTTTATCCTCCTTTTCTCAACTCAAACTTTCAATAATTTTCAAGAGATTCTTGCCACCTAACGGACTGTAATCTGTGGGTTTGATCAATTCAATAGGAATATGTGCTTCATCTGCGGACTGTTTAAACAAGCTAAAGCGATGCTTTACTTGTGGGGCTACAAAAATAATGTCCCAATCTTTTTCTTGGATAACTGAATCCGCCTCACCACTTCCTACTGCAGAACTTGTTAGAGCAATTCCTTTTTTTTCGGCTTCTTTGTCTAGCGCTTTTTCTACAATTGCACTAGACATCCCACCAGAACAGATAAATAGAACTTTTTTCATTTGATTTACTCTCCCTTCTTATTCTTTTCAATAAAAGAACGATACCAATAAAAGCTATCTTTCTTGTATCTACGATAATCTCCATTCCCCTCATTATCAGCATCAACATAAATGACACCATAGCGTTTATCCATCTCACAGCTGCCTGCGGATACAATATCAATGATCCCCCAAGCAATATACGCAATAACGTTGACCTGATCGATATCTCTAGCTTTAACTATTTCAGCAAAGTGCTCTTTGAAATAATCAATTCTGTAGGAATCATGAATTGTGCCATCTGCCTCGAGTTGATCTTTCGCACCGAAGCCATTTTCAGCGATTATAACTGGTTTTCTATAGCGGTCATAAACTTTATTTAATGTTGTTCGCATACCGATAGGATCAATTTGCCATCCCCAATCACTTGCTTTTAAGTAAGGATTTTTCGTTGTAACTACTAAATTCCCTGCAGTTTTTTCTGCTTCCTCGGTCGTTACCACACTGGAAGAATAATAAGAAAAAGAAACAAAGTCGCAAGTATATTCCTTCAGAATCTGGCGATCTTCTGCGGTTATATCTAGATCAACAGAATTTTTCTCAAAAAAAGAATGCATATAATAGGGGTATTCCCCTTGCATAAGCACATCACTGCAAAACCACTGATTAATCTGTTCCTCTTTCACTAATTTCAAATTATCTTCTGGTTTTGGTGTCAACGGATAATAGCAGAAACACGACACCATGGAACCAAAGATTCCAGGAATATCCATTTTTCGTGCCAGCTGAATCGTTTTTGCATTTGCAACAAATTGATAATGTAGTGCTTGAAATACATCTTGATAGATATAGTCACCATTGCTTGGTTTGATTAATCCTGTACCGTTATAGGGACTAAAAAAGCCGGCATTAATTTCATTAAATGGCAACCAAAAATCCACTTGATTTCCCCATCGAGACAAAACAAACTCTGCAAAAGAGAGGTAATGGTCAATCATTTCACGATTCTTCCACCCACCGATGCTTTCCACCAAATAAAGTGGCACCGCATAATGATTCATTGTCAAAAAAATTTTGATTCCTTTCTTCTTTAATTCCCGAAAAATCGAATCATAATATGCCACACCTTGTTCATTTGGTTGCTCTTCATTCCCCAGTGGAAATAATCGTGACCAGCTAATCGAGAAACGATATAAATCAATCCCTAACTCGCTTAGCAGCTGTAGATCTTCCTCCCAGTTTTCGTATCCTTTCGTCCCTTTTCTAAACGGATAAAATTGGGTAGTTTCTGATTCTTTTGCTTCATTGATCACCTCTTGAGTCAACAATCGCGTTTGGATTGTTGCATTATTACTTCGAGGAAGATAGGGACGGCAATCTTGTGTATCTATCCCTTTCCCATCCTTATATCCACCTTCATATTGACTAGCTGCGGTTGCACCGCCCCAGTAAAACGTTCTCAATAGTATTCACTGCCTTTCTCTTTGTGACAGCTTCATTATAGACCTTCTGATTATTTTTTTCAATATTTTATTAAATATTTTGATTATTTTTTTCAAAAAGAGATTTTACATATGAAAGAAACATTCAAAATTAAAAAAAAACCGCTTCGCAAAAAGCGAAGCGATTTGACTAGTTGATTAATTTTCTACTTCTATCAGAACTTCTGTGCGACTATCTTTGATCAAAAATAATCCCGTGAACAATAGCAGTCCCGAAGCGACGGTCATGACTAAAAACGAAACATTCATGCCGTGGAGCAAAGCGGCGGAGCCAGTCAATGTATGACTGTTGCGGGCGACCGTATTCATGATCCCAACAAAAACAGCTGTGCCGATGGCGCCGGCGACCGTCCGCAGCGATGTCAGTAATGCGGTACCATGAGCAGTCAATTCTGGCGGGATATTTTTATTGCCCCAGGTAACAAATGGCATCAATAAACAGCCCGTGGCGGCACAGCGTAAAATATTCAGGCAGACCGCCATCCAAATTCCTGTGTGTATATGAATAAAAAACATACCGATATTACTTAAAACTAACGAACTGCCGCCAATGATCGTTATGATGCGGATACCGACTTTGTCATAGATACGGCCAGCGATAGGACTCAAAAAGGCAGAAACTAACGAACCTGGCAATACCACCAACCCTGAGATTGTTGCAGATTTTCCAAGAATGGATTGTACATACAAGGGTATCAGCATTGAAGAGCCCATTAAAACAAGATAGAGTAAAATACTCCCAAACACACTTAGCGCATACTCTTTCGTTTTGAGGACCCGCAGATCCAAGAAGGGCACTGCCGCTTTCATTTGGCGGTGGGCAAATAAGATGCCGCCAATCAAACCTACGAGCAATGCACCCAAGACAGGGAGACTGGCAAAGCCATAGGTTCCTAGATTCCCGAATCCTAATGTGAAGCCGCCAAAAGTCACAGCGCTGAGTAAAAAGGAGAGCAGATCAAATTTTTTCTTCGTTACATCCAAGACATCTTCAAAGACATTCAACGCCCAAATCAACGAAACAAAAACAATGGCACCGACAATATAAAAAATGGCATGCCAGTTCAATTTATCAACGATCATTCCAGCTAATGTAGGGGCGATCACTGGTGCGGCAGTGATCGATAACCCATACCAACCCATGATTGCACCAATTCGATCCATTGGATAGATCGTCAATAGAATCACTTGAGCCATTGAGATCAAAATACCATTACCAATGGCTTGGAGGATACGAGACATCATCATAATGGGAAAATTCGGTGCTAACGCACATAGAACCATCCCAATAAGAGCGATTACCAATGCGGAAAGATATAATTTTTTGGTAGGTACCCGATTCATCAAAAAAGCGGTCAACGGCATGACGATAGCCATGGCGAGGGAATAGCCGCTGGTCAGCCACTGTCCAGTGGTCACAGAAATTTGCAAGTCGGCCACGATGGCCGGTAATGCGGTGGTCAATGCGGTGGATAACATCGTTAGTGCGATACAAGTAAGAATCAGATTAATAAAAATAAAGGTTCTTTTACGGTTTGTCAGATTACTCGGTTGGTTCAATAGATTCCGCCTCCATGCGTTGGTAATAAGCTTCAATTTTTTCTAACCCGCGACCAAAGGCTTGTTTTTCTTCTTCTGTTAGATCGGTCAGCATATCTTGGTGTGCTTTGCTGCGTTTTTGTTTCATCGCAGCAGCTTCAGCTTTTCCTTCTTTCGTTAATGAGATCAACTGGATTCGTTTATCTTGCGGAGATGTTTCTTTTTTGATCCAGCCTTTTTTCTCCATTTTTTTTAAGAGCTCCCCTGCTGATGTCGAGCGGATCGCCAAATAGGCGGCTAAGTCTTTCTGATTCAGTGTGCCGCGCTCGTCCAAAACTAACAAACAGTTGAACTGTCCCCGCCCAGGCATGAAGGGACCATATTTTCTTTCAGAATAACGACGATTCAATTTATACACTTCAAAAAACCGTTCAACGATCTTTTGCTCTGAGTAAGACATATGTATTGCTCCTTTTTTGTTCATTAAAACCAATTAAATAGGTACCTACTTAACAGACTGCTCTCTATTTTACATAGGTACCTATCTATTGTCAAGGTTACTTCTACATACAAAAAAAGCATTTCTCTCCTTGGAGAGAAATGCTCAGTTATTTGTGCTCCTCAGCAGCATCAGATACTTCTTCAGACAATGTTCCCGCAGCTTTATTAGCATGAAACTCTGCTAGAAGTCTGCGAACTTCATCTGTCGACTTAGTTGTCATCAATTGTGCGCGCAAATCGCTCGCCCCAGGAAATCCTTTGACATAAATCTTAAAGAAGCGATGCAATCCGGCAATGGATCGGGGAACCATCGTAGCATAATGGTCTTGCAGGTCTAGCTGCAATTGCAGCAACCCTAATAATTCCTCCGATGAGTGTTCTTTTGGTTCTTTCTCAAAGGCATAGGGATTTTTGAAAATGCCCCGTCCAATCATGATTCCGTCTACGCCATACTGTTGGGCTAACGCTAGTCCTGCTTGACGATCTGGAATATCGCCATTGATAGTGATCAATGTTTGAGGTGCCACTCGATCACGAATCGCTAGAACTTCTGGGATCAGATCCCAATGGGCAGGGACTTTACTCATCTCTTTGCGGGTCCGCAAATGAACAGAAAGATTGGCAATGTCTTGCTGCAACAAGTGAGTGATCCAAGCTTCCATCTCAGCCATTTCTGTGTAGCCGATCCGTGTTTTGACGCTGACTGGCAACCCACCTGCTTTTGCCGCTTCAATCAACTCAGCCGCCACATCGGGACGCAAGATCAAGCCGCTGCCTTTGCCGCGACCGGCAACATTTGGGACAGGACACCCCATATTGATATCGATCCCTTTAAATCCCATTTCCGCCATTCCAATACTCATTTGCCGGAAAAATTCCGGCTTGTCTCCCCAAATATGGGCGACGATCGGTTGCTCGTCTTCTGTGAATGTCAGTCGACCACGAACACTCTCGATCCCATCTGGATGGCAGTAACTATCTGAATTGGTAAATTCCGTAAAGAAGACATCTGGCGCCCCTGCTGTCTGCACAACATGGCGGAACACTACATCTGTCACATCTTCCATTGGTGCTAAAATAAAAAAAGGCTTCGGTAACTCCGCCCAAAAATTTGTTGTCATGCTTTCCGCTCCATTTCTTAGTGACCGGATCACTTCTTTGATCCAACTTACAAAAACATAGTCATTATACTAGGAATAAGCAAAAGAAGCAAAAAGCGAGACCATCCGCACTCATGGTCTCGCTTCTTGTTTCATTACTCGATAGACGCCTAATGCACCGATTTCGCACAAAAAGATCAGTAACGCTAGTGGAAGATAGGTATGACTGCCCATGATACCCACTAGCGGCGTACAGATGATCCCGATGCTGTACATGTCGATCCCTAAGATCGAGGAAGCGACCCCAGCGTGTTCACCTTGCCGATCCATCGCTAATGTAGTTACCACCGAATTGACGATCCCTAATGTCGCCACGACCAGAAATAGCCCAATGATCGCTAATGCAATAGAATTTCTGATGCCACTCAGCATCACCAGTACACTGCCAATAAAACCGATCACCAATCCGCTGCCTAATTGCTGGACTAGGGACAATCGCCGCGATAAAATCCCCGAAAGCTCCGCAGTCACAATGATACCGATCCCGTTGATACCATACAATAGGCTATACATTTGATCACTGAGCCCATAGACATTTTGGAACATGAAAGAGGATCCTGAAATATAACTAAACAATGCACCATAAATAAATCCTTGGATAAGCACCAGTAACATAAAGATGCGATCAGACAATACTGCCCGCCAGCCAGATTCCATCTGATGGATGTGTTCTTGCGGCTGTAATGTTTCCTGATAGCCAAAGAGAATACCAAGCAATAGCAAGATGCCTAAACCACCCAAAAAAAGAAAAATCGTTTGCCAAGAAGCCACTGCCAAAATCGCACTGCCTAGCAGTGGGGAAATGATCGGGAAAATACCGTTCACTGCAATCAGCATCGCAAAAAACTTCGTCAGCCGTTCGCCGGTAAATAAATCTTTCGCAATCGCACGGGTCAAAACGATCCCTGCGGAACTGGCGATTCCTTGCAAGAGACGCAAAGCTAGGAATAACCAGATATTTCGCACGAAGGGAACAAGTAAACAGCAAAGAATCGCTACGGTAATCCCTATAGCAAGAGGTTTCTTGCGCCCAATCCGGTCACTAAGTGTTCCGATTGCTAATGGACCTAATGCTAAACCAATCAGACACATGGTCAAACTCATTTGTGTGAGAGAAGCACTGATTCCTAATTCTTCTTGAATGACTGGAAAAGCCGGTAAATAAGCATCCATTAGTAAAGGGCCATAGGCGCTCAATGTGCCAAGCAATAAGGACAGCCAAATGATCCTACCTTTTGATAACTCCATTTTTCCTTCTCCTTTCCTATCTAAAAAACCTACCTCTAGAATACTAGCTGATTCCGTGGTGATTTTCAATGAGAATTTTTCTTAATTTCAGATATTTTTAAACAACTAAAACAATTCGTTTGGATATGGCTTTTTTTAGTTTTTGGTTCTAAGAAGCTTTAAAGACAATAGGGCGTTTCACCCTTCAATTCCTAACAGATCTCGAAAAAAGCTTATTGCCTTCTCCCTACCAAAAAACTAGTAGTAAGAAAACAATAAGCGTTTCACATGAAGATAATTATTGAATGATTTGAGCGATAAAAAGCCAGTGGCAGTATTTCAGCGATCATTTTTACTTACTCATCGTGTTGAATCTGGTACACTAACTGATCGAGCAATGGACCATAATCTACTCGCTGATAATCCGTCACATCAAATTCATAGAGCGTTCCCAAAGCAAATTCAGCGTACTTTCGTTCATTGATGATTCGTCGGAATTCTTCCTTTGTAATATGATTGGTTCCTAATGAACGGTCTTCTAGACTATCGCCATAATGATAGTGATCCATGATATAGCTCAAATGCCGTTCCGGCTCCCGATCTCGCTGGTAACGCCGTTCCCACAACACTTCGAAATCAGCCGTTAAGCGAATCGTGATTACTTCATAAGCATAAGTATCAGCAAGGTCTCGCAAGCGTCCTTTTTGCTTCTCGCTAAATGGATACTCCGAAACAATGACTTTTTTCTCCGCTTCCATATATAACTCTAATGCGCGATAAAAGAACGGATAGTGACACTGAATGGTTCGAATCGAAAAGGGCGAATACCTTTCTCCTTTATTACCCATTTAGTAAGAAACAAGTTAAAGCGGATAAACCAAAAGATGCTGCGGTCCTTTGGGTCCCATTTTCTCTTCACCACTATCTACAAAACCCACAGAATAATACAGTTTTTTTGCTGCACTATTTTTTTTATTGACTGCTAGAACAATTTGTTTCATTGCTGGAAAATGAGTTTTTACAAAATCAGGCAATAATCGCAATGCTTCTTTTGCATATCCCCTCCTTAGAAATCTCGCATCAGTAGAGAAACTCCGCAACAAAAGAGCGTCATTTTCATCCGTATAGTCTGCTTTTTGGGGTCCTGCATCCAAAACAAAAAAAGTGACCAGTTTCTGTTGGGAAAAAGCCAAGATCGGATGATGCTGGGGATTCTTTTGGGAAAGTGCAATATTCTCTTGTGGCGTCCCTGTGAAATAGGTCATTTCGTCAGTCAGAAAATAATTGGTAACAGCTTCTTTGTATTCCTCTCGGTATTCCATTAACTCCATCTTTTATGCACACTCCTTCTGGTCTAGAGCAATAGCCCGCTCATTTGTAAGTCATTTTATCAATTATTGCTTGAAATTACGAATAAAGTCATATACCTGATCGTTACACAGGTATATGACTTGAAGGAAAATGCCGATAAATCAGTGAAGATCTTTTTTACATTGAAAGTTTGCCTTCTAAAACTTTCGCTTCTTTGCTGCGAAAAGCTTTGGTCAATTCACTAACAATCAGTGGGACTAATGAGAGCAGAATCACGATCACCCATTCAATTCCTGTCAAACTTTGAAAATTTCTTGCAAGAATGGAATGAACAAGACCGCCAACTGCAAAGCTAAGCTGACTAGAAAGGCTTTATTCATCGCACTGTTGGAGAAGACACCAATGCTGAAAATAGAACGTGTTTCGCTGCGGACAGCAAACGCACGAGTCAATTCCCCAAAGACAAGTGTAGCAAATGCCATCGTATTTGCTGTGCCGTCAGCAACGGTTGGATCTGACAAGACGTATTCCCCTAACCAATAAGCTGCCAACGTGATTGCTCCTACCAAAACGCCGTAAAAGATTATACTTGCAGCAAAGCCATCAGCAAAAATGCTTTTCCGGGAATCGCGAGGTTTTTGTTTCATCACGCCTGGCTCAACTGGTTCCATTCCTAAAGCCAATGCAGGTAGTGAATCAGTGACTAGGTTCAACCAGAGGAGTTGGATCGCAACTAATGGCATCTGATGGAAATTCAATGCAGTTGCAACGAAAATCGTGATGATTTCACCGATATTACAACTCAATAAATACTGAATCGATTTCTTGATATTGGAGAAGATCCCTCTTCCTTGTTCGACCGCATGGACGATCGTGGCAAAGTTATCATCCGTCAAGATCATATCCGCTGCCCCTTTAGCCACATCCGTCCCGGTGATTCCCATCGCACAACCAATATCGGCTACTTTCAAGGCAGGCGCATCATTGACACCATCACCTGTCATGGCGACGACCATGCCTTTTGCCTGCCAAGCCTTAACGATCCGCATTTTATGTTCAGGCGAAACTCGCGCATAGACAGAATACTTTTCTACTTCTTCCAATATTTCTTGCGGCATCATGTCCAGTTCTGAACCTGTCATGGCTAGATTTCCAGAGCGGAAAATAGTCAATTCTTTGGCGATTGCAACCGCAGTCAATTTGTGGTCACCAGTGATCATGACGGGGCGAATCCCTGCATCGTAACATTGAGCCACCGCTTCTTTGACTTCTTGACGGGGAGGATCGATCATTCCGACTAACCCGACAAATGTCAAATGGTTCTCGATGTCTTCTGAAGTCAGCTCTTCGGGCACTTCAGTAATGTCTTTATATGCAACACCTAGAACGCGCAAGGCATTTGATGCCATATCAGCATTTTTAGCAGCAATTTTTTGAGCTTCTGCTTCATCAACCCTACAGCGTTTCAGCAAAACATCAGGTGCTCCTTTGACCATGACGCGATAGCCTTGTTCGGTTTTATGGATCGTGCTCATCAATTTGCGTTCCGAATCAAAAGGAATCTCAGCCACACGAGGCATGTTTGCTTCTAACTCATTTTTGTCTAAATTTTCTTCGTACGCTTTGCTGACAAATGCGATTTCTGTCGGGTCGCCGGTCACTTGGAACTCACTGCCATTGACCGTTAACTTAGAATCATTACACAATGCTCCGATGACCAATAGTTGCTGCGGGGTTGCCGATCCATGAACGAAGGTTTCAACTACGGTCATTTTGTTTTGCGTCATTGTACCCGTTTTATCACTGCAGATCACTGAAGCAGCCCCCAAAGTTTCGACTGCAGGTAGCTTCTTCACGATGGCATGACGTTTCACCAATCGTTGGACACCTAATGCCAGAACAATCGTAACGATGGCCGCCAGTCCTTCGGGAATAGCCGCTACCCCAAGGGAAACAGCCATCATGAAGATTTCAAGAATTGGCCGACTGTATAAAAGACCTACGATAAACATCAGGACACAGATCCCTAAACAGATAATCGATAACAATTTTGAGATTTCTGCCATTTTTCGTTGTAGCGGTGTCGTATTGTCATCTTCAGAGATCAACATGTTCGCAATACGGCCAACTTCCGTTTTCATCCCGGTACTAGTAACGACACAAGTTGCACGCCCATTAGTGATCACTGTGGAGGAAATCAGCATGTTCTTGCGATCAGCTAAAACAGTATCTTCAGGCAATGCTTCTAGTGCTTTTTTGTTCACAGGAACTGATTCACCTGTCATGGCAGATTCATCTGCTTTTAGATTGGCTGCTGACAAGATCCGCACATCCGCTGGTACTAAATCGCCAGCTTCTAATTCAATGATATCTCCCGGAACAAGAGTAGCTGTTTCAACATGTTCCAGTTTCCCATTGCGAATCACTTTAGCCAACGGGGCTGACATTTTTTGTAATGCTTCCAAGGATTTATTGGCATTGTTTTCTTGTGAGATCGAAATGATGGCATTGATCACGACGATCAACAAAATAATGACGGAATCGATCCAGTCTTCAAAACCGCTGGAAACATAAGAAAGAAAAGCAGCGATCAATAGTACGATAATCATTGGATCTTCTAATTGCCCGATCACTTTTTTCAATAAACTTTCTTTCTTTTTCACTTCTAATTCATTTCTTCCGAAAGACTGCAGCCTTTTTTGGTTCTGTTGCAAAGTTTTAAATCTACTATCAAATAAGGTAGAATAATAGAAAAAGATAGCAGGAGGAATGACGATGAATCATTTTAAAGGAAAGCAAATTCAGCAGGATGTGATTATTGTAGCCGTGGGCTACTATCTTCGTTATAACCTTAGCTATCGTGAAGTTCAAGAAATCTTATATGATCGTGGCATTAACGTTTCTCATACAACGATTTATCGTTGGGTGCAAGAATATGGCAAACTACTTTATCAAATTTGGAAAAAGAAAAATAAAAAATCCTTTTATTCATGGAAAATGGATGAAACGTACATCAAAATTAAAGGAAAATGGCATTATTTGTATCGAGCCATCGATGCAGATGGTTTAACCTTGGATATTTGGTTACGTAAAAAACGGGACACACAAGCAGCCTATGCTTTTCTTAAGCGGTTAGTGAAGCAGTTTGATGAACCGAAGGTTGTAGTCACAGATAAAGCCCCCTCTATTACAAGTGCCTTTAAGAAACTAAAAGAATACGGCTTTTATCAAGGGACAGAACATCGTACCATTAAATACCTGAATAATTTGATTGAACAAGACCATCGTCCAGTAAAGAGACGCAATAAATTCTATCGAAGTTTACGCACTGCCTCTACCACGATTAAAGGCATGGAAGCCATTCTAGGATTATATAAGAAAACCCGAAAAGAAGGCACTCTCTTCGGGTTTTCGGTCTGTACTGAAATCAAGGTATTATTGGGAATCCCAGCTTAAATCATAGATACCGTAAGGGATTTTATTCTTTATTTAAAACTTTGCAACAGAACCATAGGGAGCATATCATCATTTTCTGAACACCTTTTGTAACTTGTTATCAATAGACTTATCGTCTATACCCACTTGCTCTCCTAAATTTCAATTATAATTTCTGCTTCTAACGTCGCCCATTAATTCTTATATATATCACTACAACTCTTAATTTACTTAATAAACTCTATTCCACTAGAAATAGTAATGGTTCCTTCGTCAAAGTCACCATCTAACATTGACTTTTTCAAATTACTTACATTTTTATAATGCTATTTTCCTTTTTTTAGTGCTGCTTGGATAAGCGGTACTTTTCCTGGTTCTTTTTTTATGATTGCCATTAATTTTCCTGAAAAAAGTTTTTTCTCTTGGCAATTATACCCGTCTAGATCTGCGGGATCGCCATTAGCAAGTCCGAGGATTGTTCCATTTTTTACCAAAACCGCTACAAGTTCGTCTGCAGTTGGCACCTCGATCCCTTCTGAATCGATTCCTTGGATCTCAAATAGAGAGTAGTCCGCTCCACAGAATCGTTCTTTAACTGTGACAGAATCAGTCGGACCGCTTGTTTTTCGAGTTGCTTCAATTGTTTGTTCCTCTTTGACACCAATGGCTTTTAAACAACCTGGTTCATAAGGAATATGCCAAGATAGGCCATCTTTATCATTTTTTTTCTTTCCAAAACTCTTCCCGTTCAGAAACAACTCAACAGTATGACAATTAGAAAAAGTCCTCACCTCCGTAACCCCTTGGTCAATTGTTAACCCTTCTTTGTTCCAGTGAGGAAACACATGAACCATTGGTGTTTCAGTCCACCTTGATTGATAATAATAAAAAGAATCCTTTTCAAATCCGACCGTATCTGTAATTCCAAATTGAGAACTGATTCCAGGCCAGTGAAACGGTGCTGGCTCACCGTAGTAATCCATAAATGTCCACAAGAAGACACCTCCCATATAGGCATGTTCTTCTAAGTAACGCAGTACTTCTTTCGGTTTAGCCGTACCACCGGTTCCTGGCTCTTCAGGCTTTCGTTTCCCAGGTAAGACCATAGAATAAAGAGAACCAAAGTTTGAAGTATGACATTTTTCGCTGTTGTCTTGATAGACCCCTCTTGTCGAAAAGTAAGAAGCACTTTCCGTACTAAGATATGAAAATAGCGGATACTTTTCCTTTACAGCAACTAAACCTGTCCCATTTACAGCAGACTCAGGATAATTGACCCCGTTCACATCAAAAATACGCATATAAGAAGCATCCACCTGACCAGCAGGATTAAGTAATTCCGCTGAAACAATGAGACTTTGCGAAGTATGGGTTCGGATCACAGCTGCTAATTTTTGTGCAATTCGGTAAGCAAGCGGCGTATGACCAATCACCTCTTCATTACAAAGGGACCAAAAACAAAGAGAAGGATGATTACGTGTTTGCTTCACCATTTTTACCAGCTCATTTGTCCGCCACTCACTAGATTCCAAGATGCGGTTCTCGTTCATAACGATGATACCTAATTCATCACATAATTCAAGGAGATCTTTGGAAGCAAAGTGATGTGCACTGCGATAGGCGTTTACCCCCATTTCTTTCATTTTCAACAGCTTATACCGTAAAATATCTTTTGGTAATGCGACACCTAGACCACCAAAGTCTTGATGCTCACAGACCCCTCTTAATTCTTTACGTTCCCCATTAAGCAGAAAACCTTTCGTAGTATATGCGACTGTCCTAATACCAAAACAAAGCTGATAGTCATCGATTTGGTTCTCGCCATCAAATAGTTGAAAAGTAGCTTGGTATAGATGTGGATTCTCGAGAGACCATAGCTGAGGCGCGCAGATTTTTTGGCAATAACTCCATTCTGTTGTCGCCAAAGGATCTACGTTACACTCATGGATATTTTGTTGATCAGCCACCTGACTTTTGATCGTTATCTTTTGTTTTTTCTCAAAATGATGGTTAGCAAGACCAATGGTGATTTTAAGGAGCGCTTCCTGCTGGTTTATTTCAGTTGTTTCGATAAACGATGCTTCTGCCACAATCTGAAGCTTTGGTTTTATTTCTAAATATACATCCTTATATATACCTGCTCCCTCATACCACCAGCCTTCCGCGCCTTTCGTCGTATCCACTTTGATCAACACCACATTCACTCCCTCTGAGCCGATGCGTATCAGTTCAGAGACATCAAAAGAAAAATCAGAGTATCCACTGTAATGATCACCTAGAAATACACCATTAAACCAGACAGATGCCATACGCATGACGCCCATAAAGTGGAGAGTCACTTGCTTTTCGTTCACTTCATCTGGAGTTAACGCAAAAGTCTTACGGTAATAGGCAATGCCATCTGGCTTTGATCCACTCATCAGTAAATCGGGATCATTAACATACGGAAGTTCATTTTTCCAATCATGAGGGAGATCAACAGATACCCAATCTTCGTCAAGTTCACTTTCCAAAGCAGTGTTCACCAACATTCTCAAGCCTTTTTCACGATCACCTTGAGCAATCAGCCGTAGAAAATGTTCTCCACCAGCACCTATCAAAACAGTATCCCCCGCTTCATTTTCAAGCGGAGCTGCCAAGCCACCGATAGCTGCGGCTTTTCTGACTGTTTTCATTGGCTCTTCTATCTCACCTAAGTGAAATTGCCAGCCATCATTCAGTAATCGATTTTGTCTCATTTTTTCTCCGCCTTATTATAAAAGTTATTTTGCTCTAGCTAAAAAGTCCCCACAAAATGGATCGATCGGGCTCTTACCTTTAAACGGTTCTTTCCCTAGCAATTTCTGGATTACAGCCTCCACTGTTTCTGGATTTCCTGTATACGCATTGATAAAAGTTGAAACATAAGGGATGTCAAATAGGTGATAGGGATTGGCAGTAGAAACAAAAATGGTAGGGAGATCCTTTTCATACCAGGGAGCATTTGCGGCCATCAAATGATTCCAATCCAAACGAACTGTTGTCTGATTGCTGGCGGTCTCAACATTAGCAACATACAATGCCAAATCAAATTTATTTCTAAGATCCTCAACCCCTGCCTCGAAAACCTCTTGGAAATCCAATTGTTGATTATCGAAAAGATTGACTTCAAATCCAGCAGCTTCTAATCCAGCTTTAAAAAGCGGACCGACTCGTCCTCCCTCTTTAAATCCACCGTCGTCAGAATCACCCAAAATAACGAGTCGGATTCGAGGGTATCGTTGTGGGGTGAGTGGTAAGTGTTTTTCTCTGTCTTTGACCAATGTAATCGACTCATCAGCAATTTTTTTCGTTACCCACTGATATTCAGTACGATCGATGACACTTTTAGGAGTACTATTGACTGTCTCTTCCCTTACTTCAGTAAATAAACCATGGTACATCTTGACTGCTAAAATTCGTGCGACTGCTTCATCCAAACGTTCCATACGAATGCTTCCCTCTTTTACAGCAGATGCGATCACTTCATAATCTTCATCAATATTTTTATTAAAAAGCAACATATCGATTCCTGCATTGATTGAAGCAACGAGTCGCTCTCTATGAGGCATGATCGTCGTGTAACCGACCATTGGTGTTGCATCAGTGATAGCCAAACCATTGAAGCCCAGTGTATCTCTTAGTAACCCGTTAACTAGAAGTTTCGAGCAAGAAGCAGGCATCAATTCGGTTTCTTTGATCGTTGGTGAAAGTTTTCGCTCCCACGCAGGCTGATAAATGTGTCCCACCATGATACAGCTGACGTTTTTTTCAATAAACTGTCGATAAATAGTCCCATACGATTCCATCCACTCATTCGCGGAGAGTGAATTGATCGAACTCAGTAAATGTTGATCCCTTTCATCAACACCATCCCCAGGAAAATGCTTGATCACTGGAATGATGTTACTCTCAGAAAAACCGTCTATCTGCGCTTGAGCCATGCGAATAATTCGTTTTTGATCACTTCCAAATGTGCGAGTATTCGTGATTGGGTTCTTGAAGTTATAATCAATATCGACAATCGGTGAAAAAGCCATATTAATACCAATTCGAGCCGCTTCCAGCCCAGCAATTTTTCCTAAGTAATAGGCATTTTCGGTGCAATCTGTAGCGGCGATCTGCATAGGATTACCGACCCATGTCCCTTCCGTAAGAATACCATTCCCACCTGGCTCTAAATTTGCGGAAAGAAACAACGGTATCGTGCTGGCATCTTGGACTGCTCTTAGCTGATCCTTCAGCTTTTCAGCATTGTCGGGGCGATACATCATTCCTCCCGGTTGGTATTTCTTAATAAAAGCCGTCAATTCCTTTACAGAACCTGATTGTCCAATCACGAAAAAAAGCTGACCAATTTTTGCTTCGTTACTCATACTGGCAATTAATCTTTGTATTTTCTGAATTTGTTGTACTGTTAAATTGTACGGACTTTTATCTAGTTCAATCATAATGTTCTCCTTTTTTTATTTTAAAATCTAAAGTCACCAAATCATCAGCTTGCTTCCTATTGAAATCTATTATATAAAACCTGATTTTTCCTTGATAGAATTCTTCTCGCAACCTCAGTTACTCAAGATTTTTATTAAAAAATGAGATTTTATCATATAAATATTTCCATAGATAAGAAAATATCAAAGCCTCATTTCTTCCAACTATCTGGCAATTCTTTAAAAGTAATCAACTCAATTTGATTATTTTCAATCCACTCTTTAACATCATTGCTGGTTAACGCTTGTAAGTCCATAGCTCGGCAAGTATTGAAACTTGAGAGCTGAAAAATTTCAGCATCTAGATAACCACAATGAGAAATTAGATACCCATATTCTGAGCCGATTAGTTTACCTTTATCTTCAATAATATAGTTTGTGAGATTTCCGCTCAATTGGCTTTGGGCATCACCGGGCATATACCATCCCATTCCAGCTTGCTTCACCACATTTTTTTCCATCAATTGCAATGTGCAAATGACATCATACTCCTTAGCTAGTCTTTTTGTTACTGTATCGATAGTTGCTGTACCATACGCATGGTTGTGAATATAGTCTGGCTTTTTTCCCACTAACTGAATGTATTTTTCAATTTGCGCTTTAAATTCATCATATACTTGCCCACTAAAATCTGCTAAGTGATCAAACCCATTTTCCTCACAATCTAACTGACGATTTTCATAGCTTGTTAAAAATTGACCGTTTAATTTTGTTAAATTTGGGATAACAGAATGCGATAATAAAGAAGATCCAGTTGACAAGTTTAAGTCAATACCAAAAGCAATATCATTTATATATGGCTTCAACAAAAACACACATTCTTCAATCCATGGCATGTTGGTAAACATTCCTGTATTTTTTATGACACCATTTTGAATTCCAAAAATACAGCCCTGTGAAACAGCTCGAGTTATCCCAAAGTCATCACTTTGAATCAAAAGTTTCATTTTTCTCCACCTTATTTTGTAGTTTTTGAGTTTTCTTCATCAAATTTCTGTTTATCGTAAGCTTTCACAAATGGAATATAAGAGATAGTGACAATTACAAATAATATGAAACCCCAGATTAAGCCTTGAAGTCCGTAATTTACCCAATTTCCAATAAAAAATGGTAAACTCGCAGTATTTTGTCCACCTGCTCCTGTACTATATCCTAGAAGACCAACTACTTTTAAGAAATGCGTTCCAATTACAGATAATGTTGGCGCGATGAGAACCCAAGGAATGAAAAAGATTGGATTTAAAATCATGGGGATTCCAAAGTATGCTGGTTCATCAACTCCGAAAATAGCTGGTACTAAACTAAGTTTCCCAATTGAACGATTCACTTCTGATTTAGCAAAAATCAAGATAGCTACTAACAATGGGAGAGATCCAGTACCA
Source organism: Enterococcus sp. 125944 (assembly GCF_051909435.1). Taxonomy (NCBI): domain Bacteria; kingdom Bacillati; phylum Bacillota; class Bacilli; order Lactobacillales; family Enterococcaceae; genus Enterococcus; species Enterococcus sp. 125944. The sequence continues at coordinate 3,568 of NZ_JBQASY010000024.1, read as the reverse complement.
AAACTGAGAGTATCTCCAATAAACATATGAGGCAACGGTTTTCCTGCTTGATACGCTGTCAAATTTTCCAATTGTAGTTGCATAAACAATGTCATAAGAACGGGACCAATTGTCATTCCTCCATGAATACCAAAAAACCATAGACCATACATGATAATTTGGAGAATCCAAAGCCCCCAAATATTAGATCCTAAAGCATTCAGAGGTGTTCCAATTAATGTGTAGACAAACTGATGAAATGAGCCAAATGAGGTGATTGAAAAACTATAACTAATTAACCCGAATACAATTGTGGAAAGAATAACTGGAATTAACGCCGTAAATTGTTCGGCAATATATGCTGGAACCTGATCCGGTAACTTAATTCCCAAATGGTATTTTTTACACAAAACGAAAATTGAACCTACAATGAAAGCGACAAGAAACGAGCTGAACATACCAGAACTACCTAACCAATTAAGCGGTAAAGAACTCGTTGCAACTGGTTCTGACGGTACTGTGTATGGTGTAATGATAAAAAAACAAATAAATGAAGTAATCCCTACAATAAGCTTTGAACTGGAAATATCTTTTTTCTGTGCAAATGAATAGGCAACGAAAAATGCAAGATACAAACCAATCGTACCAGATGTCCACTGGTAAATTACTGACAATATTGGCTTAATACCAAATGAAGTTAAAATTTTTTGATATGGTTCATAGGAAATACCATTAAAAAGTCCTGCAAATCCTCCTGTCATAGTAATTGGTAGCATCATCATAAAAGCACCAGTTATAATCTGCAACAAGGTATTGTTAGCAATTTTCTCAGATACAGCTGTTAATCTAGCAATAAATTTTGTCATTTATTCCATTCCTTCCTTTACCAAATCTCTTGTAAATAAAACTTTTACTTTTTCTACCTTAAGTAAGAAAATTGGAGTCATCCGAATTTTTTTACTAAACCAATCTACCCAGAGCCAGTTTGCAAAACAATTTTCATTTTCCATATCTATCATGTCAACTTATTGGTTAAAGATTCTCTTTTTGTACCAATAGAAACTGTCTTTTGGAATTCTACTGCATTCTTTCAAATCAGTATCTGTTCTATCCACATAAATAAGACCATAACGTTTTTTAAAGCCCTGATGTGAACTAACGAGATCTAATAAAGACCACGGACTATATCCCAATAAAGGATATCCTTCCTCAATGAAGCGTTCACATTGTGCGATATGATTTTCTAAATAATCAATTCTATAATCATCATGAATCTTTCCATCTTCAAGAACATCAGAATAAGCTAGGCCATTTTCAGTGACAATCATTGGCAAACCATAACGTTCATAGACATCTCTCATCCCGATATATAGCCCTTCAGGATCAATTCCAAATTCCATCCATTTCGTCTTCTCCAGATAGGTATTTGTACCTAATGTAAATAATTCGTTGCGGTAAAAGGGTGGCAACTTACTCGTATCTTCTTTTGGCTTTAATGATCGGATGCAGGTACTTGCGTAGTAATTGATACCGATTAAATCAGGCTTATTTTGGCGAAGAATCTCATCATCATCCGGTTTAGTTTCCGGAAACCAGCCTTTTTTTGTTAAGTAATGCTGATAACTTTTAGGATAGCGTCCCAAAACAGACATATCAAGAAAACAATTTTGCAGAAAGTCTTCAGCATTTTTTGATGCCAAAATATCAGCTGGTGCCGGAGTTTCTGGATACACCACTTGCATCGAACAAACTGGACCAATCTTACCATTCTTAACAATCTCTCTAAAACGGGCAATTGCTTTTTTTTCTGCAAGAGACATGTGATAGCTCATTTGATACATTTGTTTCATTTTTTTATTAGGATCAGACTCGTGATTCCCATTCAAATCTGAAGCAGCAGTCGCAATCAATTGCTCGTTAATCGTTCCCCAAAGTTTGACTCTATCTCCAAAGTTTTCAAAACAGACTTCAGCATATTTGACAAAGAGATCAATACATTTTCGGGAACGCCAACCACCAAAATCCTCCACAAAAGCTTGTGGCATTTCAAAATGGTATAACGTTGGAAAAGGGGTGATTCCTTTTTCAAGACAAGCGTCAATCAACTGATTGTAAAATTCGATTCCTTCTTGATTGACCTGATATCCATCCCCCATGATTCGAGTCCAATTAAAGGAAAAACGATAGAGATTAATTCCTAGTTCATCCATTAACTCAACATCTTCTAATAGATGATGATACTGATCTGATGCTACTTTTGAATCAGCAATTCCCTCCGGTACGTGACGCACATCTGTTGTTGCAATCCCTTTTCCACCTTCACCAAAGCCTCCTTCTACTTGAAATGCTGAGGTTGATGCCCCCCAATAAAAATCTTTTTTAACCATTGTTCCTTCCACCTTTCCCTTATAAGAAAACGATACCATTCAGAATTAATTCTAACGACAACAAAACAAGACCTCTGGTTTCAAACACAAAGGTCTTGTTTCAAAATATGAAACTATTGAGGCAAATAGAACTTTTTCATATACATATAAATCAGTAACTCCATCATGTATAGAATAGCAATCCGTCCTTCGGTGTTTTCGTTGATCTCTCCACAGAGGATAATTTGGTCTGCACTTCGTTCAATGATTGGAGAATGCTTAAACGTAAAGACGATAATTTTGATTCCCTTTTTCTTCAAGGCTGCAATCACTTTTTCACTAAAGTAAAAGAAACCACCCTCCATCGAAAAAATCAAAACCAAGCTATCTGGCGAGCTTTCTTCCACAATTTTTAATTGTTCTTCCACTGTAAAACCAATCCGAATAATTTTATCCATGCTTGCTAATTTGCTTTGCAAATGCTGTCCCATAAAAGCAGCAAATTCTAAGCCAAACAAAGCAACATTTTCTGTTTCATGAATCGCAGAGACCACTGTTTCAATTTCTGAAACCGAGAGCTGTTCTTTGGCGTACCTCAAATTGATCAAAAGATTTGAGGTGAATTCGTCCAGAAATTCCTCCCATTGTTCCACGGGCTGGATCACTTTTTTGGAATAATCGCTGACGATATCGATCTCTTTTTCAACCGCTTGTTTGAATTCCGTATAAGACGAAAAAGCCAAAATTCGAGTGAATCGCGAAATCGCTGCAGTCGACACAAAACATTCTTCTGCGAGTTCATAAATGGTCATCTTAGGGATTTTCGAAAAACTTCTTAGAATCGCCTGTGCAATAAAGTAATTATTGTCTTGTTTTTTCTGATTATTTAAATAGCGCAACAAAAGACTTCTGACTGAGGTTCCTTTATTTTCCATTCGATCTACCTCCTAAATACGCTTTCATCTAAATATACAATGAACGCCAGGGAAAGCAAAGTTGAATTGGTGAAATTCTCCTTATACTCTGCGCCCATTTCGATAATTTGAATATAAAAACCTTTCCCTTGCCTGGCCAATATCCATATTCCATAATCAGACGTGAGAAACGTTCCACGGTTCTGTTGCAAAGTTTTAAATAAAGAATAAAATCCCTTACGGTATCTATGATTTAAGCTGGGATTCCCAATAATACCTTGATTTCAGTACAGACCGAAAACCCGAAGA
>NZ_JBQASY010000023.1:0-41187 GCF_051909435.1 Enterococcus sp. 125944 | reverse complement strand
ATACAAACTAACGATCAGTGGTTATACATTAGACACGAAACAATTACCAACTAATAGCACTGGAACAATGAGTGACCAAGCGCAAACCGTGACCTATGTATATGCGAAAGACCCTGTAAAAGCCGCAGATGTGACGGTGAAATACGTGGACACAGATGGAAATGAGATCCACGCATCACAAGTCATTTCAGGAAATGTTGGAGATGACTATGACGCTACGACAGATGTATACAAACTAACGATCAGTGGTTATACATTAGACACGAAACAGTTGCCAAATAATGGCATTGGGGTAATGAGTGATCAAGCGCAAACTGTGACATATGTGTATACGAAGAATTCGGATAAAGGCAAAGATTCAGAAAGAGCGGCAGCTGTGACAGTTGTCTATGTTGACAAAGACGGCAAAGAAATTCATGCAGCGAAAACCATTCAAGGAAATATCGGTGATCACTATGATGCTACTACGAAAGAATATCAGTTGTCGATCAATGGTTATCATCTAGATGAGAGCCAATTACCAGAAAATCGGATCGGAAAGCTAGGGAAAGAGCCGCAAACCATCACATATGTATATACAAAAGATGCTTCTCCAGCAAAAGCATCCACTTCAGAGCAAAAAAACAAGACATCAACATCTAAGAAAGAAAATACAAATTATCAAAAAGATTCAGAATCAAAAGCAAAATTACCACAAACCAATGACGTATCAAAAAGTTATTTAAACCTTATAGGAATTGGATTAGTCAGCTTTATTGGATTCTATTTAATAAAAAGACGAAAATAAAAGGTAGCAGTTCTTTTTGATTACGAGATGTCGATTCTTAAGTGGAGACAAGGATTGTTCATTAAGAAAGATCGATGAGTAAACGACTAAATACCAAAACAAGGAGCCTATCTTCTTGTTTTGGTATTTTTGTGTGCGGTAGTCTTTAGGAATCAGTACATCGACAGCTCAAAAAAATAGATCTATTTACAAATACACTTTTTAAAACATAGAGAACGTTCATGCATTTAAAGGAATTTCTTGTTCTATGCTATACTTGGGGCATCAAAAAATACTTTTGACTAAAACCGATAAAACATGCAACGATAATACCGGGTGACGTTCTTTGAACTTTGTTATTGTGTAGGAGATGGGAGAGAAGATGAATGAATCCTTTAGAGAATATGAATCAGGCAATGGCCTATCTAGAAGAAAACTTGTTAGAAGAAATTGATTTTACACACATGGCTAAATTAGCTGGTTGTTCGGAATATCATTTTCGGTGGGTATTTTCCTATTTGGCGGGTATGTCTTTAAGCGAATATTTACGATGCAGGAAATTGGTTTTGGCAGGAGACTTGTTGAAACAAGGAGCGAAAGTAATCGACACTGCAACGTTACTTGGCTATGATTCGTCGGATGCTTTTAGCAAAGCCTTTCGTGGGATGCATGGCATTTCTCCCTCACAAGCAAAACAGCTGGATGTTATTCTAAAAGCATTTCCACCAATGACTTTCCAGCTGACAATCAAAGGAGGTAACAAAATGGACTATCGGATCGTACACAATGAACCTTTTCAAATCGTCGGTTTCAAAAAACGGATCACGCTGCAGTATCAGGGAGAAAATCCGCAAATGACATCATTGTATGAAAAGCTGACGCCAGAGCGCATTATGGAACTCAAAAATCTGGCAAATATCCAGCCGCGAGGAATTATCAGTGTGTCGGCAAATTTTGTCGAACGAGAAGTGGAAGGAACAGCGCTTGATCAGTATGTCGGTGTAGCAACTACCCAAAAAGCATCAGAACCTTATGATGTGTTACAAGTGGAAGAATCTGATTGGGCAGTCTTTACAGTAGTAGGACCATTTCCAGAAGCAGTTCAAGAAACTTGGGCGCGTATTTACAGCGAATGGCTGGCAATGTCTGATTATCAATTAACTGGAGGACCCGAACTTTTGTGGCATGAAAGTCCTGATTTGACTAAACCCGATTGCAAAAGCGAGCTATGGATTCCAGTCAGTAAAAGATGATGATTGACGAATCAAACGTCACGAAAGAACGTGCAAAGTGAGGAATCAAAACAAGCCAAAAGAAGCACAGAAAGTTACTTCTGTGCTTCTTTGACGTATACCAACGAGAATCTGCTGGAGACAGGAACGATTTTATCTTCATTTGGGAGTCAGCTGGTAGAAAAACTTCTCTCAAAAATTCTTTTTTAATGTCTAAAAATAATGACATTCAACAACGATAGGAAGTAGCTATCAAGTAAGAGTGTCAGCGGTTAGGTGCGGACTGATTTGCTTTTGAGAAAATCTCGTAATTTATTTATTCCGAAACTGCTGATAACAATAGCTGGGAAAAATTGAACGGGAAACAGTAAAAGCAGCAGTGCAGCACTGATGAATGGTTGCCCGAGAATGATCGTTACACTGGATGCAACAACGATCCCTACAATCAGGCCGGGTGTGTAAGGAAATAGGTGCACTAAAGCAAACCCAATCGCAGTGCTGGAGAAAATAGCAGGAAAGATTTTTCCGCCTCTCCAACCAAAGGCAAAACAAAAATTGGTCAAAAAGGCTTTCCCCACTCCTAACAACAGTAAGCTGAAAAAGGAAAATCCTAAGGCTTCTTTCGATAGAGGCAGCAACTGATGTTCACCAGAAAAGATGAAATAAGGAGACCATAGAGCAAATAAACCAATGGCAATCCCAGCGATTATTGCTGGAATGATCGGGCTATTTATTTTTTTGGCTAACTGATTCGTCAATTGTTCGATTTTTAAAAACAGAAAACCAAATACAGCACCTAGCAACCAACCAACAGGCATCAGCAGAATCGTTTGCCATGCCCAATCAATCGTTTGTGGGAAATGCAAAGAGAAGACACTTTCTTCTGGAGAGAATTGCTCAATGAAAAGAAAACCTGCAATCCCAAAGAGAGTACTAAGGGCGTATAAGAAAATTTTTCTTCCTTTCGTTTTCAATTGAAGCGAGTCATGTTCTTCGAAAACTTCACTGACACCGACAAAAGGAGCTCGGAAAATAGTGGACAACATAGTTCCGATACTGACTTTTACTAATTCTTCTCTGTGTTCAAAAGTCATCTTTAAATGATCACCTATCCAAGTGATCAATCCGCCAACGATTCCGGCTAGAGCGGCCTCGGGTCCTAAACTTGCACCAAACATCAGCACGATAATCGCAGATAAACCATTTTTAAGTAAGTGATTTTTGTAAGTGACGCGGCCTTTTCTTTTAAATTCCCCTAAAGTTTCTTCGATCGTTGTAGGGTATTGCCCTATTCTTTTTTGAATGAGACCTACTAAAATTCCTCCTACTATGCCAACAACTAGTGGATAGAAAGGAATGGAAACCATCCCCGGGATATCGACCCAAACAAAATCGATCAAAACGTTTGTCACTAACAAAAAAACAGCAGCCAGTATTCCGACTACGAAACCTAATAAACTGCTATACAATACGAAGAGTGTAGAAAATACCATCATTTTTCCTCTTTTCTTGAATTGATCCTGTCTTATGCTTGGAAAATTTTTGTGTACTTCAACTGCTTGTTCCTACTCGTTCTTCAAGATTCAGTATCCTCAGTATGCTCACTAAGAGCTTCGATTTCTTTACGAATCGCCAGCATATCATTTTCGATATGATCCATGTCCTCCGCAATTTTTTGTAATTTCTCTGAAATTGCAGGATTTTCTAAATCATTTTTGTACCGCAAGCTATGCTCTAGACTTGCCCAGAAATCCATTGCGATGGTTCGAAACTGAATTTCAACTTTGATTTGTTTTGTGTCTTCGAGAAAATATACAGGTACTTCAATTACGACATGAACGCTGCGATAGCCGCTGGGTTTAGGATTTTCTAAATAGTCTTTGGTTTTTAGAATCTTGATATCTGGATGTCGCCGCAGCGAATCGATGATGGCATAAATATCATCGCGGTAAGAACAAATCACTCGTAAACCAGCAAAATCTTGAATTGAATCAATAATGATCTCCTTGGAATAGTTCAGCTGTTTTTTGTGCAATTTATTGACGACACTTTTAAATCTTTTGATTCTTTTCTGAATTTGGTGAATACTATTTTTTCGACCGCTGTGACTATTGCTTCCTAACTCACGATCAATAATCAACAATTTTGTTTCTACTTCGTCTAAAGCAGAGCGATAATATACGGTGAGCTCTTGATAAAGTTCAATGGCTTCTACACCCATAACGTGGTCACTGACTGTTGGTTCTTTGTTTACGATATCAAGTAATTGGATGATCGGAAATTCAGACATTTGGCTCTCTCCATTCAATTTTTACTCGAAAGTAAAATAGTACTTATTTGTTAATAATTTTAACACAAGAGCAACTTTTCTCACGGAAAAGGGCTTCGAGAAGAAAATCTTGTATGGGGAATAAGAGAGTGATGAGGGTAGAGCAGCTGAATGAAGCAGTTCAATCAAATTGGCAAGTTGGTAAATTATATTAAAAACAAAAAAATACTATTGTATATGTGGGAGATTCGAATTAGACTAATCTTAATAATAATAGAATGGCGCCTTTTATAGACAAACGTTTTTGAACAAGTATGCCAGGGAGGAGCTGGGTAAATGGACAAGCAAACGAGTAATCAATCATGGTTTTATAGTACATTTTCAAATGACATCCCAAAAATGTTACTCGATGGAAAGCGGGTAGCAGCACTGATTGAAATTGACGCCAAGGAATATCCTCAAGGGTTTGTCAAATGTTCAGCTGGAACGCCTAATTGCAAATGTATCATTGGAGAAGATACGATTGACATAATCAAGTTGGGGGAAAACCATTGTTTGTTTATGAAAAAGCAGGAACAGGAACTATTTCACATAAGAAGAGCAGACTTGGAATATCTTTATTTAGAGATAAGAAGATTAGGAGCTGCGACTAATGGGTACCATTTCTTATTTTTAGATTTGAAAAGCAAGATAAACCCGAACCCGCTAAAATTTGCTATCAATTCTTTGAAACCATTTTTGCTGCTGTGGAATCATCCAGCTTTTGCAGCAATTGAAAAAAGGGTAGACGATCGCTTAACTCCTTTACTAAATTGCAAGGATTCAGATAGGATCCCTGGCGAAATCAAAAGTAATAGAATCGATATTCCTTTAGTGACTGATCGAATAGAATAGAGACAGATTCAAATTAGTCCAAGTGTCAGGCAAAACCCGACTATAGCATTTTCATTGAAACAAGCAAAAAGACTGCGAAGAACCTTTAGAAAGGTTCTGTCGCAGTCGTTTTCTTGTATACCATAATCAGTTCACCATTTTCTGGATCTATGTGATGGGTATGCCTAAAGCCAAAAGCGGTATAAAACGAAAAGATCGTTTTGTTTTCTTTGTGGGCACTTAAATAGATTTTTTCCACTGGCCAATGGCAGAAAAGATAGTCTAGGAGCAATGGCATAAATTTCTTGCCTAAGCCTAATTTTTGCCAATGCTGATCGATCATCAAGCGATCCAACCAAATACTTTGTTCTTGTTCGTTATAGGCACCGACCATTGCAAAGCCGACAATGGTTTCTTCTTTGTACAAAGCAAGCGGGACCCAATGCAAAGAAGTATCATATGCAGCTTCCAGCAAGGAGGTGGTGTTGTCTTCAATAAAAGTACGTTGGGATTCTGATACTTTTAAGGCAGCAATTGTACGCCAAGTAGACTGGGACACTTCTTCAATTCTGACTGTCATAGTGTATGTCCTTTCTTCCATTTTTTTTAGTATAACGAAAGCTGTCTCAAAGAACAAATACAGTTGCCGCAATTAGCAGCTAGTCTTGCGTTAGGGGGAGAAGCCGGGCTGTCCTTTTCGTATTTAATTTACTTTTTAGCAATAGTTTACTTTTTGTTTACTATTTCCTGTTACTATAGTATTGGCTCAGTTTTTATTATTCTGATAATCAAATTTTATTTTCTTTATTTAAAAAGGTAAGAAATCGGATCATTGCGTGTGCAAGGCAGAAAGAATTCACTCTTTCACAACTGACTGAAGGCATCGGTTGAAGTACCTATAAGTATGGGCTAAAATCGAAAAAAATAGACAGCACCTCCTTTCAATAAGAGGCGGATCACGTCGTGAAAACAGGCGATCCCAATTTTTTCAAAGAGAACACTTTAAATGATGGCTGCATAACTATGTTGAATCATCGCTATCAAAGAGAAGAGGAAAAGAATGACTATCAAGCAGCGTTTATTTATATCGCATATATTGATGATTATTGTCCCAGTTTTATTGAGTTTATTAGCTTCAGTGATTGCTTTTTTAATGGTCTGGCGTTATTTCTGGGGGCTAGATGAAGGAGCCATGATCAAGAATACCGAATTTCGTGCCCAGTATGCGACGGTTGAAAGTCTGGTGATCAAATGGGATACGGAGAAGACGACAGATGCAGAAGTAGTCGCCGACATGCAACATTTCAAAAAGACCAATCATAGCAAAAATATTGCATTGCTGGTTTATCGCGGCGACAAGCTAATTTCGTCTGTAGGGGAAGTAACAGATCAAAAAATGAAAGAAACTGCTCTTAAAGAAGAGGGAGAACATAGTTACTTAAAAGATCAAACCTTTCTTACGACATTTGATACCAGCAACTACAAGATTATCTTGATCAATTCAAATTATTACAATGATTTGTATTATCAAGATCCATTATGGGATCGCGATTACAAAGCGATGTTGTCTCGGATCATCGTGTTAGTCGTGATTTTGATTTTGTCGATTATTTTTATTACTAGCCGTGTTCTGACGCGATATCTCACAAGAAGTATTACCGATCCTTTGGAATTATTGACTGTAGGTTTCTATAAAATCAGAGAAGGAGATCTGCAATATCAGATCCAGTATACGAAGCAAGATGAATTTTTACCGGTCTCAAAAGACTTCAACGGTATGGCACGTCAGCTGAAAGAAATGATGGATAATCAAAACAAACTGGAAACCAATCGCCGAGAATTGATCGCGGGTATTTCCCATGATCTGCGAACCCCACTGACTTCGATCAAAGCCTATGTCGAAGGACTAGAGAAGGGGATCGCTAATACACCTGCCATGCGGACCAAATATTTTACGATTGTAAAAAAGAAGATCGATGATTTGGACCAAGTGATTGCACAGCTTTTCTTGTTTTCTAAGTTGGATACCGGTGAATTTCCTTTCAATCTAGTGACAACTACTAGTAAAAAACTGATCGATGAATACATCGGCTTTATCCAGCAGGAATACGAATTGAATGGATTGACGATTCTATTGGAACCGACGGATCAAAACGTTTCGCTAGAAGTGGATCCAGTTCAGTTTCGTACAGTCTTAACAAATTTATTTGAAAATGCCCGCAAGTATGTGGATCGCAACGATAAACAAGTGGTCGTCTCTTATGAAGTAGTTGAGGAACAGTTTATCTTGTCGATCATTGATAACGGCAGCGGTGTTTCGGAAGAGAATTTGGAAGACTTGTTTGAACTTTTCTATCGCGATGACCGCTCAAGAACCAACCCGAGCAAAGGCAATGGCTTAGGCTTAGCGATTTCGAAGAAAATCATTGAAGGATTCAATGGAACGATTCAAGCGTATAACCATCCAGCAGGGGGATTAGCGATCGTTATCACCCTCCCAGTTAAATCAAAAAGGAAGTGATCGAAGTTGAGTGTACGAGTATTAATTATTGAAGACGATGAAGATATTTCAATGATCGAAAAAGATTTTTTAGAAATGGAAGGGTATGAAGTCCATATCGTTAACGACGGTTGTGTGGGCTATCATGAAGCATTGACGGAGAAATACCAATTGATCCTATTGGATGTGATGCTGCCAGGAATGGATGGACATGAGATTTGTCGAAACATTCGCGATAAAGTCGATATTCCAATCATTATGGTCACGGCCAAGTCAGAAGAATTAGAAAAGCTGCGAGGTTTAGGTATAGGTGCGGATGATTATATTTCGAAACCTTTTTCGCCAACCGAACTTGTCGCTCGGGTCAAAGCGAACATTGCACAATACAATCGGATCAAGCGCGGACAACAGACAGAAACTGTATCTAGTGAAATCGAATTAGGCGGTATCCGAATCAATTCACAAACGCATCGGGTTTACGTGGATGGAATCGAAGTTGACTGCAAGCATCGAGAGTATGAGTTATTGCTCTTTTTGATGGAAAATCCAGAGATCGTCTTCAGCAAAGAACAACTCTATGAAAAAATCTGGGGGATGGAAGCACTAGGCAACATCCGAACCGTCGCCGTCCATATCAATCGTTTAAGAGAAAAAGTCGAGGAAGATCCCACCAATCCACAATATATTCAAACCGTCTGGGGAGCAGGGTATCGCTTTAAGGCGTAACATTGCAGCAAAGTGGTTAGTTGCTGCCAAAAAATATAGCAGCAAGAATCTTTTTTCAGCATAGGTGCTGTTTAAAGAGATTCTTGCTTTTTTTATGAAGAGATGACAATTTTGTTCGTGAAAGCCATTTTGTATTACAAAAATGTAAGCAGATTAAAAAAAAACTAATAAATGAAATAAAAAGTTTATCGCCAGTTTATAAATTGTTTAACATTTCAAGGTCAATTATTTACTCCTTCATTCTAGAATCAATATAGCAAGAAAAGGAGGGATTTGGTGAAACAACGAATCAAAAATGAACATGTGCGTCAAGCACTCTTCTTTGCAGGCAAAACCCTTTTTTATTTCTGTATCATTTTGATGCTGATTTATCTTTATCATTATAAAAACGTGCAAGGTGGCACCTTTATCTATAATGAATTTTAGGAGGAATGTTCATGAACGTGGTAAATATTGTGCAAGCCATTGAAGAATGGGCACAAAAGGATCCAAAGAGGATTGCCTACCGAGAAGATGACCTAACATATACTTATGGACAATTAGCAGCTCGATCCGACCAATTAGCTGCCTATCTCGAGGAAACTCTGGAAACTCGCGGACCGATCGTGGTTTATGGCGAGTTAGAATTTGACATGCTAACAGCCTTTTTGGCAGCTTCCAAAACAGGTCGGGCATACATTCCGATTGAAAGTACCACGCCAAAAGAGCGTATTGAATTGATCCTATCTGTGGCTACGCCAGATTTGATCATTAGCGTAGCTGACTGGCAAGGTCCGGAAACAATGATTCCAATGCTAGAAATAAATCAATTGGAAAATATTTATCAAAGTGGGCGCAATTTAGGCACTACAAAAGTACTAGGGAAGGATGATATTTACTACATCATCTTCACATCAGGAACGACCGGCATCCCTAAAGGAGTTCAGATTAGTCATGGAAATTTATTGAGTTTCGTGCAATGGACATTGAAGGATTTTTCTTTACGCGAAGGGATGCATTATTTGGCACAGGCACCGTATTCCTTTGATCTCTCTGTCATGGGGTTATATCCAGCATTGACTTCTGGCGGCTGTTTGGTGCCTTTAAAAAAGGCGGTCATTAATGACTTCAAAACATTGTTTGGAACCTTGCCGCAATTGGCTATCAATGTTTGGATCTCGACACCTTCATTTATGAAACTATGTTTGATGGAAGAGACCTTTGACGGGATGCACGTTCCTCAGTTGGAACGTTTCTTATTCTGTGGGGAAGAACTACCAAAAAAAACCGCTCACGCACTGCTGGAACGTTTTCCAAATGCAAAAATCTACAATACCTATGGACCTACTGAAGCGACTGTTGCCGTATCCGGAGTGCAAATCACTGAAGAATTACTGGAGCAATATGATCGAGTGCCAATTGGGTATGTGAAAGAAGATTCGACGGTTTTCTTTATGGAAGAAGATCAACTAGTTCCTAAAGGGCAAGTAGGTGAGATCATCATTAGTGGTCCTAGCGTGTCAAAAGGGTATCTGAACAATCCCGAGAAAACAAAAGAGGCATTTTTTGTCCATGAAGGGCAACCAGCGTATCGAACCGGCGATAGTGGCAGAATGACGGAAGATGGTTTGTTGCATTATGAAGGGCGTCTTGATTTTCAAGTGAAGTTCCATGGGTATCGAATGGAATTAGAAGAGATCGACCATCATTTAAGCAATAGTTCGTGGGTCAAACAAGCCGTCGTAGTCCCTAAATATCAAGAAAAGAAAGTGGAACAGCTGATTGCTTATGTCGTTCCCGAAACGCACCCCTTCGAGAAAGAGTTCCAACTGACAAAAGCCATCAAATCTTCGCTGAGTGAAACGGTGATGGAGTATATGATCCCGCAGCGATTTATCTATGTTGAGCAGTTGCCTCATACGGCAAATGGCAAAATCGACCGCAAATGGCTGACAAATGAGGTGAATCCTTCATGAACCTGCAGCATATGATTCCTTATGCAAATCCCACCTATTTCATTTGGCTAATGGTAGGATTGCTTCCGATGATGCTTGTGCTGCTGTTCAAACAAAAGCGTTGGCAATGGTATCAAACGTTACTCACACTAGCGGTATTGTACGTAAGTTTTGGTGGTGAATATTGGCAACAGGGGCTGGCGCTGATCGGATACGTCGTGTATCAGACATTACTCGTCTATGGCTATTATCAGTATCGCCAACGAGCAAATACTTCAGGCGTCTTTTATGGTGCAGTGGTAGCAGCGATTTTACCATTGGCATTGAGCAAAGTCACCCCTTTCTTTGTTGGACATGCCTCACTGATTTATTTCTTGGGTATCTCTTATCTGACCTTTAAATCGGTGCAAATGATCATGGAGATACGAGATGGACTGATCAAAGAATACCATCCTTGGCGTTATATCCAGTTTCTACTATACTTTCCAACGATTTCTTCGGGGCCGATCGATCGGTATCGTCGCTTTGAGAAGGATCTGCTGAATCCGCCGACAAAAGAAGTGTATCTCGATTATTTAAACAAAGGAGTCGCCAAAATCATGCTAGGGCTCCTGTATAAGTTCATTCTTGGTTATTATCTCGGTCAAGTATTACTGCCGATCGTAACCAAAGAAGCTCTGCAAAATGGCTTGTTCTCTTGGGGAATGCTGGGTTATATGTATGTTTATAGTATGTATCTGTTCTTTGATTTTGCTGGCTATAGTTTGTTTGCGATTGGTGTCAGCAACTTCATGGGTTATGATACACCAGCTAACTTCAATAAACCTTTTCTGGCGCCTAATATCAAAGAATTCTGGAATCGTTGGCACATGAGTCTGTCTTTTTGGTTCCGAGACTATGTGTACATGCGTTTAATGTTCACACTGATCAAGAAGAAAGTTTTCAAAAGCCGTATCGTCGCATCCAATGTCGGCTATTTTGCCCTCTTTTTGTTAATGGGCATTTGGCATGGACTTACCTGGTATTACATTTTATACGGGGTATATCATGCGACATTGATTTGCGGAAATGATGCGTGGATCCGTTGGAAGAAAAAACAAGGAAATCTACCATCGAACAACCTAACCAAAGCGGTGTCCACTGTATTGACCTTCCAAGCAGTTTGCTTTAGTTTTCTGATTTTCTCAGGAATCTTGGACAAATTATTCGTTAAATAAAAGGAGAAAAGAATATGACAACCAAAGAAGCAGTATTAGACATTTTAGAATCAGTTACAGGAAGTGATGAAGTAAAAGAAAACGAAACAATCGATCTTTTTGATGAAGGATTATTAGATTCATTAGGATCTGTTCAATTGCTGGTTGAACTAGAAGGGCAGTTAGGAATTGAATTTCCCGTATCGGAATTTGACCGGGCAGAGTGGAATACACCAGCAAAAATCATTGAGAAAGTCGACACGCTGCAAAGCCGATGATGAAAAAACGACTACTCACGGCTTTTGGACCGCTTCTTTGTGCGGGGATTCTTGTCGGGGTACTCTTCCTTGGCCCTTGGAAGATCAATAGCCACGATCCGAAAGTCATCGCTCAAGCGGCGACGGCAATGAATGATGCGGTGTTTCGCGGGGATCGTATCAAAAATGAGGCAATAGCAACAGGAAAATATGTCCCATTTTTTGGCTCATCCGAACTAAACCGTGTGAGTGCCACCCATCCTTCCGTATTGGCGCAGAAATATCAACGTTCTTATACGCCATTTTTGATTGGTGCACCTGGCACCCAGTCGCTGACCCAGTACGCCATCATTCAATCAATGGCGAAAGAATTAGCAGGGAAAAAAGCAGTCTTCATCGTTTCCCCTCAATGGTTCGTTCCTAAAGGGTTGAAAGGAGACTATTTCAACCATCATTATTCCGAACAGCATGTGTACGATTGGCTCTCTTCGTTAAAGAAAGTCTCTGACACCGATCAATACTATGCCGAACGTCTCTTAGACTATTCGAAAGTGAAAGAAAATAGCTTGACGGAACAAGTCTTGAATGAAGTGAAATCCGGTAAGATACCGACTGATTGGCAGAAAAAACAGATTGATCTGCAACGATCTATTTTGAAACGGGAAGATGAGCTTTTTAGTGGTCTTGGGTTGGGGCACAACTTGACTGACAAAATCACTGCTGCTGCAAAGAAATTACCTTCTACCTATAATCTTGCTCAAATAGAACAAGTAGCCGATAATGAAGGAAAAGCAGAAACGACTAATAATTCTTTAGGAATCAAGAATTCTTTTTACCAACATAATCTGCAAAGCCGCATAGATAAAATGAAAGGCTCTCAAAAGAAATGGGATTATCGTTTTGGACCAGAATATAGCGACTTTCAACTAGTACTGACAGAATTTGCTCGCAACAATGTGGATGTCTTATTTGTGATTCCGCCCATCAATCAGAAGTGGATGGATTATACCGGCTTGCCGCAAGAGGTGTTGTCCAGTTTTGACAAAAAGATTCGCTACCAGTTAACAAGCCAGGGCTTCATGAATATCGCTGATTTATCAACGAAGGGCAATCAACCCTATTTCATGGAAGATACGATTCACTTAGGCTGGCGTGGCTGGTTGGCAGCAGATGAATACATTCAGCCATTCTTGGATTCCAAGGTCAAAGAAAAACCGTTGTATGAAATCAACCATTATTTTCTCTCCAAAAATTGGCAGCAAGAGGCACCAAAAGATATTCAGGGGAAATGAAAAAGGAGGACTGTTGGAGAATAGGAATGCTGGAGGCTTCATTCAATGAGTAGACATACGAAAAGACATGCAAAAAGACGCTCAAAAAGAAACGTTCAAAAACTATTGCTTGGGATTGATATCCTGGTAATCATTTGTGGTCTCATTGGCATCTACTACTTGTTTTTGCCAACGGAACCAACGGCTGCTTCTGATCATTCCAGTGAGCAAGTCGCACATTCCAGTACTGCCAGCAGCTCCTCCTCCAAAAAGGAGCAACCCGCAAACAAGAAACAGGACTTGTTGGATGCGGGAAACTATGACAATCTCATTAGTGACCAAGAAGTCGTCACAGCCGAAGGAGCCAGCTACGATCAGAAAATTCTTTCCAGTGGTTTTATTGGAAGTGCATTGGTTGTAAAAAACGGGAAAGTCCTGCTGCACAAAGGGTACGGATATGCTGACAAAGCAGCTGATGTCAAAAACACCCCGACAACATTATTCAATATTGGCTCGATGCAAAAAGGATTGACGGCGGTCTTGATCATGCGGGCAATTAAGGAAGGGAAACTATCCTTGACGGATACATTAGCGCGCTTTTATCCGTATATTCCAGGCGCTGCCAAGATTACGATTCAGCAAATGCTGCAGATGGCTTCCGGACTCAAACTTTCAGAAAATCCGCAAGGACTGGAAGACGTGCAACAGATCCTCGACTGGGATGCCACTCATGCTGTCTTATCCGGAACCCAAGGAACATTCAAATATAGTCCCATCAACTACAATTTACTGGCAGGTATTTTGACAAAAGTATCAGGAAAAAGTTATGATGCGTTGTTAACGGATTTTTTTATCAATAAGAATGGGTTGAAACAATCTTTCTTGTATAAAGCCTTTTTACAGCAGGATCATCCTACGGTCAATTACAAAACGGATGGCGAAGCAGATCCTTACGGGAACCCTAACAATATTTCCTCAGCCAACTTGGCAGCTGAGGTAGGAACTGGAAATCTCTATATGTCAGTTGGCGACTTGTATCGCTATTATGATTTATTATTGAATGGGAAACTGCTGGATAAAGCTTCACTGAAGCAAATGTGGCAACCAGCCGCTGGCGGGTCCTATGCCGCAGGTTTTTATGACAAAGGGACTTATTTTCGGGCTCATGGTGGTAAAGGAGGATTCGAATCGTTTGGGTTGTTTTCTAAAGACAACAAAACCAGCGTGATCCTACTATCCAATCGTGGACGTAAAAGCGACACAGAATTAATGAATCAACTCTATCATCCGCTTGCAAATGTTGATGCTTCTTTTTGATTGCGTTATTTTGCTCGTGCAAGCTTAGAGTTTTCAAGTAGGACACCCTCTGTTCCTAAAGACAAAAGCACATGCTTTCGTCGGGGCTGAGGGTGTCTTTTTTTAGTTTCTTTCAAAGGGGATCCTCACAGCAGTTTGTAATGATTCCAATGTATCTCTAGGGGCTAGATTAGAAGAATTTTAAAAAAGTAGGCAATTGCGTTTGAACTTCATTCTCAATTAGTCTAAAATAGTGAGAAAGAAAAGATACTGGAGGGAACAGAATGTCAGTTTTAGAAATCAAAAACCTGCATGTCCAAATTGAAGATAAAAAGATCTTAAAAGGTGTTGATCTTGTTTTAAAAACCGGTGAGATCCATGCCATCATGGGACCTAATGGGACAGGAAAATCTACCTTATCTGCGGCAATTATGGGAAACCCGAATTATGAAGTCACTGAAGGAGAAATCTTGTTCGATGGGGAAAATGTGCTGGAAATGGAAGTGGATGAGCGAGCACGTTTAGGTTTGTTCTTGGCGATGCAATACCCTAGTGAAATTCCAGGAATCACAAATGCTGAATTCATGCGAGCTGCTATCAACGCTAAACGGGATGAAGAGGACAAAATCTCTGTCATGGATTTTCTAAAGAAATTAGATCAAAAAATGGATCTATTGAACATGCCAGAAGAAATGGCAGAACGCTATTTGAATGAAGGTTTCTCTGGCGGGGAAAAGAAACGGAACGAAATCTTGCAATTATTGATGCTAGAACCAACATTTGCGATTTTAGATGAAATCGACTCTGGATTAGACATTGATGCCTTGAAAGTCGTCGCTAAAGGGGTCAATGAAATGCGCGGGGAAGGCTTTGGCGCGCTCATCATTACTCACTATCAACGGTTGTTGAATTATATCACTCCTGACGTGGTACATATCATGATGGAAGGTCGCGTGGTAATGACGGGATCTGCTGATTTAGCGAAACGCCTGGAAGCTGAAGGCTATGCTGGAATCAGTAAAGAATTAGGGATCGACTACAAAGAAGAAGAAGCATAAGGAGGCAAGGCAAATGGCAAAATTACAGGATTATCTTGACCAAGTCAACGTGTTTTCAGCGTTGAAAGAAGAACCTGAATGGATGTTGGAACTCCGCCAAGCAGCCCTTGCAAAAGTGGATGAACTCCCGTTTCCAAAAATTGAACGGGTCCGTTATGAACGCTGGCCTTTGTTTAATATCAATGAAGCAGCACTTGTCGGTGAACAAGAATTCTCTGGCGTGATTGATCCAGCGGCAGCAGGATTGGGGGCAGTTCCATCCTTTGATGCAATGGATAGCCATCCAACGGTTGTTCAGTTTGATGAAACAACGGTCTTTGAACAATTACCGCAACATCTAGTGGATCAAGGTGTCATTTTTACGGACTTGTTTACCGCAATGAGAGAAGTACCAGAACTCGTCAATCAATACTATATGACTAAAGCAGTCCCAATGGATGAAGACAAAATGACTGCGGCCCATGCGGCATTTATGAATAGTGGTTTATTTTTATATGTACCCAAGAATGTCATCATTGAAGAACCACTAGAAGCAATCTTCTATCATAATGGCAATAGCCAAGCGCATTTCTTCAAGCATGTCTTGATCGTAGCAGATGAGCACAGTGAATTCAGCTACTTGGAACGTTTCCAAACCAAAGGGAATCAAGCCAAAAAGTTATCTGGAAATATCGTTGTAGAAGTGATCGCCAAAGCAGGGGCTAAAGTCAAATTCTCAGCTATTGATCAATTGGGGGTCAATATCACTACCTATATGAATCGACGAGGCTATGTCTTACGAGACGCTATGGTTGATTGGGCGATTGGTGTCATGAATGACGGCGATGTGATTGCTGACTTTGATTCAGACCTCGTTGGCGAAGGCGCCCATTCTGAAGTAAAAGCTGTTGCTATCAGTGCCGGTCGGCAAACACAAGGGATCGATACGCGAGTGACAAATAAAGCACCACATTCGATCGGCCACATTTTGCAACATGGTGTCATTAGAGAACGCGGCGTCTTGACCTTCAACGGTATCGGACATATTTTAAAAGGAGCCAAAGGTGCCGATGCCCAACAAGAAAGTCGGGTCTTGATGTTGTCTGACCAAGCTCGTGGCGATGCCAATCCGATTCTATTGATTGACGAACATGAAGTTACGGCAGGACATGCTGCCAGTGTGGGTCGTGTCGATCCAGAAGAAATGTACTACTTGATGAGTCGCGGCTTGCGCAAGGAAGAAGCAGAACGCTTAGTGATTCGCGGATTTCTGGGATCTGTCTTAACAGCCATTCCTGTGAAAGAAGTGCAACAAGAACTGGTGGCTGTTATTGAAGGGAAGTTACTTGCATGATCGATACCCAAAAAGTGAAACAAGCGTTTCCTATCTTGGATCAAGTCGTCAATGATGAGCCATTAGTCTATCTTGATAATGCTGCCACCACCCAAAAGCCGGAAGCCGTTTTGAAGACGATCGCTGCCTATTATCATCAAGACAATGCCAACGTTCACCGCGGCGTTCATACATTGGCGGAACGGGCGACCCATTCTTATGAAGCCGCGCGGGAAAAAGTTCGCCATTTTATTCAGGCCAAAGAAACCGCCGAAGTGTTGTTCACTCGTGGTACGACGACAAGCCTGAATTGGGTAGCCCGCAGTTTTGGGGATCAATTTGTCAATGAAGGTGATGAGATAGTGATCTCTTACATGGAGCACCATTCCAATATCATCCCATGGCAACAACTGGCAAAACGCAAGAAAGCGATTCTGAAATATATCCAATTGACGCCAGAAGGTATCCTTGACATGGATGACGCACGTCAACAGATCACGGATAAAACAGCGGTGGTTGCCATTGCTCATGTCTCAAATGTTCTTGGTGTGATCAATCCAATTGCTGAGTTAACGCAACTAGCCCATCAACACCAAGCCGTGATAGTAGTAGATGGCGCCCAAGCAGTTCCCCATATGTCAGTTGATGTCCAAGCATTAGATTGTGACTTCTATGCTTTTTCTGGTCATAAAATGTGCGGCCCGACCGGCATTGGTGTCTTATATGGCAAACGTTATTGGTTAGATCAGATGGAGCCAGTGGAATTTGGCGGCGAAATGATTGATTTCGTTCATCTTCAAGAAAGCACGTGGAAAGAATTGCCATGGAAGTTTGAAGCAGGTACTCCAAACATAGCTGGCGCCATCGGGCTAGGGGTAGCGGTAGATTACTTGAGTGAACTTGGGTTAGCGGCTATCCATCAACACGAGGCTGAACTGGTCGCTTATGTTTTGCCAAAACTGCAAGCCATTGATGGACTGACGATTTATGGTCCACAAGAAGCAGCCAAACGAACAGGTGTCATCGCTTTTAACATCGACGGGATTCATCCCCATGATGTAGCGACTGCATTAGACATGGAAGGTGTCGCTGTCCGTGCCGGTCATCATTGTGCACAACCCCTCTTAAACTATTTGCACGTACCGGCAACTGCACGTGCCAGCTTTTACCTGTATAATACAAGAGAGGACGCCGATCGATTGGTTGACGCCATCAAGTTAACAAAGGAGTTTTTCCAACATGGCATTAACGAAATTAGATAATTTATACCGACAAGTCATATTAGATCATTCCAGTCACCCCCATCATCGCGGAACACTGGGAGATTCTACCTATAAAGTCGAATTGAATAATCCCACTTGTGGCGATGTGATTCATTTAGAACTCGCCGTTGAAGGGGAGACCATCAAAGACGTGGCATTTACCGGTGAAGGCTGTTCTATCAGCACTGCCAGTGCTTCAATGATGGGAGATGCAGTGATCGGCAAAACATTGACCGAAGCTGGAGAATTGTCAGGTTTATTTTCTGAATTGGTCCAAGGTCATACTGTTTCTGACAGTGACCGTCTAGGTGATGCTTCAATGCTAGGAGGAGTGGCTAAGTTTCCCGCGCGGATCAAATGTGCCACCCTTGCATGGAAAGCATTGGAAAAAGCGATCGCCGACGATACCCAACAATCAGATGTGGAACACAGACACTCGGAAACCGATGAGCATCAAGTAGAGTAGATTGTAGCAAAACAAAGGAGTGAGAACCATGGGTGTACCCGAATTAGAAGAATATAAATTTGGCTTTCACGATGACGTGCAGCCCGTATTTAGTACCGGTGAAGGCTTGACCGAAGACATCGTCCGTGAAATCTCACGGGTCAAAAAAGAACCAGAATGGATGTTGGAATTCCGATTGAAGTCATTAGAAGCCTTCAACAAAATGCCCATGCAAAACTGGGGACCGGATCTGTCCGACATCGATTTCGATGCCATCAAATATTATCAAAAACCTAGCGACAGCCCAGCTCGAGACTGGGATGATGTACCAGAAAAAATCAAAGAAACCTTTGAACGAATCGGAATTCCCGAAGCAGAACGTGCCTATTTAGCCGGGGCTTCGGCACAGTATGAATCAGAAGTCGTTTACCATAACATGAAAGAAGAGTTTGAAAAGTTAGGCATCATCTTTACCGATACCGATTCAGCCTTGAAAGAATACCCAGAGATCTTTAAGCGATACTTTTCAAAATTAGTACCGCCAACCGATAATAAATTGGCTGCACTGAACTCAGCTGTTTGGTCCGGTGGAACCTTTATCTATGTACCAAAAGGCGTCCGCGTTGACGTACCGCTGCAAACCTATTTCCGGATCAATGCCGAAAACACCGGTCAGTTCGAACGAACATTGATTATCGTTGATGAAGGTGCCAGCGTCCACTATGTGGAAGGCTGTACCGCACCAACCTATTCCAGTAATAGTTTGCATGCAGCTATCGTCGAAATTTTCACCTTGAAAGATGCCTACTGCCGTTATACAACCATCCAAAACTGGTCCGACAATGTCTATAACCTCGTAACCAAACGAGCAAAAGCATTGGAAGGTGCCACAGTCGAATGGATCGACGGCAACTTAGGTGCCAAAACAACCATGAAATATCCAAGTGTCTATCTCGATGGCAAAGGCGCCCGCGGTACGATGCTCTCCATTGCATTTGCCGGTGCGAACCAAATCCAAGATACAGGTGCTAAAATGATCCACAACGCACCAAACACTTCCAGCTCCATCGTCTCGAAATCTATTTCAAAAGACGGCGGCGCCGTAAACTATCGTGGACAAGTCACCTTCGGCAAGAAGAGCGCAGGCTCTATCTCTCACATCGAATGTGACACTATCATCATGGATGATCTATCGAAATCCGATACCATTCCATTCAATGAAATCCACAACAGCCAAGTATCATTAGAACACGAAGCAAAAGTCTCAAAAATCTCAGAAGAACAACTCTACTACCTCATGAGCCGCGGCCTATCCGAAAGCGAAGCCACCGAAATGATCGTCATGGGCTTCGTCGAACCATTCACCAAAGAACTACCAATGGAATACGCCGTCGAGCTAAACCGATTGATAAGTTATGAGATGGAAGGCAGTGTTGGGTAAACCTGTTATAGGAGCTAGAACCCTTGATATATAAGGGTTCTAGCTTTTTTGTTTTGCCTGTATACTAGAAATGACCAGATTTTGACCAGCTCTTTTACTGATGAGCCATCATATCAGCAAAGTCTTGACCTGTTTTCTTAGGTGCATTATTTGTAATATGTGCATAGATGTCTAATGTCACTTTACTATTTTCATGCCCTAATCGTTGTTGAACTACCTTGACAGATTCTCCTGCTTCTAATAATAAACTAGCATGTGTATGTCTAAACCCATGAGGTGTAATACGAGGCAAGTTATATTTTTTCAAAATATATCTTAACCAATCATTAACAGTGTTTGGAATGTATAGAGTGTTTTTAACTGTTGTAAAAACATGTTGCTCTTTAGAGCTAGTATTGTATCCAAGTTTTAAATACTCTTCTTTTTGCTGTAATTTCCAGTTGTTGAGGATAGAAAGAGTCTCAGTATCTAAAGAGATAACTCGTCTAGAAGCTCTTGTTTTCGGAGATTGAATTATAACTTTACCAAATTCATCTACAGCAAGAGTTTTATTGACATGTAGTTCTTTATTAAACGTGTCTATGTCTTTCCACTGTAAAGCGAGTACTTCACTCTTTCTCATACCTGTGTATGCCAATAATCTGAAGAAGGCGTATTGTTTCATGTTACCAAAATCTTTAAAAGCATCCAGTAAATTATTAAGCTCCTCTTTTGAGTAAAATTTACGATTTTTCTCATACTCTTTTTTTCGTGGAAGAAGTGTTTTTTCCATAGGATTATTGTCAATATATTGCATTGCAACCCCGTAGCGTAAAATTTGTGCAGTCTGTTTTCTCATATAATCGTAACTTTCATATTTACTGTGCCATTCATCTACCACTTTTTGACAATATGGGACAGAGATATTCGATAGTTTAAGCTTACCAAATGCTGGAAGTATTTGATTATTTGCGTATCTTACTGAGATTGCGATTGTTGAAGCTTTAACACTGGTACGCTGATGAGTTATCCATTCATTATACAGGTCTTCAAATGTCATATCAGGTGCTTTCTTTTTAACACCGTATAATATTTGATGTCTGTACTCGTCATAATCTTTTTGAGCTTCTTGTTTGCTACTAAAACCTCTTCTCGTAGTATTTATTTTTTCACCAGTTCGTGGATCGGTGGCAATGTGTCCTTTATACATCCACGCCACTTGACCGTTTTTCTTTTTGTACTTTGATATTTTTGCCATTAAATCATCTCCTCTTAGTTTACAAGGAGTACTTACCACTAGATGGTATCACCTCCCTTCATTTTTTTCTTAGTGTATTTTTTCCCAATTGATGAAATCGTTTGTTCTAGCTTGTTTATATTATCAGTAATTTCTCTCACAGCTTCTTCGGGATAAGACATGTCTTTCAATTGAATAGGTAGCCATTCATCTACCATTCTTTCTAGTAGTTCTTCTATACTGCTAGTGAGGAAAAGAATGTTATTGTCAAATTCTTCTACAATAGCATTGATGAATAATTCTTCTATTTTTAAGATATTGAAAAGACTAATTTTTTCATTTTTAACTTTATTACAAGTCTTGTTAGCAATAAATTCTTGCATCTCTGGTTCTAATTTGGAATATCTATCCAGCCATGTATCTAAATTAGAGTGTACTGGTGGGAACTGTTGACGAAGATGCTGGAACAGGTTTTTATCTGGAAATGTTATACCATCTAGTACAATGCTATCTCTATAAAGAATAATTCCCAAAATATATTCTTCTACATTGCCACAAACTAACTCCTCTATACTCATATTTCCCAAATCAGCAATTCGGGATAATCGCTCTGGTATTGGTAAATAGGTTCCCTTCTCCCATTCGTAGATAGTTTTTTTGTCAATTAATTGACCGTTGTTAATCATAAGACCAAATGCTGGTTGTGTTAATTTTTTACTCTTTCTTATAGCTTTTATTTTTGTTCCGAGTATCTTTTTTCGTTCTAAATAATTTATTGGTGGACGTTTTATCATATTGACCACACCTCCTAAAATTAGTATACCTCAAAAAAGGGGTGTTGTAAATAAATTTTACAAAGATGTTGACACCCCTTTTTTATCGAGGTATTATGTGTATGTCGATGAACTGGTAATCATTTTTTGTTTGATTAATCGGTTAATAACAAAATACTTTTATTTTGAGCAAAAAATACGAAGATAATTCTTAGAAAATTTGTTCAAGCAATCACGAAAGGAGGGGGAAATATGTCTCTACAAATCATTGATAGCATTGTTTCTATACAAGTTGAACAACAAGTGAAAGAGATAATTACAGTGCTAAAGCCTATGCTAGAAGACATTATTTCTGGAGTCACTCTAGAGTATATGGACTATCAGCAGGCAAGTGAATATCTAGGTGTATCAGTAGGAACGATTAGAAAATATGTTTCTCAATACGGGTTACCTGTTATAAAAATTGATACGGTCATTAGATTTAAAAAATCTGATATTGATAGTTTCATGGAACGGTATAAAGGTTGAGTAAACAAATAAGACTAAAACATATAGTAATAAAGAGTTTGTTTTTATTATCTGTATGTTTTAGTCTTTAACAGAATTTTATAAGGAGGAAACACAAATGGAAACATCAATGATTAATATTCCAATTTATGTAGATCAAGAAAAATTATTAGAGAAGCCAGTTACAAAAAAAGAAAAAACTGATGTAAGAGATAGGTGTTTAGATAACTATAGAGAAGTTACAAGAGATGAGTTTGTAGAGATACTAAATTCATCACAATCATTTATTCCAAGCAAGACAAAGAATAAAGGCAATGACAAGGAGAGTTTTGTGGAAACCAGAGTAATTATTCTGGATGTCGATAACACTGTTAAAGATGAGAAGGGGAAGGTAGTAGATTTGAGTAAAGATGATAGTAGATACTTAAGCGTAGAAAAGGTTTTATCTATCAATTTAGTTCATAATTCTGCGTTTGCGATACAAAAAAGTATTCGGTACTCTGAAAATCTAGAAAAATACAAGATTGTCTTTCTATTAAAAGAAGCAATTACTGACTATGGTAAAATGGTTGCTGTTTACGAATACTTGAAAAAGAACATCCCCGGGTGTGATGACAATGTAAATGCTTCGAATAGAATGTTTTTTGGAGGATATAAGTCAGATGCAGTGATAATAATTAATGAAGACAACATGTTAGATATTACTGAGCTTCCGATTGATTTTACCATGACATGTTCTAAAAATTGTCAAAGTGATTCAGGGAGAGAGTATGAACTAGTCAATGAAACCGATTTTGTTAAGTTGATAAAAAATGACGACAAAGAAGAAATGAAACAGTGGTTTAAAGACTGCCTGTTTGATTCCTCCGACATGTCTTTTAATGAGATTTATGAAAGATTGTTAACCATTGATATGAATAAATTACTTAAGTCAAGTAAAAACTTAAGATGTCTGTTTCACAACGATCATAATCCCTCTGCTAGTATTTTTACCAGTAAAACTGGGCATTCCATTTTTTATTGTCATTCCAGTAATTGTGATATCAGTGAAAATTTTATTGGAGTTGTGATGCTAATTTTAAAGAAAGACAGTCGGGTAGAAACATTTAATTGGCTATTAGAGAACCTAGACTTGTATCCTACACATTTTCGAAAATTGAAAGAGGAATCAAAAGTACTTTTTGACACTCTTGAATCAATGAAAGACAAACTTTTCAGGACAATAAGGAATTATCTAGAGGAAATGCGACGTGTCTATGATGTCTTGCTTTCTGATGTTAATTTTTTTGATGATAGTAAGGAAAGTGTGACTTGTATTTTGTCGGGGGAACAATTAGCTAAAAAAATGAGTTCTTACTATGGTAAAACTTATGACATAGATAAATGTAATAAGTTACTATCACTTATGACTTTTATAGGATTGATAAAAAAATTAGATGATGAAGATGTTCCTTTGAAGATGCTCGAATACCTAAATAGGTTAAAGGAAGAGAAAGCGTTAGGAAACTTTAATCATAAGAGAAGCAATGTCTATCGATTAGACGTTTTTAATGCAACTTCTGTGATTCAAAAATTGAATGAAGATATCCTTCCACTTCTGGAAAAAATTCATTTTACATATCAATATTTTTCTTATGAATGGGTTAAGATATGTTTTAACGAAAAAGAGGCTAAAAGAGTATTTCCTCAAAATTCCCGATCAGAACTCAGCAAGGAAAAACAATTGATTTTAGATGAAGCACATGAAGTTTTACAGGGCTTATCGTGGCAAGGGACATATCTAATGACAGAGAAAGAACTTATTAACACTGTTTGTGAACGCCTACGTAATGTTGGGGATAACAGCGTGAAAAATGCTTTAATAAAAAACAGAGGCTACTTTGTTAAACAAGGATTCACTCTTGAACGAGCTTCTAAGGATATTAAGAAACTATACAATGTGAAAGCAAGTAGTAGTTTTTTAATATATTTAGCGAAAGGGGCAGGGATAGATGAAACAATAAAAGAATTGATATTATCAGGAGCTGGGATAGTTCCTCTGTATCAATTTACAAGTGTAACAAGAGATGATGGACGGAGAGTAAGGAAGAGAAAAGACCCAATTGTATTAAACTAGACAGGTTATCCATAGCTCTTAATCTTATTTCATCTCAATACACCCACCGTTAAAGTTCGGTGGGTTATTTATTTTTCAATCTTTCAATAGCTGATTGCGTTCATTTTCTTGCCTTTTTAATAGCTTCATATAGTCAATTGTTCGAACTGCATCTTCAGTGCTAAGAGAACGATAGAGAGCCAAAAACTCTTCCTCATAATCTACGACAACATTGTCTAGAAAATGGCTTACAGGGGTTCCTAGGGCTCTAGAAAGAGCTGTTAAGCTATCGAGGTTAGGCTCTGTTACAGAATTTTCCCATCTTGCTACTGCCTGTTGTGTAGAGAAGATTTTTTCAGCTAATTCTTTTTGTGTCCACCCGAGAGCTTTTCGCTTTTCTCTAATGACCTTTGCATATTGTTTCTGTTTCATTAATACACCCCCATCTCAGTATAGTACAACAAGTTGTTGTATTTGTAATGGTATTTGAAGTTTTTTATATTTTATGAGTTGAAATACATCATATTGTTGTATATAATAAAACAGGAGGGGAGAATCATGAAAAAAGTAAGTAATCTCAGCCGATACAGAAAAGAAAAAGGACTTTCTCAAACGGAGTTAGCAAAAAAAATGAATGTTACACAGCAATGTGTAAGTTCGTGGCAAACAGGGAGAACGATTCCTAAACCCTATCAAATGAAGATGCTTTCTGAGATATTAAGTGTACCAATGAATGAGCTGTTTTCTGATGTATTTAATAAAGTAAACAGTTAACTAATAAGCAATTGAATGATTTTAGGAGGAGAAGACATGTATTGTAGAAAATGTGGCAAAGAAATAACAGATGAAAGTAAGTATTGCCAGTTTTGTGGAGCACTACAAGAAACAGATGAGACAACCGGAACAGACACAGTAAAGAAAAGTACTGAGCAGACAATTAATGAAATGAAGGAACAAATCGTACATGGACAAGAGACAGGGAAGCTGTATTTGATTATTGGTTGGATTTCTATGGTAGTATCGTTAGCATTTATTCCTGTTGTATTTGGTGCTGTTGCTGTTATTATGGGCTACTTATATCGAGAAAAAGATGAGAAAATGGGTACGATTTTGATGATAGCAGGGGTAGCTGGAGCAATCTTTGGTGTACTTTTAGGGATGTCAATGTACTGATAAGAGGGATAAGAGCAAATTATTTTGGAGATAGGAGATAAAAAGTTGAATAAAGTAAATATGAACAAGAAGTTTGTCATTATAGGTATTGTTGTCTTGGCTATTATAGGTATTATTTTTTCAAAAATGACAGGTACATCTGGATTAGAGAAGTCATCAAAACCATTGGTAACACAGATTTTACAAGAACAGTACAACTTAAATCGATCATGTGATGATGTGACGATTACTCATGAAAATGGAGATAACACATACCGGGCTAAAGCTATATTAGACAATGGAAGTGCTATCAACATAAATATTGAGTACTATCCAAAGAAAGACCGTATATATGTGGAGATACCATATGCTGAGGTGTTAATGTTAAATTGATTTAAATGTATTATGCATACCGTCCAAACAGGAACTCCCAAAGGTGTAAATTCACTAGGGAGTTTTTATAGTTTCCTATAAATTAAATACTAATACAGGTGACAAAAAAATATTACAATGATTGTCGGGAATTTTTATGTTATTCACTGTTATAACAATATAAAAGAAATGAAAAAGAAAAAATTATTATGGATATGTTTGGTATTTTTATTGATAATTGGTGGAATTGAAATACTTACTACATGTAGATTAGAAATAAATCAGTTTAAACATTTGCTAGTTAATTTTTAAGAATACTAGCCCAAATCATTCTATCGATACCTTTATATCTCGGAATGATTGAAATTGGCTATTGCTTACTGATTTTTACCAAAAAAACAAGTATCACTATTGTTGCCTATATTGTTGGAATGCTGTTTATTCCATCCTTTACTCACCAAATTCATCAATTTTTCCCAAGAGCAGAATTGTTGAAGTTGTGTGATCCGTTATATGCATTTTTGATGCTTTCACGATTTTGGGAATTTCCCGCTGGTTATGTAGGAATGGTTTTACTGGTATAGTTAATATTAGATATACTTATTTTAGCAGTAAGTATACGCAGATATACCCTAGTTGATGTGATCTAACTGTTATATTACCCTATACGGTCAAACGAAAAGATAAAAAATTAAATTCCCTGTTGATTGCGCTATCATAATGTGCTATTATTGGATTACAGCAAAATAACGTTATTGGCATGTTACTGATTATGCAGGCAAGACCAAGACAAACTAACACTTCAATGTTGATTGGGGCGTGGTTTGACTTGGTCTTTTTTACTGCTTTAAGGAGAGAGAATAATGGATTACAGAGAAGTAGGAAGAAATGTATTGCAACAGGTTGGGGGAAAAGAAAATGTGGTCAGCTTAACCCATTGTGCCACCAGACTGCGTTTTGAACTCAAAGATAAAAGGAAAGCCGATACGAAAGCCTTAGAAAAAACACTTGGTGTAATTAGTGTGGTGGATAGCGGTGGACAATACCAAGTGGTGATTGGCAATGAAGTCCAAACAGCCTTCAAGGAAATTCAAAAGGAAGTGGGAACTTCAATTAAAAAGGGCCCCTCTTCAGACAATCAAGAAAGTATTATTTCAAGATTGATTAGTGTCATTTCTACCACCTTTACACCGATGATTCCAGCTATAACAGGTGCCGGGATGGTAAAAGCCATTTTGGCCGTCTTGACTTTGACTGGTGTACTATCAGACAGTAGTCAAACTTACATCATTTTGAATACTATTGCTGATGCAGCCTTTTATTTTATGCCAGTACTATTAGCCTATGGGGCAGCCATAAAGTTTGATGTCAACCCAATTTTGGCGATTACTGTTGCTGGCATTTTGCTTCATCCAAATATTTCACAGCTTTTTTCTACTGGCGATGCCGTTTCTTTTCTAGGAATTCCGGTATTAGCTGCAGATTATGCGGGATCAGTTTTACCGATTATCTTTACTGTTTGGATCATGTCCTATGTAGAGCCCTTTGCGGATCGAATTTCGCCTTCGTTTATTAAATTCTTTACTAAGCCGATGCTGGTATTTTTAATTATGGGGCCTTTAGCGTTGGTTGTCATTGGACCGTTTGGAACGTTGCTGAACGATCTTATAGCAATGGGGGCTGAATGGATTAACGGCAAAGCAGCTTGGTTAATTCCATTTTTGATGGGTGGTTTGCAGCCATTTTTGGTGGTTACGGGTACAGCTTGGGCAATGACGCCAATCGCTACTATGCAATTGAGCAGTACGGGTTCTGAAATGATCAATGGGCCAGGAATGCTGGCTTCTAATATTGCTCAATCAGGTGCTACCTTTGCTGTAGCCGCGAAAACTAAAAACAAAGAGTTGAAGCAGCTAGCTGTGTCCACTGGGATCACTGCTTTAATGGGAATTACTGAGCCTTCACTCTATGGAGTAACCTTGAAGCTGAAAAAACCATTAGTTGCTTCCATGATTGGTGGTGCAATTGCTGGTTTGTATGCTGGCTTGAGCGGTTTAGTCAGATATGCCTTTGTTTCCCCTGGCTTAGCAGCCTTACCAGCCTTTATTGGAGAAAATCCAATGAATATTGTTCACGCAATTATTACGTGTGTAATCGCCTTTGTTGCAACCTTTATCATTGCTTATCTAATTGGATTTGACGATACTTCTGATGAATCAGAGCAAACGGCAATAGCCGAAGCAGTCATTGTTGAAAATCCGGTAAAAGGAACCGTGTGTCCTATTTCTGAAGTGAACGATGCTGTCTTTTCTAAGGGACTATTGGGAAAGGGCGTAGCCATTCATCCAGAAGAAAACAGCATTTATTCACCTGTTGAGGGAGAAGTCATTACTATTTTAGAATCTAAACATGCGATTGGTCTACGTTCTAAAGAAGGTATTGAATTATTGATCCATGTGGGGATCGACACCGTGAATTTAAAAGGGGAACCCTTTGAAGTATTTGTAAAAGCAGGAGATCAGGTGTCAGCAGGACAATTATTAATCAACGCCGATTTCGCTGCCATTAGAAACGCTGGCTACGATGATACAGTGATTGTGGTAGTGACCAACAGTGAAAATTACGCAGGAATTAGTGAAGCAAGCGGAAGCTTAAAGGAACACGAACCATTGATGCAAATTAGTTAAGGAGAGGATTTTTGTGCAATACAAACAGCTTTCAGCATTTCCAGAGAAGTTTTTATGGGGTGCCTCCATTAGTGCCTACCAGGCAGAGGGTGCCTATCAGGAGGATGGGAAACAACCGTCTATTATTGACAAGTATCAGCATACAGAAGGGGTAGCTAATTTTGAAGTTGCCTCGGATTTTTACCATCACTATAAAGAAGATATACAGCTGTTTAAAGAATTAGGCTTAAAAGCTTTTCGCTTTTCCATCGCTTGGACGCGAATTATGGATATTGAAAATAATAAAACCAATCAAAAGGGAATTTCTTTTTATCATCAAGTAATTGATGAATGCCTGAATCAGGGAATCGAACCGATTGTCACCATGTACCATTTCGATTTACCTTATTTTCTAGAGGAGCAGGGCGGTTGGTTAAATCGAGCAACTATCGATTATTTTGTGGACTATGTACAGGTATTGCTTACTGAGTATGGTGACAAGGTGAACTATTGGCTGACAATTAATGAGCAAAACACGATGATCCTTCATCCTGGAGCGATTGGTTTGCCACCAAGTGGAGAGCTGCCTTCAAAAAAAGAACTCTTTCAAATTAATCACCATGTTTTATTAGCTCAAGCTAGAGTAATTCACTTGTATCATCAGTTGAATCTTAAAGGAAAAATCGGTCCAGCAATCAATTTAACGGCTATGTATCAAGCTACCTCCAGTCCAGAAGATGCAATTGCAGCCCATAATTGGGAAACATTGAGAGGCTGGTCTTTCTTAGATGTAGCAGTTCGGGGAAAATACAATTATTTGTTTGAAAACTATTTGAATGATCGTGGATTATATCCTAAAATTGAGGCAGAGGATCAGGCAATTTTATCCTCCGGTAAACCCGATTTTATTGCGATTAATTATTATTCAACTGCCACCATCGCTGCCAGCAAAAATGACGGATCAGATGTTTCCGCTAGAGCGGGGGATCAACAGATCATGTTGGGAGAAGAAGGTGTCTACCGGGCAGCTGAAAATCCTTATGTAGATAAAACGCCATATGGCTGGGTAGTTGACCCTACTGGACTACGATTAACATTGAGGAAATTGTACGATCGCTATGATTTACCTATTTTAATTACTGAAAATGGCTATGGGGCACCCGACATAGTTGAGGAAGATAGACGAATTAATGACCAGGATCGAATTGATTATCTAGCCAAACATATTCTGGCTATTCAAGCAGCTTTAACAGATGGTGTAGATGTTTTTGGTTATTTACCTTGGTCAGCGATTGATGTTGTTAGTACCCATCAAGGCTTCAATAAGCGTTATGGTTTTATATATGTTGACCGAACCGATGAGAATCTTAAAGAATTAAAACGAATAAAAAAAGAAAGCTTCTTTTGGTATCAAAAAGTAATCGCAAGAAATGGCTTAGCTTAGAGAGAACGGTGAATCTAATGAGAGTAATTAAAACGTTAAACAACAGTTTAATTCTTTGCTTAGATAAGCAAGGCAAAGAAGTAATTTTGATGGGGAAAGGGATTGGATTTCAACTAAAGAAAGGCGATTTGGTTCCGGCTGACAAAATCCAAAAAGTATTTAAATTAGATTCACTTTCTGATGCTCTAAAAAAGGATTACATTAAACTGTTTGAGGCTGCTCCGGATGATCTAATTATTTGCGTCAAGCGAATTATCGATTATGCCAACGCCAAGTTTGACTTTAAGCTGAATAAAAGTCTATTTTTTACCTTGGTTGATCACTTGAAGCATGCCATTGAACGCAGTCAAAAAGGCATTGTTTTTCAAAATCGCCTGCTGATTGAAATTCAAAAGTATTACCCAAAAGAATTTGAGATCGGCTGCTATGCTATCCAATTGATCAACAAAAAAATGAATGTTCAGTTGCCAGAAGAGGAGGCTGGAAACATTGCGTTTCACATTGTAAATGCCCAAAGTGAACAAGCAAATATGGAAGAAACCATGCTCTCGGTAAGAGCACTAAAGGATATCTTGGCTATGCTAGGATATCTGTTTCCCGAAAAAAAGGTTGATAAAGATTCGATGCTTTACTTAAGATTTGTGACGCATTTACAGTTTTTTATTGCCCGAATGATTAAGAAGGAAGAGTTGCCGGAGAAGGATGATTTTTTGCTGGCTTCAGTGAAGCAGCGTTTTCCGAAAGAGTATCGGGCGGCCTTGAAAATCAAGGAGTACGTTCAAGAAGAGATGGGTGCCTCAGCAAATCAGGACGAACTGCTTTATCTAACACTGCATATTTCAAGGGTGTACTGAATGAAGAAAATATCGGCTGCACAATATATAAAGACTTGTTGGTTGTGCTAAGGCTCCTGATTCCTTGGAAAATTCTTCTAACAGTGCGGAGGTGAATGTTTCGACCTCTACCAGTGAAGTGGTAAAGTGTTCACAAGAAACTACTAGCTTGCCAGAAGAGCTACTTGGAGATTGGCAGATTAATAATAAGGATGCTGGTATAGAGATATCAGACAGTAAAGCTGTATTCCGTATAGGAAGGTCTCAAGTAGAGTCAAAGGATTATTATGTAGATGTAAACAACAAAATGCTTTTACATGTCTATTTTTCTTTTGAGTATGATAGTGTGAAATACATTGAAGTCTCTATTGAAAGAACTGGTTATAGTGAATTTATTAGTAAAAGCGTGGGAATTTTAACTATGCACACTAAAGATGGACAATATATAAGTTTGGGTGTGAAGAGAGTTTCCGGTGAGAATAATGAGACAGAAGCAGTTACGGAGCAGACGATGGATGAAAGAATCGATTCATCTAAGAGTAATGAGACAGAAGTAGATACTGGGAAGACGATAGATGAAAGAATTGATTCATTCATCGAAACATACACAGCTATACCACCTACTTGGAAGCTTGTAAATGAAGATAAAGGAATCACGATAAATACTGATACAGAGATTTCTACAGATGCTCAATCTTTATCAGATTTATTAGCTAATCTAACAGGTATCAGTAATGCAGTGACAGAGCAAGTTGGTAAAGACATTCCACTTCGGTTACTTGAAAATGGGAAAAAAGATTATTCTGTGGTATTTAAGAACGGACAGGTAACTGATTACAACGAAGTATTTAAAAAAGTTATTGAATAATGATTCTTCCATCTTTTTCATTTATTTACCCTACCCCGTTGTTATATGACCGTACTTATACATCTCCAGTAGCTTAGGATAAGCTACTGGGGGTATTTTTTTTCGGATTTGGAGCCCGACTATATTTATTTGTATCTGAAATGAAACGGAGATAGTTTCATTAAACGTTGATATATAAGTGTTTTAGACTGTTTCAGGTAGTGATTTTAGTGAAAAAATTTTTAAGAAATTTGTATATTTTATACTACTAGACAGTACTGTTTTTTTATGAAAAAATCATATGTAATTGTTTCATATGTATCTGAAATGGTTCTAAAGATAACTATGTAGAAATATAAAAAATAAGTTAACGATCAGTCTAAGTTATATCAAACAACGTTAGACTCCTTTCGCGTAGTTTATTAGCAAGAATAAGTTTCTTTCTTTTTTTTTTTGCTTTTTATAAAAGGGGGTATGCTAAAATAAGAGGGTATATAGCAACTTTAAATAAGAGATAGGAGTGTATCTTTTTGGGTGCAGAATTAAATCAAAAATTATTTAGTGCGGCAGATAATCTCCGTAGTAAAATGGATGCGTCAGAATATAAAAATTATTTATTGGGACTGATTTTCTATAAATATTTATCCGATCGATTGTTGGAACAAGTGGTTCTTTTAGCAGATGAATCCTTAGAGGAATATGACACAGTAAGCAAACAAACAATGTTGTATCGTGAATTACTTTCAGATGAAGAATCAAAAGAAGATCTGATTGCCACAATCGTTGATATTTTGGGATATGCAATTGCACCAGAGTATCTTTTCAACGTCTTAGCGGATCAAGCAAAACAAGCAACGTTCCAATTGAACGATCTAAACAAAGCCTTTGTGCAATTGGCATCTACCTACAATCAATTTAATGGGTTATTTGATGATGTGGATCTCCAATCAAAAAAACTAGGAACAGATGAGCAACAACGAAATGTGACGATTACCGAAGTCATCAAGAAATTGAATGATGTAGATGTTTTAGAACACGATGGGGACGTGATCGGGGATGCGTATGAGTTTCTGATCAGTCAATTTGCTTCAGAAGCAGGGAAGAAAGCCGGAGAATTTTACACACCTCATATGGTTTCTGATATGATGGCGCAAATCGTAACGCTCGATCAAAAGGAACGACGATTCTTTAGTGTTTTTGATCCAACGATGGGTTCAGGTTCATTGATGTTAAACGTACGTAACTACTTAACACACCCAGATAACGTTAAATATCATGGGCAAGAACTAAATACAACGACATACAATCTAGCAAAAATGAACTTGATTTTACATGGTGTCGACGCCGAAGAAATGAATCTCCGCAATGGGGATACGTTGAATAAGGACTGGCCAACAGATGAACCTTACACATTTGATGCAGTAGTAATGAACCCACCTTATTCGGCTAATTGGTCAGCAGATACGACTTTCTTAGATGATTCTCGGTTTAATCGTTATGGGAAATTAGCGCCAAAATCCAAAGCAGATTTTGCGTTTCTTCTTCATGGGTTCTATCATTTGAAGGAAACAGGTACCATGGCCATCGTCTTACCACACGGAGTTTTATTCCGTGGCGCTGCAGAAGGGGTCATCCGTCAAAAATTACTAGAAGATGGCAGTATTTATGCTGTGATCGGTATGCCTGCGAACTTGTTCTTTGGGACATCGATTCCAACGACGGTGATTGTGTTGAAGAAGAATCGTCAAACTCGAGATGTATTATTCATTGATGCTAGTCGTGAATTTGTTAAAGGGAAAAATCAAAATAAACTATCGGAAGAAAACATTCAAAAAATCCTCGAAACCTACGCTGAAAGAAAAGATGTCGAGAAATACGCTCATTTGGCAACCTTTGATGAAATCAAAGAAAATGACTATAACTTAAATATCCCACGCTATGTAGATACTTTCGAAGAAGAAGAACCAATTGATATGGTTCATGTCGGAAATGACATCAAGAAGATACGACAAGAACAGCAAGTGCTAGAAAAAAAACTTTTAGAAGCTATCTCTTCCCTGCAAACAACACCTGAAAATGAAGCGTGGTTACAAGGTGCGCTGGAGGTGTTCAAACATGAGCAATGATACACAACCAGAAATCCGTTTCCCAGGATTTACAGATGATTGGGAACAGAGGAAGTTGGGGGACTTCGTTGTAGATTATGTTGAAAAGACAAGTGTACAAAATCAATTTCCTATGCTAACTTCATCTCAACAAAAAGGGATAGTTTTGCAAGAAGACTATTTTGCAAATCGGCAAGTAACTACAGAAAATAATATTGGTTACTTTGTACTACCTAGAGGATATTTCACGTTCCGTAGTCGAAGTGATAATGATGTGTTTGTGTTTAACCGTAATGACATTATTGATAGAGGGATTATAAGCTATTTTTATCCTGTATTTACTTTAAAATCTGCTGATTCCGACTTCTTCTTAAGACGTATTAACAATGGAATCCAACGACAATTATCTATTCAAGCAGAGGGAACAGGTCAACATGTTCTGTCTCTAAAAAAGTTTAAAAATATAGTAGCAATGTTTCCTAGTGAGGAAGAACAACAAAAAATCGGCACCTTCTTCAAACAACTTGACGACACGATCGCTCTTCATCAGCGTAAGTTAGATTTGCTGAAGGAAACGAAAAAAGGATTCTTACAAAAAATGTTCCCTGAAAACGGAGCAAAAGTGCCAGAAATCCGGTTTCCTGGTTTTACGGAAGATTGGGAAGAGCGTAAGTTGGGAGAATTAGGTAAAACTCAATCGGGAATTGGATTTCCTGATGCCGAGCAAGGTGGTTCTGAAGGTACTCCATTTTTTAAAGTTTCCGACATGAATAACATTGGTAATGAGTATGAAATGAGAAATGCAAATCATTATGTATCTAATGAGCAAATTGAGCGTAAAAAATGGAAGCCAATAAAAGATGTGCCAGCGATTATATTTGCTAAAGTTGGCGCAGCAATAATGCTTAATAGAAAACGTTTGGTCACAAGCCCTTTCTTAATAGATAACAATACCATGGCTTATTTATTTAATAATACTTGGGATATCTATTTTGGTAAAATATTGTTTGAAACTATAAATTTGCCAAGATACTCCCAAGTAGGGGCATTGCCTTCTTATAACAGTTCTGATATTGAGAATATCAGTGTTAAGGTTCCTGTAAAGGATGAACAACAAAAAATCGGTACTTTCTTCAAACAGCTAGATGATACGATCGCTCTTCATCAACGTAAGTTAGATTTACTAAAAGAAACGAAAAAAAGCTTCTTACAAAAGATGTTTGTCTAGGAGGGAAGAAGAATGAAAATTAGTCACCGTGAGGAAGCAGAAGTCGAAGAACAGTTGATTCGTGTACTTGGAGAAGGGCATAATCAGTGGACGTATCGTCCGGATCTAAAATCAGAAGAAGACCTTTGGGTCAATTTACGCCAAAAAATTATCTCAAATAATCAAGCAGAACTGAATGATTTTCCTTTGACCGATAAAGAATTTGAAACGATCAAAACGGAATTACTGCTGCGAACGAAAACCCCATTTGATGCTGCGAAATGGTTAAAAGGTGAAAATGGGATGGCTCGGATCACGATTGAACGGGAAGATTCGCAATTGGGTTCTGTCTCACTTATCCTTTATTCCAATCAAGACATTGGTGGAGGAATCTCTACTTATGAAGTGGTCCATCAAATTGCAAAACGTGGAAGTAACATAGAAGCACGGGATCGACGTTTTGACGTCACCTTATTAATCAATGGATTACCGATTGTCCAAATCGAGCTGAAACAAGTAACTGCAAAAGATGGTGTTTATCAGGCATTTAACCAAATCAAAAAATATGCAGAAGAAGGTATGTTTCGGAACAATATCTTTTCGACCTTACAGTTGTTTGTGGTTTCCAATGAACAAACCACTCGGTATTTTGCAAATGCCTTACCGAAAGACTTGCACCCTAAGTTTTTATTTAGTTGGCGAACGAAAGACAATGAAAAAGTAGAAAACTTATATGAGTTTTGTAAACAAGTGTTAAATATCCCGGATGCTCATCGTTTGATTGCGGATTATACAATCGTCAGTGAAGATCAAGACAATAAAACCCTCATGGTGTTACATCCTTATCAAGTACATGCGATTCAAGCCTTGTTTATTGCCGCAAATAAACATCAATCAGGGTATGTGTGGCATGCGACTGGTTCAGGAAAGACGTTGACTAGTTTTGTATCTACTAAGCTTTTAGCACGAAAATCGGGGATCGATCGAACGATCATGTTAGTGGACCGCAAAGATTTAGATAATCAAACCACCACAGAGTTTACAAAATTTGCTTCGGAATTTAATACTGGGATTTCTTCCGGGAACGCCAAAGCGAATAGCTTGATCGTTGGAACGGGAAGTGCCAAAGAATTAAGTGAAACCCTGTTGGCAGATGCCAATGCAAATGTTGTAATCATTACAACCCGTCAAAAACTAGATGCGGCGTTGAAATATGCAAAGAAACAAGAAGAGAAAAAAGGAACCAATCGCTTCCAAAAATTAATGGGCCAACATATCGTGTTTGTAGTAGATGAGTGTCATCGAGCGTTAAGTGCTGAAAATATGGAAGAAATCAAAAAAATGTTTCCGAAATCCACTTGGTTTGGCTTTACAGGTACACCGATTTTTCCTGAGAATCGGAAACAAGCCAAAGGGCAATTGGCACGTACAACCCATGATCAGTATGGAGAGGTCTTGCATACCTATACCATTAAGAATGCGCTAGAAGATGGCTCTGTCTTAGGATTTCAAGTAGAGCATGAAAACACCGTGGAGCCGACTTCACTAGAGAATAAAATCTATCGGAAATTAAAAGGAGTAGAAACATATGCAGAGTATTCATCAGAACAGATCAATCGTATGATTGATCAAATGGAACCTGTCAAAAAAGAAAGTTATTTGGACCCAGCTGTTTTTGAAGCAGATGAACATATCCAAAAAGTCATTCATAAAATGTTCCGTCCAGATAATGCCTATACAAAATTTGATTTTCGAAATGGCAGGCCAACGAAATCTGCAATCTTAACCACGAGTTCCATTGACATGGCCAAAAAGTATTATCGGGCCATCAAAGAGATGACGAAAGAGCCTGATTGGTTAACAAAAGAGTTTCCCAATCAGCTCATTCGTGAAGGACGAACGATGGAGGATCCTGATTTTCCACGAATCGCTATTACCTATTCATTAGAAGAAAATAGCCGAGATTCAAGTGCCCAACAAGAAGAAATGCAAAAAATTATTGAGGAATATAATCAGTATTATGATACTTCCTGGTCATTAGCAGACATTGAGCGTTATAACGGAGACATCAATAATCGTTTGGCACGAAAAAGAGCGGAATTCAAACAATTTGGGAAACAAATCGATTTAGCGATTGTAGTGGATCGTCTATTAACAGGTTTTGACGCCCCTACGATTCAAACCCTATTTGTGGATCGTAATCTAGAGTATGCAGGATTGATCCAAGCTTTTTCACGTACGAATCGTACGTATCCTGATAAGACAAAAGGATTGATTGTGACGTTTCGTAAGCCAGCGACAATGGAGAAGAATGTCGAGGATGCGACAAAACTGTATTCAAAAGCAAAAGAAGAATCAGGTTTGATTTATCCAAGTTATCAGGAATCCAAAAAAAGATTCAAACAAGCATATGGTAAGTTAAAAGAGGTTTCATCCATGGAATCCATTGATGAACATACGCCACTTGAAATCCGTATCGAGTACGTCAAAGCATTTCAAGAATTGAATCGTGCTTATGAATCGTTAGTGACTTATGACGATTACAATGATGACATGGTGAAATCTCCAACTTTGAACAATCAAATTCAACTTTTGGAAGAACAAATTGGCGTGTACGAGACCGTGAAGGGTTCATTAATAGAGGAAGAACCAGAAAAAGAAGGAGAAGATTTTTCAACGATCGAATTTTATAGTGAAAATACCACTAAGTTGTATGATATTGATTCAACTTATATTGATCAATTACTAGGAACTTATGCTGCGAATAGTTCAGATGCACGAGAAGAAATTGAAAAAGCTTTGGCTAAATTGAATAAAACAGAAGGAGTCAAAGAAGTTTACCGACAAATTTTAAATGCATTTGATGTGGGGACTTTAGATAGTAATGAAGATATCTTTGTCATTAAACGTCGCTATTTTACACAAGCGAGTGATGATTTGATTCATGTCTTTTCCAATGAGTGGTTTGTTTCTGAGAAAGAATTACATGCTTCTAATCTGCAATATCTACCAGGTGAAGATCCAATTCCTAATATGAAAGCAATTATCAACAGTAAGGATTACGAAGGATATAAAGCCAAACATCCAGAAGCGAAGCCATTTAAATACCCACAAGAAATGAAGCGAGCATGGCGTAAAATGTTAGATGATGAGTTGATTCCACTTGAGAATGAATTGAGGTAAACGAGAAGAGTTAAGAAAATTGTACGATTCAAAGATGGTAGTCAAGTGGAAGTGTAGAAAATAGGGATAGATGTCTTTTATTTGTTCACATTTTATAACGAAGTATTTAAGACAGCTATTGAATAATGTTTCCTCCACCTTTTTCATTCATTTACCCCACCCCGTTGTTATATGACCGTGTTTTGAGAGGAACCAATAAAAAGCATAGGCTAACTAGGGGTTCCTTTTTCTTTTGTTTTTTTGGAATCCGCTTAAGTGAAATGT
This sequence comes from Enterococcus sp. 125944, assembly GCF_051909435.1. NCBI lineage: Bacteria > Bacillati > Bacillota > Bacilli > Lactobacillales > Enterococcaceae > Enterococcus > Enterococcus sp. 125944. Next base: position 2,685 of record NZ_JBQASY010000023.1, on the reverse strand, counting down.
ATCTGAAATGAAACGGAGATAAAGTGATTTTTTGCTATAATGACAAGGTTTTAGCTGTTTCAGATACCATGTAACCCAAAATAGTTTATTGAGAAAATAGGAGAGTATTTGATACTAACTAGTAGGAAAAAATGAGATAAAAATTAAATGGAATCATTTCAGGTAATCTCAAATAAAAAAATATACAGTCCTGTGGCACTTTACCTATGGGACTGTATATTTTTTACTCTCAGCGGGCTTGTTTTGACTCCGTGTCTGACTCCGTCGTATTGATTTTAAATGATATTCGATGACCATTTAACAGGTCATTTTTGAAATTTTTGTCTCTATATGACTCAGTTTGATAATTATTGATAGATCAATTTGGGTCTATATCGAACAAGGGAATAATCCAATAAAAAATGATTTAGAATATCAAAATAACAAAAAAGAGGACTACCTGTATTCGTCCTCTTTTTTGACCAGATTTTGACCAGTCTAATTTACATTCTAATATATTCATATGAGCTAATTTTTTGATTAAATGGTAAGTTTTTCCTTGTTTGTTTTAGTTTAAACTAGTGTGTAATTTAAAAATCTATATGTAAGGGATTAGTTGAGGCTTGGCATCTAGGAGCAGAGGCTGGCAATGCTATTTTGGACGTCCTTTGTGGCAAAATAAACCCAGCCGGAAAGCTTACAATAACAATTCCGAGACATTTAGGACAAATCCCTATTTATTATAATTATTTCAATACTGGTAGACCGTATTCAAGTGAAAAGTTTAATACGACCAAATACTTAGATGTATCCAATGAACCACAATTTCCCTTTGGGTATGGGTTGAGTTATACCACTTTTTCTATGTCACCAATTAGCATTAAAGAGAAGGGTAAGAACTGTTGGAAGGTGACTACTACCGTTTCAAATAAAGGAAGTAGAGATGGTTATGAGGTTGTTCAACTATATATTGGAGCTCAATATGGTCGTTATATAAGACCAACAAAAGACTTGGTAGCCTACAAGAAGGTTTTTGTTAAGTCAGGGGATAGTGTGACTGTTTCTTTTGAACTTACAAACAAAGATTTTAAGTATTATGATGAAGAGTTCAACGAAATTATAGATGATGGTGCTTATTGGATCATGGTAGGCAATGATTCATCTCAAGCATTAACTAATAAAGAAGAAATAGAGGTAAGAATTAATGAGTAATAAAGAAGAAGCTAAATCAATCATTAACTTTGTTGGTGGAAAAGAGAATATTGCAGCACTGACTCACTGTGTGACACGTCTGAGGTTTGCCTTGCGAGATGACACTAAAGTTGATAAGGCAGGATTGGAAAACCTGGAAGATGTGAAGGGTACCTTCAATGCTAATGGACAGTTTCAAGTTGTTATCGGTCCTAAAGTAGCAGATATCTATGAAGAGGTTATAAGCCAATCTGGGCTGAGTGGGGCAAACAAAGAAGACGTTAAAAAAGTAGCGGCTGAGTTGAATTTGAATTGGTTTCAACGTGCAGTTAAAATATTGGGTGATGTATTTGTGCCGATTTTACCAGCGATCGTTACAGCTGGTTTACTGATGGGACTGAATAATTTATTAACAAACCCAGGAATCTTTTTTGAGCAGTCACTCATTGAAGTATATCCTAATATTGCTGATGTCGCTGATATGATAAATCTTATCGCAAACACTTCCTTTCAATTTCTGCCTGCGTTAATAACATGGTCAACTGTAAAATACTTTAAAGGAAATCCTCTTCTTGGGATTGTGTTAGGTCTAGTCTTTGTACACCCAGATTTGATGAATGCCTGGAATTACGGGCAAGCAGTAACCACGGGAGATATTCCACATTGGACAATCTTTGGATTGTCCATCTCTAAGATAGGACTACAAGCACAAGTATTGCCAGCTCTAGTTTCCGGCTATGTGTTAGCTAAAACAGAGCTATTCTTGAAAAAGCGTGTGCCTGAAACAATCCAACTGTTGGTTGTTGCACCAGTTGCAATTCTTTTTACTAGTGTTATAACATTTATTATTATAGCGCCGATTACAATTGCTATTGGTAATACGATTGTCGCAGGTATTGTATGGTTATTCCAAAAAGTTCCATTTATTGGCGGATTTGCTTATGGTATTGGTCTTGCGCCATTAGTCGTGACAGGGATGCATCATGCGTTTTTACCAGTTCATATTCAATTGATGGCGAACGGTGGAGATTATATTTGGCCTATTGGAGTCATGTCAAGTTTGGCACAAGGTTCTGCTGCTATTGCAATGAATTTCTTAATCCAAAATAAAAAGTTGAAAGGTGTTGGACTGGCTGCCGGTTTGTCTGCTTATATGGGTATCACTGAGCCAGCAATGTTCGGGGTTAATCTAAAGTATAAATTCCCATTCGTGGTTTCCATTCTGACCTCTGGAATAATTGGAGGATTTATGGCGTCACAACACGTCATTGCAACTTCTGTTGGTATCAGTGGAATTCCTGGTTTCTTGTCTATTCCGTTTGAATTCTGGCCAATATTCTTTATTTGTATGCTAGCAAGTTGTGTCGTCTCATTTGGAGCAACTTACCTTTACGGGAAAAATAAGGTTCTGTTGCAAAGTTTTAAATAAAGAATAAAATCCCTTACGGTATCTATGATTTAAGCTGGGATTCCCAATAATACCTTGATTTCAGTACAGACCGAAAACCCGAAGAG
>NZ_JBQASY010000022.1:0-42960 GCF_051909435.1 Enterococcus sp. 125944 | reverse complement strand
GTTCGTTTGCTTGCTTTGTTCAGTTTTCAAAGGTCTACTGCGCTGCGTTAGCAACTTTTAAATCATATCAGATCAACAAGTGAATGTCAACTCTTTTTTTAAAAGTTTTTTTCGAAAGTGTTTATTCAACAACTTCCTGTGCGTCATCAGCGACTTCATTAGAATAACAAATGAATTGTTATTTGTCAACAACTTTTTTCAATCTTTTTTGTTGCTGCATCAGCACCAAATTGATTTCTTAAATTTGCGACTTCGTTATAATATCATCTGTTTCCGTTTTGGTCAAGCCCTTTTTTCAAAAAGTTTTTTTGAAAGGTTTTGACTGTCGGTGTGTTTTGCCAACGTTGATAAATTTACCATTATTCTATCTGAGGGTCAAGCATATTTTCTGTTTTTCTCCAATAAATTTTCTGAAAAGAAAAAAAGCCGTATCAACGGCTTTTTTATGTAGTTGTCTTCTATCCATTTGATTAGAAGAATGGCATACCTTCTATTTTGTAATCTTCAATAATTTGTCTGAAAACATTCGGTTCTTCCCACGCATAACCATCAGGTAGTTGTTTGTCTTGTCCTGATTCTTGGGTTTCAAAAACAAAAAGTGGAATATTCTCAGCATCAATCGAACCATTGGTTAATTCAACAAGATCGATCGCTGTCACGTCTAAATGAATACTGTCTTTAAACAATTGTAAAATATTTGCTAGACCGGTCTTATCTTCAGAGAAGTCTGTAGATGCCAGTTCTGCGGTACCTTCGTGCGTCTGCATCAAAAACTTTTTCGAGCCATTTGCCAAGTGCATCATAACTGTTCCTGCCACTTTTTTGGATCCCAAAATACCCACCTCGGTTATTCAACTGATTGTAAATCAATTTTAGCACATTTTCAGAAAATATGCACGATTATCTCTTTCCGTTTTCTTTTTCCAGCATCTCTTTGGCTTCTGCTGTCCACTTTGGTAAGGCTTCAGCAATCGTCCGAAAACCGATTCGTTTGTTTTTATTCGTAAAATACCTTTTGCGCTTATAAGGAAGCTGAACAAATTTTTGTTCTAATGTTCTGCGGGACAGACTGATTTTTTGGCTATATTCATCGATATCGATAATCTGTACGCGCACCTCCTGGCCCACTTGCAAAACATCATGAATATTCTTCGTGTATCCAGACTGGATCTCAGAAACATGGATCAAGCCTTGTGTTTCTTTATCGAGCGACACAAAGGCGCCGTATGGTTGTATACCTGTGACCGTTCCGTCAATAATAGTTCCGATTTGATAGTCCATATGATTTCCTCTCTTTTCATCTTTTATTATACTTGAACTAGTGTTAGATTTGAAGTAGTAGAAAAAAACGATCTAGGAGGGGTACATATGACGAATTTTGACAATGTCCATTCACGGTTAAATACCAATAGTGTAAAGTGGGACAGTATTGCTACGACCTATAAGGAAGAAGGTTTACTGCCGTTATGGGTAGCCGACATGGATTTTTTGGCACCTAAGCCGGTCAAGAATGCCCTGCAGCAAGTGATTGATCAAGGAATTTACGGCTATACTGTTTTCCCTGAAAGTTTGTACGAAGCAATCATTTCTTGGCAAGAACGAAAACACAACTACTCGCTACAAAAAGAGGAGATTTTGTTCAACAGTGGTGTTGTCCCTAGTCTCGCATTAGCTGTGCAGAGCTATACCAATGAAGGCGACAGTGTAATGATTCATGATCCAGTGTACCCACCATTTGCTGACGTTGTTGAAAAAAATCAGCGTCAACTTGTGCGCAACCCGTTGATCGAAAAAAACGGGCATTTCGAAATCGATTCCGTTGCAATGGAATCTGCTATTGTAGATAACCATGTCAAACTGATGATTTTGTGTAATCCACACAATCCTGGTGGTCGTGTGTGGACAAAAGAGGAGCTGCAAACAATTGGGTCGATCTGTCAAAAACATCATGTTCTCGTGGTCAGCGATGAAATCCATCAAGACATCGTTTTTGCTCCGAATACATTTGTTTCATTTCAGACAGTTGATCCTGTTTTTGCTGATTTCTCCATTGTTTTAACTTCAGCAACCAAAACATTCAACTTGGCCGGCATCAAAAATTCAATGATCTTTATCAAAAATCTGGATTTGAAAAAACAATTCATAACTGTTCAAGAAAAAAATGTTCAAAGTGAAATCAATACATTCGGTATTGTAGCAACAGAAGCAGCCTATCGAGAGTCAGAAGCATGGCTGGATGAATTGCTTAACTATCTTTCAGCCAATATCGAATGGACCTGTGAGTTTTTGGTAGAAAAATTACCTGAAATCAAGTTTCAAAAGCCAGAAGGCACCTATCTTATGTGGCTAGACTTCTCTGCCTACGGTCTTTCTGACCGAGAGTTACAACGCAAATTGATCAAAGAAGCAAAAGTGGTCTTGAATCCAGGTATCAACTTTGGCCCATCCGGAACGCAACATATGCGGATCAACTTGGCTTGTCCTCGAGAAACGCTGCAAAAAGGTCTCCTGCAAATTGCTGCTGCATTCACAGAACTGAAACAATAAAAAAGAACCCCGCGGGGTTCTTTTTTATGCACTGATTTCAATTGTTTCGATCACAACATCATGAACAGGACGGTCTTGCGGTCCTCGTTGAACGTTTGCGATTTCGTCCACTACATCCATGCCATCTACAACATGACCAAAAACAGTGTGACGGAAGTCTAACCACGGCGTTCCACCTTGTTGATATGCTTCGATCACTTCGGAAGGATAACCTGCTCCCTCTAATTGACCAAGCATATTCGCTGGTACGTTTTGATTGTTGACAATAAAGAATTGGCTGCCGTTTGTATTTGGGCCGGCATTAGCCATTGATAATGCTCCGCGAAGATTGAAGAGCTCTTTTGAAAACTCATCTTCGAAGCTGCCCCCGTAAATACTTTCGCCACCCATACCAGTACCGGTAGGATCGCCGCCTTGAATCATAAAATCAGGAATAACGCGGTGGAAAATGATACCGTCGTAATATCCTTTTTGGGCAAGTTCGACGAAGTTTTTCACGGTTTTTGGGGCCAATTCTGGAAAGAGCACTACTGTGATATCTCCCCGATTCGTTTTGATAACTGCTTTATGACCTGTTTCTTTTAAATGTAGCTGTGGAAATTCAGACACACTTAACGCCTCCTTGTTTATACTAAATACTAAAACAATGATAGCAGAAAAATGAAAAAATGCTAGTTAAGACAATTTTTGCTATAATGAAGCTATTCGTCCAGGTGATACTGTAGAATAATCAATCAACAGAGGGAGATGCACTATGGAGATATATGATATTACCATCGTTGGTGCTGGGCCGAGCGGCATGTTCTCTGCCTTCTACGCCGGTATGCGCAACGCAAAAACCAAACTGATCGACAGTCTGCCTCAGCTAGGCGGCCAATTGGCCACGCTCTATCCTGAGAAATATATATATGATATTCCGGGTTATCCAAAGATCAAAGCCGGTGAATTGGTTCAAAATCTTGAAAAGCAACTGACTACCTTCAATCATCAATACTGTTTGGAGGAAACCGTCTTACAGATCGAAAAGCACGAAGACTACCTAGAACTGATCACAGATAAAGGCAATCACTATTCCAAAGCAGTGATTTTAGCCTTAGGCAATGGTTCCTTCCAGCCAAGAAAACTGTCTATACCCGACAGTGAACGTTTTGAAGGCAATGGACTCGACTATTTCGTAACTGACTTGATGAAGTATGCGGGCCGCAAAGTTGCTATCGCTGGGGGTGGCGATTCAGCGATTGACTGGGCGCTCATGCTTGAACCAATCGCTAGTGAAGTTTATTTGATCCATCGTCGCCCAGAATTTCGAGCGCATGAACATAGTGTCAACAAACTGCGCGCTTCTTCTGTCAACATTCTAACTCCCTATGTTATCCAGGATATCAGTGGAGAAAAACGTCTAACTGAAATTGCTTTGCAGCAAGTCAAAGGAGATGAATCTGTTTCCTTGCAAGTGGACTCTTTGATCGTTAATTACGGTTTTTCTTCGACTTTGAACATTAAAGAGTGGGGACTAAAAAGCACTCGACAAGGCGTATTCGTTACATCAGATATGCGGACATCCATTCCAGGAATCTACGCTTGCGGGGATGTGGTCTTATACGATGGCAAAGTAGATTTGATTGCTACTGGTTTCGGGGAAGCCCCCACTGCCGTCAACAATGCGCTTCATTACATTGATCCTAAAAACCGGACACAACCTGCCCACAGCACTAGTTTGTTCAAGGAGTAGACCATGCTGAGTCGGTATAAAATTGATTTACCTGATGCGTCCCTTGCAAACCAAATGCGTGTTTACTTAGAAGCCTTTGACCAAGTATCGACTGTCCAACATCATCTCGAAGTAGCCAATGCCGCTGAGCAACTTGCCAAACGTTTCGGTGGCGACTGCCAGAAAGCAACGATTGCTGGATTGTTTCATGATATCAGCATGGTCATTCCCAATGATGAACGTCTCGCATTTCAAGAATATTACGGTTTGGAGATAGTGCCGGAAGAAAGAAAAGTACCATTATTGCTGCATCAAAAACAATCGGCTACTTTGGCAAAAGAGCTCTTTGGGATCACTGACCCTGAGATTTTGTCTGCCATTACCTGCCACACGACACTTAAGGAAAATTTTTCAAAGCTGGATCTCATTGTTTTCCTAGCAGATAAAATCGAATGGGATCGCGCAGATGCGGCACCTTTTTTAGAGGAGCTACTGGCTGCACTTGATAACTCTTTAGAAGCGGCAGCATTATGTTATCTTGACTGGCTGTTTGCTGGTGATTTGCTAGTGGCCCACCCTTGGGCAGTTGCCGCAAAACAACAATTGCAAAAAAAGCTACTTACCAAAAAAGCAAAAACTACTATATTAAAAAAACCAAAAAAGCAAAAACTACTATATTAAAAAACAGCTTAAAAAAGAGCTAGTATAAAAAAGTAAAAAAGCTATAAAAAGAACGGTCGCAGGATTTCTCTGCGACTTTTTTTCATACAGTTCAGAAACGACTACGTTGCTGTTCGTCGGTATTTTTTGATTCCACGGGCAAGATAAGATAGGATAGAAGTAAGAAAAAAGAATTGGAGGGAATCACATGGTATTAGAGAATAAAACACTTGAAGATAAGGCAAGAGAACTACTTTCAGAGCGCGGCGTATCACTTCAGGATATCGGCGAACTTGTTTTATTTTTACAAAAAGATTATATCGAAGGTATTACATTAGATATGTGCATTGAAAGTGTGAACGCAGTCCTCAGTAAACGTGAGGTTCACAACACGATTTTGACTGGTATCCAGTTAGATATATTGGCAGAAGAAAACAGCCTTTTGCATCCATTGCAGGAAATCGTCAAAGATGATGAAGGGTTGTATGGTATCGATGAGATTTTGGCACTTTCCATTGTCAATGTCTACGGTTCGATCGGTTTCACCAACTATGGCTACATCGATAAAGTGAAGCCAGGTATTTTAAAAGAATTAAACAGTCATGAAGGCCCCCGGGTCCATACATTCTTAGATGATATTGTAGGTGCAATCGCAGCTTCGGCAGCTAGTCGTTTGGCGCACCAGCATCCAAGCAAGTCTCATTACATCACTCAATAAACTTGTAAAAATCAGCTACTATCGAAAAAAGACTATCCCACAAGTCTGAAACACCTGAAGGGACTACCGTGTAAATCGTTACGCGATACTAGCAAGGAACGCCAGTATGACTGACGTTCCCGCTATCCTCTAGGTCTTTTCTCACTTATGAAATAGTCTTTTTTTGACTTTGTTTTGCCCACCAGTAAATCACAAAGAAAAACAGTTCAATCAGTACAAAAAATAAAATAAAACAGTGCATGAAGAACGTCTCCGGCAGAACATTGATGATGGGATCCGTTACTGGATCAAAAAGCCAATCGTCATTATTGAAGAAAATCTCATGAAACGTCACAAAAAATCGATCAAACCCGATTGCCATCAAGAAACCAAAGAAAATCGGCAGCAGCATCCCCCACTGCAATGGTCGCAACAACCGCCAGCGCTGGTCATTTTTCCAAAAAGATCTAAGAAGCATGAAACTGGGGATCAACGTTACGAGCAGTACACCATAGTTTAATAAAAATAGTTTCTTCACATCATAGAAATGTCCAGTTCCTGCCGCTGACATCGGAAAATCTGGCAAAGCTAATGTCGTATTCAATGGATTGTTCAAGAAATCCAGCAACAACCCATAATTTTTTATCAATTCTTCTTTTGAAATGTCGGTATAATCTAAAATATTCAACTGTTGAATATCAAAATGATATAGCCAGCGAAAATTGATCGTTACCGTAATTGCTAAGCTGATCAGAAATAAAAACAAACACAGCATCCCTAGCCGCTCGATCCATACTTGTTTTCTCATTGGTCAAAATCCCATTCATCTAAGGAATCAATGACATAAGTTGGGGGTTCCGGTAAACGAGGCACAGCAGATTTCGGTGTAAAACCGGATAGTACCAATAGGGAATCAATGCCATTCCGAATCCCCGAGCAAATATCCGTCTCATAGTTATCTCCCACCATAATGACTTCCTCTTTTGGTAAACCAAGGTGTGCCACGGCTTTGTCCATAATAATTGCTTCCGGTTTACCGATGAAAATCGGCGGTGTCTGTGTCGCAGTCTCCACCATTGCGATCAAAGAACCGGCTCCAGGTAACAATCCCCGTTCGGTAGGGATATTTTTATCTGGATTGGTGCCGATAAAGGTAGCCCCTTTTTGAATCGCTAATGTGGCTAAGACAAACTTTTCGTAGGTGACATCATTGTCTAAACCAACGACGACATAATCCGGATTTTGGTCATCCCATTCAAAACCGGCCGCTAAAATCAAGTCGATCAATCCTGCTTCGCCGATCACAAAGACTTTATTGCCGCGACCGTGGTCTTTCATAAAGTCGATCGTCGCCAAACTTGCCGTATAAATTGTTGCAGGCGCCACATGAATGGCGAATTCATCCGCTAATCGTTGTGCGACTGTTTCTGGACTGCGGGTCGTATTATTTGTGACAAAAAGGAAAGGCAATTCCTTTTTCTGCAAAGCTTCAACGAAGCGTTTGCCTGCTGGTATCGGCTCTTTCCCTAAATAGATCGTGCCATCTAAATCAATCAAATATCCCTTATATTTCATAAATTACTCTTCCCGTTGACGGATCGTGAATTCTTTTTTATTTGTTTTTTTCACTGTCGTTTCTGTCGATCGCGCCTTTTTTTCTTTTGGTTTTCGATTTTTAATCGTTGGCTTCACCTGTTTTTGAGAAACAACTTCTTGTTTCTCATCGATGTGTGCCGGACGTGTTTGATTGCTTTGAGCTGCTGGTTTCTTTTTACGGCGTCGGGTCGTACTCTTTTCTTTCTTGCCGCCAACTCGTTGAATTACAAAATAAGCGCAACCGAAATTACAGTATTCATATAAATAATCCTCTAGCATGTCGATCCGCTGATCCGGTAATGCTTTGCGATTGTCTTTGTCAAAAAAACCTTTTAGACGCAACTGTTCATAACCCCAATCCCCTACGATGTAATCGTAGCGAGCCAATACTTCACTGTACCGTTCGCCCAATTTTTGGGGATCAAATCCTTCGCGATAATCTACCACCAATTTGTATTGGCGTGTACCGATCAATAATTCATCTTCATTAACAAGCGTAACCAGTTCGCCTTTTTGCGGCTGTTTCTCTGGTTCTTCGATGATCTCCTCGAGTACCGAAGTGATCTCGTCTGTAATTGTTTGTTTTTCGGTCATCTTTTCACCACCTGTTGTCTATTATACCTTGTTTTAATACGTAATGATAGTCGTGCTTGTATCAGATTCCCCTCCGACTTTTTCATTACTGGATCGGATATTTATGTGCTAAGTAGCTGCCAAAGACCGTACGAATAAATTCTGGAAATAAAAATTCACAGCGTCCGGCTATCTCGATCGTGGGAAAAAAAGGAATAAACAAATAATGATCCACTAATGTGATCTGGTATTCTTCCACCGGATTGATTACTTTGTTTTGCCACAATACTTGGTGATTGATGGCATCATAAGAGATCCCCTTATAAACCAGTTCACCAAATATTTTCCCACGAAATCCCATCCCAACAATTGGATAGTTCCGTAAAAAGCGCCGATTTTTTTCCATTTCTAAAACAAAACGGATCACATCTGCTCCCTTCAATGTCACTCGAATCAAGTGCATCGGATGAGGCAAGATGGTATGCAGTTGATCCTGGTCGATGCGCCCTGCCGGTAAATCACCTAAAAACAAACCGCTATTCAACACAGCAGCTTCCGTTTGTCCTCTAACACAAAGCGCCGCCAATGCTTCTTGGATAATCGAATCTTCGTTCCCTTCACAACGAAGCGCCCACGGAAGTTGTGCGACTTGTTTCGTTTTCAGCAAACGATGACCAATAGAAAGATAACCAGCAATCTCTTCTTCATCTTGCGGAAAAGCTAAAAGCTGCTCTGTAGGGATCACTCGGGCAGAACGCTCGATAGTTTGCCCTTGATCATCTAACGTAATCGTTACTTCACCAATATAAAAGCCAAATTTCCCCGCTGCTGCCAATTGTACGCCATTGACGATTTCGCCGGTCTCGAATAAGTGATGCGTATGAGAGCCTAAAATCACATCCAACTGAGGAAACTCAGCCGCGATCGCTCGATCTGCATTGATTCCCAAATGACTCATCAAGACTAAAATATCGACTTGGGGCTGCAAATGATTGATCAATAAAGGCAGCAATTCCAAGGGTTCACGAATATCCCAGCCGTTTGGTGAATAGGTCAAAGGAAAGGGTGCCGTAAAAGCAATCAGCCCGACTTTCGTCCCTTGATTCGTTTCGATGATCTGGTAATCCTGCCGCCATTTTGGTGGTTTCAAATCATTCTTATCGAAAAGGTTCGCCAATAAGATAGGAAACTCCGCTTGATCATAAAGATGCTGAAGCTCTTCTTTGGAATTTCCCACACCTTCATTGTTGCCAATAGTCACTGCATCATAGTGTCCTTGGTTCATCAGCTCAATATTGGCTTGTCCGTTCGTTGCTTCAGTCAATGGATGCCACCGATCCACAAAATCTCCTAGATCCAAAGAAATCACTGTTTCTTGACTCGAATCTGCTTCTTGCTTCCGTTGATTAAGATAACGGCGGATCTTAGGCCAATGCTCCAGATGTGAATGCAAATCATTCGTGTGTACTAGCGTGATTTTTTCCATCTTATCCCTCTTCTCACCCATTTGCTGTCGGCTATTTGATAAGTCTTCAGCTTAATGTTCCAACTACTATTAGAATAGCACAATTTTTGCGAGGTACCAGAGGGATGCTTTTCGATTCAGGTTTTGTTTCCAGCGTTTGGACCGCCTTTCTAAAGACCTTGTGCTACAATAAAAAAAAAGGAGGGATTTCGATGTTAGAACAGTTACGAGCAGAGTGGGAAAAACTTTTTGGCCACAAGTACACTTCTTCCTCTGAGAAACAACAAACGGTGGATGGAGAGACCTCCCATCGTTTATCCGACGAGGATCCAGAGACACTTCATGAGATGATGGGGACAGATTGGAACACGTTTTTAGACGGTAGTGATATCTTCACTGAATTATCCGCTGAAGAACAAGAAGAGATCCGCAGGAATGGCCCTCGGCATGAAGACTATATCTAATTCGATCTGCTACAAACAATAATAGAACCCCTCGCTTATAGGTGTAGTGGTTCTCAGACTGCAACTAACTTCATTCGTGTCATGAAGTGCTGTATATCTGTTGGATATACAGCACTTCGTTTTTATCTTTTTTCTTTGATATAATTAAAAAAATCGGAGGTTTTGGAGGTCAAGAACTTGAAAATTATAGAGGTAAAAGAAAGAACGGCACCATTGATAGAACAGCTATTAACCATTTGGGAAAGTGCTGTAAGAGCAACGCATCTCTTTCTATCAGATCATGAAATAGAAGAAATCAAGACGTATGTACCACAAGCATTAAAAGAAATCCCCTATTTAATTCTCATAGAAAACGAAAATCAAGCACCTGTTGGCTTTATGGGGATCGTGGAGCAACATCTTGAAATGCTTTTTATTGCTAACGAAGAAAGAGGAAAAGGGTTAGGCAAAGAATTGCTTACATACGGCATAGAAAAATATTTGGTTAATGATTTAGCAGTGAATGAACAAAACCCGCTTGCAAAAGATTTTTATGAACACATGGGATTTGAAGTTTATAAAAAAACAGCGTTTGACGAACAAGGCAATCCATATCCACTAATTTATATGAGATTAGACAGATAACTATTCCAGTAGTTACTTTTTAGCAAGAGGTTATGCCATAAGTCATCATCCAACAAGTGAAACCGTATCATATTCTATTGCGATAGATTTCTCTGACTTTTGCGACGAGGAACTCCTGCACCGCAAGAGCAATACTATATCATGTTCGGATTTCACTTGTAGGAGACTTATGGAACAGCCCCTTTTTTTATTTATTATTGAATGAAGGATATAAAAAAAGGGCGTTTGTCTACCCCCTCAGAAGAACTCACTTAGAGAAGTCGCAGTTCTGCTTTTTGGCAACAAAAAAAGCTGATTTTCATCAGCTAATAGTTAATTAAAAAAAATCAGACACATGGAGACTCCTGCTTAGTGCTGCTTCCTTCCGGATCTGACACGCTTCACAAGACCTCCATTGTCCTAGCCTTTCGGCAAAATTTAGTATAACGTATTTTTCTATAGATTACCAGACTTTTTTTGTTTTTTCTTTTGGCGCAATGCCCGAAAAAAATCTTTTAGCACTTGCCCGCACGCTTCTTCCAAGATCCCGCCTTCTACGTAGGACCAATGGTTGAAACGCTCATCTTCCAACAGATTCAGCAAAGAACCGGCAGCACCGCCTTTTGGATCGTAGGCGCCAAAGTAAACTTCTTCGACACGAGCCAGCATCATTGCACCACTACACATAGGACAAGGCTCCAATGTAACAAATAGCTGCGCTTGTTCTAAGCGCCAGCTTTCGATGGCTTGGCAGGCTTGTTGGATGGCAAACATTTCGGCATGAGCTGTTGCCTCTTGCTGTTTTTCCCGCAAGTTGTGTCCTCGGCCAATAATTTGCCCCTCTAAGACGACAACTGCCCCGATGGGGACTTCGGCGATTGCTTCCGCTTTTTGCGCTTCTTTCAGTGCTTCACGCATAAAATATTCTTTTTCACTTTGTGTGAGGGTACTTTCTTTCTTCAAAATGATTCCTTTCAATTCTCAATTGGGATAAACATGGAAAGCTGACACTGACTCTATAGAAAAGCTCTGGCAATTTTTTAACGCAGTCATTCAGTAGCCGTACCTGTTCCAGTTGCTATGGCTCCCAATTCCTATTTTCCTTTTCTCTGAACAAAAAAGAAGCGCCAAATGAAGCCTAGTCAAACAACTGCTATGGCAGGACAACCACTGGCAGGTTCTTTCAACGATCTTCTGGCCGCTTCTAACAGCATTTTCTCCAAGGAGATATTAGCTTAAAAGACTGCATCAATGAAGCTAGTCAACTTGTCTTTGACATTCTCTGTTGCATCTTTGACGTTATCTCCATAAACCGAGACTTTATGACGGCTGTCTTTGACTTTCTTCATGACGCCGAGCAATGCATCTAAATCTTTATCCGTCAAATCATCGACGACACCTAATAATTTTTCGTTGCCATTAAATTTGTCGTCAACAAACTTTTTCACTTTGTGACGGTTGCAAGCGAAGCGTACTTTGTTCACGACTTTGTCTGAGACAACGACTGCTGTTGAGATGCCAGCAATTGCCGCAATACTTAATCCAATCGTTACTTTTGTTGATGTTTTCATATCGATCAGCTCCCTTTATTTGCTACTTCTATGATAGCACGACCGATCAAATAAAAATACTATTTCGTTTATTCCAGAGTGAACCGCAATCCTTTCGGGAAGAAGTTTTTCACCACACCTTGCACTTGTTTGCCGAAGCCAATCGGGACCTCAGCCACCTTCAAGACGACCCAGCCTTCATTTCCAGGTACCGTAATCGTTTCACCAGCCACGTACTTCTGCCACTGAGCTAACTCAATTGACAAGAAAGGTGCTTCATCATTTTCTTTGATCGCCATTGCCAATGCAAAACTCGGTTCGATACGATTCTTTTTCACAGTCCCTACGTGAAGCCCTGGACGTAATACGCGAACCCCTTTTAGTGATGGTAATTCACTAGGTACTAACCACAGATGATCCCCAAAAAGCTGGATATCGGCAGCAGTCTCTTTTAAAAATGGATAGTTTTCTTGGAAAGATTGCCAAAGTGATCGCGTGACAGAATCAATCCCAGAAGCTTTTTTGGTTTTTTTGGTTTTCTTTGGTTTGGCTATGTTCTCCGATCCAAGATAGGTCAGCTTTGCGGCAAAATGACCTTCCCCTTGATTTTTGTGAGGCCATAACCGAATCGTCTTTTCAATGTCGTTCATCGGTGCCCAATCGTGGCGTCCATGAGACACATTTTCCAATTCAATCGGTTCAATGGAAAAAGGATATGCTGAGACCAGCCATTCAATGATGGCTTCATTTTCTTCAGGTGCAAACGTGCAAGTAGAGTAGATCAACTGTCCGCCAGGCTTTAACATCGCAACCGCTTCAGCCAAAATCTCCTTCTGGCGCTGAGCGCACTGCAGTGGCGAATCAGCTTGCCATTCCGCGATGGCCACAGGATCTTTGCGGAACATTCCTTCTCCTGAGCAAGGAGCATCCACCACGATTTTGTCAAAAAATTGTGGAAAATGCGGCGTCAGTTCTTGCGGCGCATGGTTCGTCACCACCACATTACTGATCCCCCATCGTTCAACGTTTTCCGATAAGATTTTTGCGCGTTTAGTAAAAATCTCATTGGAAACCAATAAACCTTTGCCTTGCATCTGACTTGCTAATTGCGTGGTTTTCCCTCCAGGCGCTGCACAAAGATCGAGCACTTTTTCTCCTGGTTGTGCATCTGCGATCGTCGCAACGATCATCGCGCTTGGTTCCTGACTGTAGACATACCCCGCTTGATGAAGCAGTGATTTCCCTTTGACTTCTCCAATATAGGCGTTCATTGCGTATGGTGCTGGACTTTTATCCGGTCCAAACATTTCCAGCATCGAGACGGCTTGTGGCTTCAACAGATTCAAGCGAAATCCTTTTACTGGATGCCCTGTTTCTAAAGCAGTAAAAAAGGCCGCCGCTTCGGCTCCTAGTAACTGCTGATATTTGGTAATGAATGCTGCTGGTAATTTCAAGATGATCCCTCCTAAGCTCTCTTATCATAGCGAGTGCTCAGCGATTGTGCAAGTAGCGTCAGGCAATTTTGAAAAAAAAATGTGACAAAAATCAACAGAAGGAAATCAAACCTAAAATAGGTCAGCAAAGGATCGTTCGTTCGAAAACGATTTACGCTATCCATTGCCCATTCACTGCTGATTTTGTCACAGTCTTTCGTTATTGCTGTAGGTATCGTTGAAATCGATCAATAGCATATCTACAGTGTTTTTTTGTACTGCTGGTATCTATCATCTGCTACTTATCATTGTTGTTTCGATAGGTCCGCGCTCATTTAAATAAAGATTTCTTGATGGTCTTTTCGATGAACGGCACTGAGGCGTAATCATCCCAGAACTTGATCAGCGGACCAACTAGAAAGGCACTGATAAATGTCCCAATCCCGATCGGTCCACCTGTGATCCAGCCGAGTGTCGCAAAAGCCACATCTTGGATCACTCTGACGACCCGATAATTCGCTTTCGTTCGATCAACGATCGTCGGTGCGATCGCATCATAAGGCGCACTTCCCACTTTTGCTGACATATAGAAGGAAGCACCAAAGGTAAAGAACAGAATACCGATCACTAAAAAGAGCCCTTTTTGCAGCCAACCTTCCGGAGAAACTGCGAAAAGTTCAAAGATTTTCGTATAAAAATCAATAAAAAAGCCCGTCAAGACCATATTGATCACTGTGCCGATCCCAATATGCCGACGACCAAAAAAGAAAATCAAGATCAACAAAACGAGATTGATCATTAATTGATAAACACCTAATGAAAGACCTAACCGTTCACCTGTTCCAATATTGGCAGCTGTATACGGATCCAGCCCGACGCCACCTACGCGAAGCAAGGAGGCGCCAAAACCGATGATAGCTACCCCGAT
The DNA here is from genome assembly GCF_051909435.1 of Enterococcus sp. 125944. Taxonomy (NCBI): domain Bacteria; kingdom Bacillati; phylum Bacillota; class Bacilli; order Lactobacillales; family Enterococcaceae; genus Enterococcus; species Enterococcus sp. 125944. The sequence continues at coordinate 28,733 of NZ_JBQASY010000022.1, read as the reverse complement.
CAACGCAAAAAGCGACCGCAGCCATGTTTCTTTTTTCATTTATTCCCCACCTTTTTCTTTTTATTATAACGACAATTTCAAAAAAAGGAAACTTGAGCATTCTCAAGTCTCCTTCTTTTCATTAGTCGCGGCGATTGTTATTGCCGAATAAAATAATCAAACGTAGTAATTGCAGCAATGTCGCAACTGCAGCTGCCACATAAGTCAAGGCTGCAGCAAACAATACTTTACGGGCCTGCGGTACTTCTTCTTCCGTTAAGAGACCGCCATCGACTAAAATCCGTAACGCTCGTCTTGAAGCATCAAATTCGACTGGCAACGTCACCAATTGGAAAATAAATGCTAACGAGAATGCTAATATCCCCAGATTGATTAGGAAGGACCCTCTCAAAAGAACCCCGATCAAAATCAACGGGATCGACACCGCGGAACCAATATTAGCTACTGGGACGATCGCATGCCGGATACGCAATGGGAGATACCCTTTAGCATCTTGCACAGCATGCCCGCATTCATGGGCTGCCACTCCGATCGCTGCCACAGAAGTTGATTGTGCAGTTGCTTGAGATAGACTTAGCATCTTGTTGCCGGAATTATAATTATCAGTCAAATCTCCTGCGATAGCTTGGACGCCGACATTGTTGATGCCTTGGCTTTCCAAAATATACTGAGCCGCCTTGGTCCCGGTGATATTGTTTCTACTGCTTATTTTATCGTATTTGCTAAACGTGCTTTTAACGTATGCTGAAGCCGCCATCGAGATCACCATCCCGATAATGACTAAAATGAATGTTGGATCATAAAACCAACCAAAACCGTATCCACCGATTCCATACACGATGAAATCCCTCCCTTTCGTCTTTGACCTTATTTTACCATTAAATGGATGAAAATATTATGAAGAGGTATGGAAGATTCTGTTTTTAAAGTTTTTTTACAAATTCTGACTTCAATTTCATGGCACCGAAACCATCGACTTTACAGTCGATATTGTGATCCCCTTCTACCAGACGAATGTTTTTGACTTTGGTTCCTTGTTTGATGGCACCAGAAGCACCTTTGACTTTCAAATCTTTGATGACCGTCACGGCATCGCCATCCTGAAGAACATTTCCGTTGGCATCTTTGACGACAGCAGCAGTTTCTTCTGTTTCCTGCCATTCATTGCCACATTCAGGGCAGACAAACAAGCCGCGATCCTCATATGCATAGGCGGATTGACAAACTGGACAATTTGGAATTTGAGACATATTCTTACTCCTCATAGTGATGTATTCTGTGTTTATTCAACGATCGAGCACGATCGTGAAAAAATAAATATAACTGTAGCATACAAAATTTCTGACTATCCTGCAATATCCTGCACAAAAAAATGCAATCGATAGAACAAACTAAGTTCTATCGATTGCATTTGATGATCTTCTCAGTTCTAGCTAAAGATGGCTTCTAAGAATAAGGCTTCCATAAGAACTGTCGCCTAAATGATTCTATGAACAGGATAATTCCGTCGCAAGACCACCCTCAGTCTAAAAATAGATTTTCGTCTAAAATACGCCCTTCAGAAACAAAAATCGCATCCCCAATCAGTTGGAGCTCTTCTGATGCAACTTCGACTCGCAGCTCTCCGCCTAAAACATGCAGCACAAGATTGGCTTGCGTTTGTTCCCGGCGTCGCGCCACCGCATAAGCAGTTGCCCCAGAGCCGGTCCCACAAGCATACGTAAAGCCCTCGACTCCCCGTTCATAGGTGCGGACAACGAGCTCCCCAGCTGAATCGGCATCGTAGAAATTCACATTGGCGCCTTTAGGAAATGCTGACCAATAGCGAATCCGTTGTGCTAAATCTGTCAATGCATCGAGGGATGTTTCTTGCAGACCGGGATACTTCACCACCGCATGAGGGATTCCTGGATCACCTAACTCGATATAATCAACGACAGGAACCTCTCTGTCAGCGAAAGGTTGGTCAAACTTCGCAACGGTGGGGGGATTTAACGTCACTTTGTACTGTTGCCGATCCAATCGCCAAGCAGGAACAGGTCCTGCAACGGTCTCGATCACCATTGCTTCTGAAGCAACCTTATTTTCATAAGCATAGCGAGCGATACAGCGTGCACCATTGCCACACATTTCCGCTTCCGTACCATCCGCATTATAAAAACGCATGCGGAAATCTCCCGTTCCTTCGGGATGATCGACAGCCATCAACGCATCTGCGCCGATTGAAAATTTCCGCTGACAAACTTGAGCCGCTAACTTAGCCAACTGTTTCGAAGAAAAATTATAGCGACGATTGTCGATCACAATAAAATCATTTCCGGCACCTTGCATCTTGGTATAAACGATTTCCATGATTTCACCTGCTTTTTTTTATTCTTTCATCAAAAACGAAGGGATACGTTCATTTTGAATCAACTGCTGGAAAGTCTGACGTTCAACCACCAATTCCGCGTGCCCCTTTTCAACAAAAACTACCGCTGGAATCGCAAGTTTATTGTAATTGCTAGCCATTGAATAACCATATGCTCCCGTCGCAAAAGTCGCAAAAAGATCTCCCGTCTCTACTTTGGGTAATTGCAGATCTTTGACTAAGATATCCGTGCTTTCACAAGCCTTGCCAGAAATCGTAACTGTCTCTGTGGCAGCTTCTGCTGCCCGATTGGCTAGAATCCCCGTATATTCAGCTTGATAAAGACCGGGACGAATGTTATCTGTCATGCCGCCATCAATACTGGCATAGGTTCGAATCTGTGGCAATGTCTTGATCGTACCAATAGTATGCAGACTGATACCTGCTTCCGCTACAATACTACGCCCAGGCTCGATCACCACAGTCGGACGTTGGAGCTGATGCGCTTGGCAAAACGTTTCAATCGTCGCCATCACCGGATCCAAAAAGTAAGAATAGGGTTGACGAATATCCTTTTCCGTATAGCGGACACCAAATCCGCCGCCAACATTCAACTCTTTAACAGTATAGTCAAATCGATGATGGATTTCTAGAACTAATGCTAGCGCAGCCTCTGTCGCAGCAATATGGGAATGATTGTCAGACAATTGACTTCCGATGTGGAAATGCAACCCATAAAAATCGATTTCCGGTGCGTCAATCACTTCTTCAATCAAAGGAAATAAAATCTCTTCATCCAATGGGATCCCAAATTTCGAATCTTTCTGTCCAGTTGAAATAAACGCATGGGTCTGGACATTCACTTCTGGTGTGATTCGGAACATCACTTTTGCTTTCCGCTGTTTCTCTTGACATAGCGCTCGAATCAAACCGATCTCCTGACTGCCATCGACAATGATCCGACCTACACCATAATCGATCGCTAATGCCAATTCATCAATAGATTTATTGTTGCCATTGAATTCGATTTGTTCCGCTGGAAATCCTGCTTGGATGGCTGTGTATAGTTCACCGCCACTAACAACATCCAAAGACAGGCCTTCCTCATCAATCAACCGCAGCATGGCTAGTGTATTGAAGGCTTTCGAAGCATAGGCAGCTCGGGTGTTTTCATAGCGAGACAGAAATTCCTCGCGAATAGCACGACATTGAGTGCGAATCTCGGTCACCGAAAAAACGTACAAGGGTGTGCCAAATTCTTTTGCTAATGCCACTGTATCGCATCCATCCCAAAACAGGTGATTGTCTTTAATCTCTTTGATCATTACTGCGCTCCTCTCTTAGTACCTGACTCTGATTCAATCTTTCAATCAATCGCAGGTAGCACTCAATGCCTCCTAATAAGACTTTCTCATCAAAATTCATCTTGCTGCTGTGCAGCGGATAGGTATACCCTTTTTCTTCATCCCGAGTCCCGACAAAGAAAAAGACACCAGGGATCTCTTTTTGGTACATGGAGAAATCTTCCGCTAACATGTACGGCGGTGTCTCGATATAACTGTCGCCAGCAACATACCGAACAGCATCTACCATGTCTGGATCATTGTCTACCACCCGATACAAGTGTTCGAAAGAAACTTCTGCTGAACAGCCATACCCTTTAGCAATCTCTTCAGCCGCCAATTTTACTCGTTGCGTCAATGTTTCATAGACCCCATCTTCAAAAGCCCGCATCGTTCCGTTCAACACGACTTCTCCGGGAATAATATTTTCTGCATCTCCTCCGCGAATCTTGCCGAATGTAATGACGGCCGAAGACAATGGACTAATGTTGCGAGAAACGATTGCATGGAGACCTTGAATGACCGCAGCTGCCGCTAAGATCGCATCGCTGCCTTGATGAGGTTGGGCCCCGTGAGCACTTTCTCCCAGGACTCGAATCGTGATCTCGCCATTTCGAGCCATCATTGGTCCCTTGCGGCAAGCAATCACACCTTCAGGATAGTCTGGAAAAACATGCAGACCGATAATCTGATCAATCGCAAAATCGGTTAAGATTCCTTCATCAATCATTAGCTGCGCACCACCAGGGCCTTCTTCTGCTGGCTGAAAAATCAACACAATGGTCCCGCGAACAGCTTCCGGGTAATCGGATAAGTACTTTGCAAAACCTAAAAGCGTCGCCATATGTCCATCATGTCCACAAGCATGCATTTTGCCGAGATGTTGCGAGGCAAAAGGAGCATTCGTTTCTTCCTTGATAGGCAATGCATCGATATCCGTGCGGAATGCTAACGTCTTCCCTGGTTTTTCACTGCGAAAAACAGCGATCAATCCGGTATCCAGAACCGGATAAATTTCTTTGATCCCGAAAGACTGCAACTGTTTAAGCAAATATTCCTTCGTTTTGAATTCTTCTAATCCTAACTCGGGAATCTTATGTAGTTCCCGTCGAAAACGAACCACGTCTTCGGTTAATTTCATTACTGCTTGAGATAATTGCATTCGTGGGCACCTTTCTTTCATTTGATCAGCAATATCGGCTGAAAATGTATGGATATCCACATTTCCATTGATATTGGATAATATTATAGTATATAATTCGAATAATCTATAGTATAAATAATCAAAATTTTTTGATTTTTAGTACAATTAGAGAAAGAATAAAAAGGTTGAAAGGATGTGGAGTAGTTTGACGATTTTTAAAGGTTCTGGCGTTGCATTGATCACCCCGATGTTTCATGATGGTTCGGTGGATTTCGACAAGTTGAAGTCACTGGTTGAGTGGCATATCCAGCAAGGTAGCGATGCATTGATCGCTTGTGGAACGACCGGTGAAGCCTCAACATTGAACGATGAAGAACACATTGCTGTTATCGAGGCGGTTGTCAAGCAGGCTGCGGGCCGCATTCCTGTGATCGGTGGCACTGGTTCAAACAATACGCAACATGGGATCCATCTTTCCCAAGAAGCAGAGCGTGTCGGTGCCGACGCATTATTGGTTGTAACCCCTTATTACAACAAAGCAACAAAAAAGAGTTTGGTTACTCATTACAAGGCAATTTGTCAAAGCGTTGAACTGCCTGTCATCTTATATTCGGTCGCATCAAGAACAGGAATGAACTTGACTTACGACATGGTTGCTGAATTAAAAGAGATTCCGAATGTCAAAGGAATCAAAGAGGCCAGTGGAGATATCTCACAAATTGCGTCTATCGCGCAACTAGTGGATGATGAATTTTCTCTCTATTCCGGCAATGATGATCAAGTCACACCAATCTTAGCATTAGGCGGTTCTGGTGTGATTTCGACGATCGGTAATATTGCCCCTAAACAAACAGCGACTTTGGTGGCAGATTTTCTTTCTGGAAATATTCAAGCAGCGATTCAGGAGCAGTTACGACAAAAACCTTTGATCGATGCGATTTTTAGTGAAGTCAATCCAGTGCCCATCAAAGCGGCAGTTTCCTTATTAGGAAAGTCTGACTTGCACTATCGGTTGCCATTAGGACCGCCTGAGAAAGAAACAATCAACCGTCTAAAAAAAGAAATGTCCGCTTATGGGCTTTTATAAGGAGGCAATCAAGTGAGACATATTTTATTGAGCGGTGCCAATGGTCGAATGGGAAAAGTTTTGCAGCACATGATTGCTGGACATGCTGAATTTGTGATCAGTGCTGGATTAGACCGTCACACGGAAGCAACTGGCGACTTTCCAATCTATTCTGCACCAGAAGCAGTCAAAGAACCTGTTGATTTGGTGATCGATTTTTCACATCATAGCAATGTAGCAGGCCTCCTTGACTTCTGTGTTGCCAACCAACTGCCCATCGTTGTGGCTACGACTGGTTTAAGTCAAGCAACCCAAGAAAAAATGGTCGCCGCTGCTCAAAAGATTCCTGTTTTTTATTCTGCGAATATGTCCGTGGGGATCAATGTATTGATCAAAGCCCTAAAAGCGATCACCCCACCTTTGGAAGCAGATTTCGATATTGAAATCATTGAAAAACATCACAATCAAAAAATCGATGCGCCAAGCGGAACTGCATTGTTACTGGCAGACAGCATCAATGAAAGTTGTCAAGAACCAAAAGAATATCTTTATGGCCGTTCTGGCAACGATCTGACCAATGATCGAAAACAATTAGGTATTCACGCTGTTCGCGGTGGCACGATCCCGGGCGAACACACGGTGATCTATGCAGGAGCAGACGAGATCATTGAGCTGAAACATACCGCATTATCACGGGATATTTTTGCCAATGGTGCGTTGAAGGCTGCCGAATATCTTGCACAACAACCTGCTGGACTATATGACATGGAAAATCTACTTGACAAGTAAAGGTGGTAACGTATGACTGAATTACAATTTTCTGATCCTTATCAATTAGCCAAATACATCAAAGAAGCCAATAAGCAGACCCCAGTCAAAGTCTATTTGAATGGTGATCTATCTACCTGTTCTTCCGAGACACTGAAAATTTTTGGGGCTGGCTCCTTTTACTTTATTGTTGGAGACAGTCAAGAAGTAGCTGATTTTCTAACGGCCAATCAAGATAAAATCACTGATTTCTATTTAGAAAATGACCGTCGGAATTCTGCGATCCCTCTGTTGGACTTAACAACAGTCGATGCTCGGATCGAACCAGGGGCTTTCATTCGTGATCAAGCAATCATTGAGAAGAATGCGGTCATCATGATGGGAGCGGTCATCAATATTGGTGCCGTTGTCGGCGAAGAAACAATGATCGATATGGGGGCGATTTTAGGCGCCCGGGCTACTGTCGGTAAAAAAGCCCATATCGGAGCTGGGGCTGTTTTAGCTGGTGTCTTAGAGCCACCTTCAGCTAGCCCAGTGATTATCGAAGATCATGTGTTGATCGGCGCCAATGCCGTAGTCCTTGAAGGTGTTCGTGTCGGTGAAGGTGCTGTGGTTGCTGCTGGATCTGTAGTCACAGAAGATGTACCGGCAGGGGCTGTAGTTGCTGGTTCCCCGGCTAAAGTCATCAAGATGAAAGATGAAAAGACGGCTAGTAAAACCGAGTTTCTTGACGACTTGCGGGGCTGATCTCGCCTGTTGCAACTTGCAAAAAAGCGTATGACCCGCGAGTCATACGCTTTTTTTATTTGCGTAATTTTTTACTACAGTTATTTACTACAATCAAAAACTCACCGATCATTCCCCTAGCAAGTCCTAAGATTCCTCGCTGTTGGTTTTTTCTTCTGCAAAAGAACACTGATCACGACGAATAAAGTCTATGCTTGTTCTCGAAAAGCTGAAACTGCGGTCTGGATTTCTTGATAGATGGCTGCCACTTCTTCCAGATCCGCTGCATTCGCTCCGCTGGCAAGCGGATGTCCGCCACCATGATGACGTTTGGCGATCTCATTGATCACAGGTCCTTTCGAACGCATCCGGACCCGATAATAGCCTTCTGGCTGCTCAACAAAAATTGCCCATGCTAAGACATCTTCAATCTTCCCTGGTAAGGACACGATAGCAGATGTTTCTGAATCAACAACGCCAAAACGCTGCTGAATCTCATTTGTCAGAATCACTTTGCCAGCTCCTAGTGAATCAACTTCTAAATTTTCAAAGACATAGCCGGAAAGACGAGCCACTGCTCTCGAAACCTGATCAATCTCACGATTGATTTTTGGTGCATCAAAACCATAATCCAACAAATCAGCTGCGTAACGCAATGTCGCGGAGGTCGTTGCTGGGTACAGGAAACGACCCGTATCCCCTACGATTCCGGCATAAAGCAGGCGCGCAGCTTCTTGCGACATAGTAAGTTCTTCAGCGAACATTTTCCAGAATGCCGTAATCATTTCACTGCAGCTGCTAGCAGTAGTATCCACCCAGACCAAATCTCCATAAGGTTCGTCATTAGGATGGTGATCGATTTTGATCAATTTTGCACCATTGGCATAGCGCTGATCACTGACTCTTGGTGAATTGGCGGTATCGGTCACGATCACTAAGGCATTTTTGTAGACTTCATCCGAAATCTCCTGCATTTCTGCTAAGTAGTCTAGCCCTTCAACAGGCCCTCCCACTTGATAGATCGCTTTTTCAGGAAAACTAGCTCGTAAAATTTCTGCCAATCCAACTTGTGACCCTAGTGCATCCGGATCAGGTCGCTGATGGCGGTGAATAATAATTGTCTGATATTCCTTAATTGCTGTCAATATTTCCTCTTGTACGTTCATTGCATATCTCCATTTTCTAAGCATTTATCTGATGACTGCTGTTCGAATTAAGGGCGCTCCATTACTTGGCAGACGACAATTGCTTTAGCTACCATGGAATTTTCGATATAGACTTCAATATCGATCTTAGCAGATCGGCGCCCCAGCTCCAAAATTTTGGGCTGAATAATGATCTCACTTTCTAATTGGATCAAGCGGAAATAGTGTAGATTCACTTGTTCGATCCAGCTGTTTCGCCGCTGATTGACTTGCATCGTTCGTTTGGCAGCATTGGCGATCACTTCACTGAGCACACCAAAAGAAATCGTTCCTACTTCATTGACCATTTGTGGAGTCACAGCGAAACGAAAGTTTGGCTGTGCCAATTTATTGCCTTCAAAATCTTGTTCAATGATTTGGATCTGACCAGAAATCTGATCAGAGATCGTATCGGAAATCTGGGTCTGTCTTTGGACTAGTTGCATCGCCTTCATAATGTCTTGCCGAGTCACGATTCCGATCAAAGATAAGTCATCTGCTACTACTGGCATCACTTCCAAGCCATCCCAAATCATTTGATGACTGGCAGAAGCAACACTCATCTCTTTTTTCACGACTCGCGGTTCACGAGTCATGATTCGTTCAATGATTTGCGTATCGGGTTTTTCCAAAACATCTTTTGCCGTAATGATCCCAACCACGCGCATGTTCTTGTTAACTACCGGATAGCGAGAATGATTGGTTTCTTCTGAAAGACGTTTATAGTCTTTGACAGTGTCAAACGTATGCAGATACTTTGTTTTTTCCAGCGGCATATAGATATCGCTAACGAGCATAATATCTTTTTTGATCAGCTGGTCACTCAATGCCCGGTTGATCATCGTTGCAACGGTAAACGTATCATAAGTCGTCTGCAATATTGGCAGTTCCAGCTTATCGGCCAAACGACAGTTTTCTTCTGATGTTTCAAACCCACCAGTGATCAAGACAGCAGCACCATCTTCTAATGCTAATTGGTGAACTTCATTTCGATTCCCTACGATCACGAGCGATCCCGGGGTGATATATCGTTCCATTGCTGATTCTTTCATCGCACCGATAACAAACTTATTCAAGTCCTTATCTAGACCGGCTGCGCCTCCTAGAACCTCTCCTTCAATGATTTGTACGACTTCTCCAAAGGTCAATTTTTCAATATGTTTTTTTAACTTACGCTCGATCCTAATGGTTCCTACCCGTTGAATGGTAGAGACCAGACCGATATTTTCTGCATCTTTGATTGCCCGATAGGCGGTTCCTTCACTGACACCTAAATCCTTTGCGATTCCCCGTACTGAAATACGGTCTCCTACCGGCAAACTTTCGATATGCGCTAAAATCAAGTCATGTTTCGTCGCCATAATTTTCTCCTAGTTAATAAAATCCGTCAATCAGACGGTCAACAATCAATCGATTCTCCCACAGCCAAAACGGTGCCTACTCCCTCAGGCAGCAAGTCGATAAAAGCGGCGGGATCTTGTTTGATCAGTGGGAATGTGTTGTAGTGAACTGGTACAACTTTTTTTGCTTTCAATAAGTGGGCAGCTGCGGCTGCATCTTTAGGTCCCATAGTGAAGTTATCACCAATCGGCAAGAAAGCCACATCGATCGCAAATTGTTCGCCAATCAGTGCCATATCACCAAAGAGGGCTGTATCCCCCGCGTGATATATTGTTTTGCCTTCCGCTTCTAAAATGATTCCCGCTGGGTTTCCCATATAGATCATCTTGCCGTCTTCTTCCAGACCGGAACTGTGCTGAGCTTGAACGAACCGTACCTTGCCAAAGGGAAAAGTATATGAGCCGCCGATATTCATACCGTGAGTCTTCGTTACTCCCTTACTTGTTGCATACTGACAAACTTCCACTACACTGATAATAGGTGCTTCTGTACGTTTGGCAATCGCCACCATATCTCCTACATGGTCGCTGTGCCCATGAGTGATCAGCAGCCAGTCTGGATCAACTGTTTCTGCATCCAGATCAGTCATAGCGTTTCCATTTATAAAAGGGTCAAACAACAACTTTTGTCCATCTTCCAACTCGATCGAAAGAACCGCGTGTCCATGAAAAGTAATCTTCACAACAATTACCCCTTTCCTATTCATAAGTAATACAGACTAATATTTTCTATTATAACAGACTAATACAAAATTCCAAACAATCAATTCGGTGTATCCATTTCATTCATGACGTTATTCTTCTCTTAGTCAAGAAATCACAAAAAAACTGTTCTAGTCTTCAGAAAAAAGAACTAGAACAGTTTTTTTAGGTTCGCAGCTTACAGAGAATGTTTCTGGAAGCCACCTTGTTTTTTGATACGCCACATAGTCATCAATAGGGCCACAGCACATAAAAGAAACGCACCGAAGAAAGTAACTTTCATTCCATAATTGAAGATATCTGGTCGTCCATTGATATATGTCGTCACATGCTGACCATAGGCACTGCTCATCGCAGAATATAGAATCGTTGTGGACATTGCAATCCCTAGCACCATGCCTAGATTACGAGCAAAAGAGTTCAAGCTACCGGCCACTCCCAAATTTTCTTTGGTCACGCTGCTCATGACCATGGTATTATTCGGCGATTGGAACAAGGAATTTCCTAATCCCATGATTGCTGTAGCCACCACATAATACCAAATAGGTGTATGCTGGTTCATAAACATGTACATCAGTTGGGTAATCGATAGTAAGGCCAAGCCAATCAACACCAAGATTTCTGGACCGACTTGGTCTGTCAAATAACCGCTGATAGGCGATCCGATAACCATCATCAAAGGAAAGACCATCATCAACATCCCGGCTACACTTGGAGTCAACCCACGGGCATTTTGCAGATAAAATGGAATCACGACATTAACAAAAAAATTAGCAGAAAAGATCAGAAGTGCCGTAAACAAACTTAACGTAAAAATTTTATTTCGGAAAATGCTGAAAGTAATCAGCGGCATCGCCACCCGTTTTTCTACTTGAATAAAAGCAATAAAAGCAATGATTGCAACGAAAATCAATACTAATGGCAACCATGTCAAGAAGCCTTGCTCCTGACCGATGAAAATTCCACCGAAAAAGGTCAAGATCGCCACAGAGAATAGACCAAATCCACTTTTATCGATGGAGTTGCGGCTCATGGTGATATCTTTGGGTAAAATTTTCTCCCCGGCAATCATAGTCAGAATTCCGACAGGAACATTGATCCAAAAAATATAAGGCCATGAAAAATGAGACAATATGATCCCGCCTAGTCCTGGACCAGCAATTGATCCTAGCGACACGAAAGCGCCGATCATCCCCAGTGCCCGTCCTCGCTCACTAATAGGAAATACTTCCGTAATGATTCCAGTATTTGTTGCCATCGTCATACTTGCACCGATCGCTTGGACGACTCGTGCAAAGAGCAAAAAAGCCAACGAATGGTTGAACCCGCACAATAAAGAACCGATGGTAAAAATCAACATGCCGAGACGAAAGACCTTGATTTTCCCCCAACTATCGCCAATCTTACCAAATAGCAACAAACAAGCACAAACCACCATCAAATAAACCGACACGACCCATTCCGCTTGGTTCATGGGTACGGACATATTTGCCGATATCGTCGGCAACGCAATATTCACGATGCTGCCGTCTAATGTAGACATAAACGTGAACATCGCAACAGCAATCAAGATCCACCATTTTCTCTGCTGGACAAGCGTATCTTCTTGATAACTTTTCACTCAAAACCATCCTTTCGATCCAATCAATTTTCTTTTAACACGAGTTTCTTCGTGGAATTGTTTTTTATCCAGACATCACTCCAGCATTCGGACAAGTCAAATTAGCCAGACTAACAAAAATAACTGACACGCCTTGAGAGACCCCACCAATCCGCACCGGAAAACAGGAGCAATTTCAATGTTTGGTTATTGGAACACTTGCTTTAGACAACACCCTGTCAATGAAGACCTAGATATTATCGATCGGACAATGTTCTCGTATTTCTGCGCTATGTATCTAAAGAGACACCACAAAAATCAAAGCAAAAACTAGGACGTTTGTAGCTGGCGTCCTAGTTTTCTGGATGTTTTATTTGCGTGATCGATTTCTTTGACTGGATTCCATGATCACAGGCAAGATCACTGGTCGGCGTTTTGTCTGTTCAAACAAGAAGCGGCTTAAGCGATCTCGAATGTCTTGTTTCAATTTACTCCATTCAAACTCTTCATCATGCAAATGTTTTTCAACGATCTCTGCAACGATCTCACCACTTTCCCGAATCAAATCACGACTTGCTTTGACATAAACAAAGCCACGGGAAGTGATTTGCGGTGCTGCAATGATTTTCTTTTCGCGACGGTTGATCGTTACGACTGCGACGAAAATACCGTCTTCAGATAAGACTTTACGATCGCGTAAAACAATATTGCCGATATCACCGACACCGATCCCATCGATCATGACATTCTCAGCTGGTACAGCACCAGCTGAATGCATTTCGCCTTTTTTGTATTCTAAAACATCCCCGCGTGCGGTAATGAAAATATTCTTCAACGGAATGCCCACTTCATGAGCCAAGTCCACATGTGCTGCCAACTGACGATATTCTCCTTGGATTGGTAGGAAATACGTTGGCTTCATTAAATTCAGCATCAATTGCAGATCATTCGGATTCGCATGACCGGAAACACGAAAATTATCTGAAATTTGCTTCACGGTTCCACCCGCTCGGTAAATGATATCTTCCGTTTTGGCAACGACCGTTTCCATAGCTGTCGTAGGCGTCGTCGTAATATAAACGAGATCCCCTTCTTGAATCCGTAATGTACGATGTGTTCCGTTCGCCATTTTCTGCAATGCTTTGATCGGTTCACCCATACGGCCAGTCTCTAGAATAAGCAATTGCTCATTGGCATACTTTTTCATTTCTTTTTGGGTGATCAGCAAATCCTCTGCTGGTAATTTTAGTTTACCCAACTTCATCGCAGTGCGGATGATCCGTCCAAAGTCCTGACCAGTCAAAACTACTTTTCGTCCGGAACGATATGCTGCATCCAGCACTTGTTGAACCCTCTGCAGATTGCTGGCTACACTTGCCACAATGATCCGACCTTCCCAATAGCGAATGTTGTCAAACACTTCATCTTGAATCGTCAATTCAGAAGCAATCGGTGCTGGGTTTTCTGCATTTGTTGAGGTGCTCAGCAATGCCAGAACGCCTTCTTTACCGATCTCTGCCAAACGTCCGAAATCCGTTTGATACATTGGGATAGCTGTTTGATCAAATTTGAAATCCCCTGTATAGACGATATTTCCAGCGCTGGTTTTGACGCTGATTCCGACAGAATCAGGAATCGAATGCGTTGTCCGGAAAAAGCTGATGGTTGCATGACCAAAATCGATTTCTGAATGTTCATCAATGATATGGAAATCTTTGAATTTCTTTGTTGCTTCGTTTTTTGCTACGGTCAATTTTGCCAATTCGATCGTTAGCTCTGTTCCAAACACCGGAACTGGAACATTCTCCAAGAAATAGGGCAGCGCCCCAATGGCGTCGGCATGTCCATGAGTCAAAAAGACCCCCGCTACGCGATCTGCGTTTTCTTCTAGATACGTGAAATCAGGAATGACCGTATCGATTCCCAATAACTCGTTTTCTGGATAACGGACACCGCAATCCAGAACAAATATATCCTCTCCAACTTCAGCAATGTACATATTTTTTCCGTTTTCACGTACACCACCGAGAGGAATGATTTTGATAGTTTCCAATCTATTCACCTCTTGATTTTTTTACACTATTTATTTCCCTAGCCTAAGCCGTCTCTTTCATTATACAACAAAAAAAAGAAAAGCGTGGCATTCGCTACACTTTTCTGAAAAACTTATGATTTACACTCGAACTAGAGACTGTTCATGCAGCGATTCTGCGATTTGGATAGAGTTCCAGGCAGCACCTTTCAGCAAGTTGTCCGCTACCACCCAAAGGTGCAGACCATTCGCTACATCTAAATCTTTTCGAATCCGACCGACGAAGGTCTCTGTCTTACCGACACTCGTCAGTGCTTGTGGATAAATCTGCTGACTTGGATCGTCTTGCAGAACTGCTCCGGGAGCTGCTTTGATCCACTCTTTGACTGCAGTCAATTCCGCAGGTTGTTTTGTTTCGATATAAATAGATTCTGAGTGCCCGCTAAAGACTGGGATCCGAACACAAGTAGCCGCTACTTGGATCGCTGAGTCTTCCATGATCTTTTTGGTTTCATTAATCATTTTCCACTCTTCATAGGTGTAATCATCTTCCGCAAAAACATCGATCTGCGGCAAGGCATTGAATGCGATGGGATAGTGTTTCTTGTCACCGCCCGCTGGCATGATCTCTGGTGCCAACTGATCAGCTGGTGTTCCTGACAAGTAAGCTTGAGATTCCCGTGTCAATTCTGCCATTGCCTTAGCACCGGCACCTGAAACAGCTTGATACGTCGAAACAATGATCCGCGATAAACCTGCGTGTTGCCGAATCGGTTCTAATGCCACCATCATCTGAATCGTTGAACAATTTGGGTTTGCGATAATCCCTTGGTGTTTTGCTAAAGCATGAGCATTTACTTCGGGAACCACTAAAGGGACATTCGGATCCATTCGGAAGTAGCTCGTATTGTCGATTACGACCGCACCGCTTTTAACCGCTTCTGGGGCAAATTGCTTGGAGATACTGCCGCCAGCACTAAATAAAGCCAAATCTACTCCAATAAATGAGGTCGTAGTTAATTCTTGAATGACCAAAGTGGCTCCTTTGAAGACACAGGTTTTCCCAGCTGATCGCTTTGAAGCCAATAGAATCAATTCCTTGATCGGCAATGTAGTCTTTTCTAACATCTCAATCATTTTTGTTCCAACTGCGCCAGTCGCACCAACAACAGCTACCCGGTACCCTCTATCCATTTGATCACTCCTCGAATAAAAATACATTTTTACTAGTTTATCATATTTAAGCAAAAAGAAAAGACCTTACATAAGCATTCTCAGAAAGAAAAAGAAAAAATCTGAAAATTCCCTCTTCTTTCGCTTTTTTTCAAAAAAGGGTTATTTTTCGACTGTTATTATTTGTCACATCTACGGGTTATAGGCTATAATATTAGTAGAAAGAATTTTGGGGAAGATTCTTTCCAACGTGCATGGGGAAATAAAACCCAATCAGCCTAAATGAGGCAAGACCTGTTTTAACAGATCTTGCCTCATTTTATTTTTTAATTATTGCTGATTTCATTGTTGATTTTTGCAATGACAAATCCTTTATTATCAATGATCATTGTCTCATCTTCGATCTGCATAAACTGATCTAATAAAATTTCCTCTGGGCAAGACAATGTGAGTTGGTCTTCCCCGGTATTAAAGATTCCAATGATTCGTTGCGCACCTAATTCCCGCTCAAAAATGATCAATCCTTCTTCTTCAGAAATCACGTTCCAATTCAAAGAGCCCTCTGAAAGGATTTTTTGATGACTCTTGCGCAAATGAATCAAATCAGTTGTGAAGCGCAACAAATCGCGGTCTTGTTTTTCTTCTTCCCAAACCATACATTTCCGGCAATCCGGATCCATATCCCCGGTCAAGCCGATTTCATCGCCATAATACAGGCAGGGAACCCCTTGCTGCAAGTAGGTAAAAGCCATCACCTGCCGCATCAGGTCCTTATCGCCTCGTGCCAATGTCAATAGACGCGGCGTATCGTGAGAATCCAAAATATTGAATTGGACTTGATTTGTCTGGTCCCGATAAAGCATCAATTGATTATTTAGTTCCGAGACCATCTTTGTCATTGATATTTCGCCTTTGACGAAGTATTCAATGATTGCATCTGTAAAAGCATAGTTCATGACTGCATGGAATTCGTCCCCTTGGAGCCATCTTTGAGAAGAATGCCATATCTCTCCTAAAATATAAAAATCGTCTTTGGCTTCATCACAGACCTGACGAAATTTCTTCCAGAAATTATGGCTCACCTCATTGGCTACATCCAAGCGCCAAGCATCGATATCAAATTCTTCGATCCAGTAACGAGCAATTTTCAGGAGATAGTCTTGAACATCCGGATTCTCTGTATTCAGCTTCGGCATATGCGGGGTAAATGCAAACACATCATACGTGATATCATAAGCATCTTCAAAATCTTCGCCTTCTTTATAATTGACAGGGAATTCATTGATATGGAACCAATCGGCAAAGGGAGAATCTGCACCATTCTTAATGACATCGAGCCATTGGTGGGAAGTATCTCCTATGTGATTGAAAACTGCGTCAAGCATGACCTTGATTCCTCGTTTATGACATTCCTCCACCAACCGTTTAAAGGTCTCGTTATCCCCAAATGCCGGATCAATCGCTAAATAGTCGATGGTATCGTATTTGTGGTTGGAGTAGGCTTCAAAAATCGGACAGAAATATATCCCATTGATCCCTAGCGAAACGAGATAATCCAGATGGTCGATCACACCTTGTAAATCTCCACCAAAAAAATCTTGCCGATCAGGATTTTTGGACCCCCAGGGCAATGTGCCTTCAGGATCATTCGATGGATCGCCATTGGCAAAGCGCTCCGGAAAAATTTGATACCAGACGGTTTCTTTGACCCATTCCGGCACTTTGAACCGATCCGCTTCTTGAAAGTAAGGCATCCGGAAATAATTGTTGTTCATTTCTAAGTATTGCTCTTCAAAAGGATAGACCCCATGATCCCCATAAAAAACATGGAGACCGTCAAAACTTTCAATTGAGAAGCCGTAAGACAATCGGCGAAATTCTGCACTTACAGTCACTTGCCAATAATCATGCAAGTCCGTAGACAAGATTTTATCCATTTCGATCCTTCGTTGGTACCAAGCTTCTTTGTATAAGGTATACGGATCCCCGCATAATAATTGCACGTGACGCACATCTTGACGAGCTGTGCGCAGCCGAATGTGCATTTTGTCTTTTTCAAATAAATAAGCAAATTCACTTTCTGGACGATGATAAATAGCAGTAGTATTCATAGCAGACTCCTTTAATTATTTGTTGCCTCTATTTTCCCACACACAAGAAGAGAATACAAGCAAAATATGCAATCGATTGCTTTATCCTCTTCTTTTTACAAAAGGGCGAGAAATATAATAGAAACATCAAATAACACAAACGAAGCAATCGTTTGCATTGCTATAAATTGGGGATCATTTACTTGGTTTAGAATTGTTCGAGCAAGCGTGTTCTTTTAAAATGTCATACTTCCGCAACAAACCAATCACTGTAGTCAGCGCCTGATAAAGCTCTGTAAAATCCGAAGGGCGCATTGCCGAAACCTTCTCATTCAAGCGATCCTCAATTTGTTGTTTTTTGCGACTAAACAATTCTCTTCCCGCTTCACACATAAAGACATTGACGCTGCGCCGATTCGTTTCATTGGTTTTGCGAATGACAAACCCAGCTTTTTCCAATCCAGCAATCGAACGACTAATCTGGACCTTCGATGTGCCGATTTGTCTTGCTAATTCCGACATCGTCATCCCTTCATTAGCTGCGATGATAACCAATTCAAGTATTTCCATCTTTGTCAATTTTAAATCTTCAAACCCAACTTCTTCAAACAAAAGGTTTCCCAGTAGTGAGAAAACTTCTGCAAATACTGATATATCAAACTTCTCTATCGCTTTTGTCATTTTCTCCCTCTTTTCTTCTCTATAGTTTAGTATAAGAACTTCTGCAAAACAATAACGATTGTTGATTTTTGTTAACTGTTATGATAGCTTTTAAACAGGATGAAAAAAACATGAAAATGGCAAGAAAAGAGTGACAGCATGCTAGAATTAAAAGATATCAAGAAGTATTATAAAGTAGGATCAAGTACCACCAAAGCATTGGACGGTGTCTCGGTTGCTTTCCGAAAACAAGAGTTTGTAGCCATTTTGGGACCAAGCGGCTCTGGAAAAACCACCATGCTAAATGTGATCGGTGGATTAGACAACTACGACTCTGGAGACATGGTCATTAATGGAAAATCGACCAAATCTTTCAAGGACCGTGATTGGGATGCCTATCGGAACAATTCGATCGGTTTTGTGTTCCAAAGTTACAATTTAATCAGTCATTTGGGGATTATTGATAACGTTGAGCTAGGAATGACACTAAGCGGTGTTTCAAAAGAAGTCAAACGAGCGAAAGCCGAAGATGCGCTGACACGGGTTGGTCTTGCGGACCATATGCACAAAAAGCCAAATCAACTTTCTGGTGGGCAAATGCAGCGGGTAGCGATTGCCCGAGCATTAGCCAACGACCCAGATATTCTGCTTTGTGATGAACCGACGGGTGCGTTGGATTCAGAGACTAGCGTCCAAATCATGAAGCTGATCCAAGAGCTTTCCAATGAAAAGCTCGTAATCATGGTTACCCATAACCCGGAACTAGCGAATCAGTATGCGGATCGAATCATTGAGTTCAAGGATGGTCGAATCTTAAAAGATTCTAACCCGCATATTGAAGAACAAAAGAAAGATCAATTTGAATTAAAGCACACGAAGATGAGTTTCCTCACTGCATTGCGTCTTTCTTTCAATAATATCCGGACAAAAAAAGGCAGAACTTTCTTAACGGCATTTGCTTCAAGCATTGGGATCATCGGCATTGCCATCGTCTTGTCTTTATCGACCGGATTCCAAAAGCAAATCGATAATACACAGTCTGAAACATTGGCCCGTTTCCCGATCACGATCTCTAAAGTAACGACGGAACAAGACCCTTCTGCAATCAGTACTCGTACTAAAGAAGAGAATTTCCCGTCCACTAAAGAAGTGACCGCAAAACTGAGTGACGCTGACCGGGCAACCCATATCAATAATATTGATCAGGACTTTCTTGACTATCTCAATAAAATTGATCCTGAGTTAAGCAACAACATTGGCTACACTCGTTCGACTTCGTTGAACTTACTGCGTAAGGTCGATGATAAAGTAGAACAAGTCAGCTTTTCAAATGCTTCAGCTGATAACGAGCAGACAAATGCCATGATGTCCGCAATGAGTGCTTCGACGGGAATCGGCGTTTCAACCTTCCCAGAACAACTATCTGAGGAAAACGGCAACTTCCTGAAAGACAACTATGATTTGCTGCAGGGAGAATATCCTGCATCAGCAAATGACGTTGTACTGATCGTTGACGAGAACAACGTGACGAACGTCAACGCATTGATCAACTTAGGATTTGATATCAAAGACGGCGATAAAGTGTCTTTCGATGATATCGTAGGAACAACAGTCAAGTTGGCACTTAACGATGCCTTTTATACTGAATTGCCAACTGGGAACTTTATCCCAAATCAAGATTTAACAGCTGTTTATGACAACAGTGCAAATAAAGAATTAAAAATCAGCGGGATTTTACGTATCAAAGAAAAATCTACGATGAATTTGCTTTCTACCGGGATCGCTTATAGCGATGCATTAGCCCAAGAAGTTATCAAAGAAAACAAAAACTCGGCAATCGTCAAAGCCCAAAAAGACAGTGATATCAATGTTATGACCAACGAAAAAATCGATGCTAGCACGCGCGATTCTCTAATCGATTACTTAGGTGGCAGCGACTTGCCAAACAGTATTATGATCTATCCAAATGATTTTAGTTCCAAAGAAAAAATCTTGGACTATCTTGATGCTTACAACAAAGGCAAAGATCGTAAAGATCAAATCGTTTATTCTGATTTAGCTGGAACCATGACGCAATTGACCGGCGGCTTGATGGATGCCATCACTTATGTTCTGATTGCTTTTGCCGCTATCTCATTAGTGACGAGCATGATTATGATCGGTATCATCACCTATACTTCAGTTTTGGAACGTACGAAAGAAATCGGCGTCCTAAAAGCTTTAGGTGCGCGTAAAAAAGATATCACTCGTGTCTTCGATGCTGAAACATGTATCCTTGGGATTGCTTCTGGTGCATTAGGTGTCTTGATTGCTTGGTTAGCTACTTTCCCAATCAACGCGGTCTTATACAATATGACTGATCTGGAAAATGTTGCACAACTGAATCCAGTCCATGGATTGATCTTAATTCTGGTCAGCACGATCCTAACCATGATCGGCGGCCATATCCCAGCACGGATGGCAGCAAAAAAAGATGCTGCGATCGCTTTGCGGGCAGATTAATTCTTTCTAACTAGTCACAGCTAAAGAGAGCATTGCAGCTGTCAGTTAATGGTGCTCTCAGCAAAACAAAAAGTACTCGAAAAGTCATTTTCGAGTACTTTTTGTTTTATGCCTGCGATAAGCTCTTTTGTAACCTGAAAATCCGGGTTATAGAGGACTGCTCCTTTGAGTTTGTGGATGGTCTGCTTCCACTAAAAGAAAGCATTCAGCTAGAGCAGCCAGCACTTATCTTCTATTCTCTTTAACTCTCTTTAATCTTAGTCAATGATTTCTCCATTACTGCGGATAACTCTTTGATACCAAGCAAAGCTATCTTTTTTGATTCTTTCGCCACTGCCTTTTCCATAATCATCACTATCTACATAAATAAATCCATAGCGTTTGCTCATTTCACTAGACGAACAGCTGACTATATCAATGGGTCCCCAAGCATAGTAACCGCGCAGATCCACACCATCTTTGATTGCTTCTTTCATGGCTCGAATATGATCTCGATAATACTCTATACGATAGGAATCATGAATGCTCCCATTTTCCAATTTATCAAAATAGCCAATCCCATTTTCAGTGATATAAATTGGACACTGATAGCGATCATAAAACTCATTTAAAAGAATTCTCAAGCCAATGGGATCAATTGTCCACCCCCAAGGATTTGCTGGTAGTTCCTTATTTCTGTGTGGTCCTAAATCCTTATCGTAAGAGTCTTGATCGCATATTTGTGTATAGTAGTAAGAAAAAGACATAAAGTCTGCCGTATGCTTCAGTGCTTCTTCGTCATCTTCTCCAAAAGTTACATGAATGCCTTTATCATCAAAGTAACGGAAAGCATAACCAGGATAGCGGCCGCGAAGTAAGACGTCTGCAAAGAAATACTCCATTTGATTTAATTTTAATGCAGCTAGAACATCTTCCGCCTTGCTAGATGCGGCATAAGATGGACCGCCACAAAGCATCATGCCGATCTCATTATCTGGATAATGTGCATGCGCATATTTTGTAATCAATGCACTAGCAACCATTTCATTGTGTACTCCTTGATATTTAGCAGAAAGCAAATCCTCTACTGCATCCTCAGGAATTCCAAGATGATTGAACGATTCATGGACAATTAAATTGATTTGATTAACCACTATCCACTTCTTTACTTTGTCATGATAGCGATCTAGCAGAACTTGACCATAACGGACAAAGAAATCAATAACTTCTCTTGAATACCAGCCTTTATACGAAGTTGTCAAATGAAGTGGCATTTCATAGTGAGACATTGTGATCATTGGTTCCATACCATTTTTTATTATTTCATCAAATAAATCGTCATAAAACTGCAAACCCGCTTCATTCGGCTCCAACTCATCTCCGTTTGGAAAAATTCTTGCCCAGTTGATAGAAGTCCGAAATGTTTTTAGCCCTAATTCAGCAAGCAATTTCAAGTCATCTTTATACGTGTGATAGAAATCAATTCCCCACCGTTTTGGAAAAATTCGCTCTGTACTGTTCATTGCTTCTTTGATATAAGCTGTCGTTATTTCCATATTAGATTTCTTTTCTAAGTCAACATCTGGAAGAAACTCATTAATATCTGCCACACACCAGCCTTTTCCGTCTACATCCCACGCACCTTCAGCTTGATTAGCTGCAATAGCACCGCCCCATAAAAAATCTTTTGGAAAACCTTCAGGTATTTTAGTCATTTTCTTCCTCTCTTTCCAGTCTACTCTCCAATTGCTCAATGCGCCGATCATAGGCTTTAAAAATTGCCAGCATGCGTTTAGCAATATTTATCTCACTGTAAATAGTCATCAATGTATCCTGTGCATGTGCGAACAACACAGAATACTCTCCATCTTCACCAGATGTTTCAGCCGTAATTGCATCTGTCTGTATGCGGTGTGCCTGTACAATCTCCTCATTTGCTTGCTTTATTTCCACTTCAGCCAGTGCAAAATCATATGATTCAATCGCTTTCAAGGCATCCATACAATGCTTTCTGGCATCTCCAGCATGTAGAATTATCTGCATGGCATGTTGAACGATTTGTTCTTTCACCATTCTAAGACCTTCTTTCACAATTATCTTTCTATACTCTTTCAGTTGCTTCAGCAGCTTCTCTTTCGCATTCTTGTTTTTCATAGGCTTTAAAAAATGGATACCAAATCGCTGCCGCCACGACAAAAACAATCAGCATTAGCAGAATGCCTGAAATTGTTCCGGTAGTTAGCCAAGTGGCAATCGGAAATGGACAGTACCACATTTGAAACATGACTGTTGGAATAGGTGCAAAAGCAATGACTTTCGTAAATAACCAGACAATTAATGGCAATATCAACCCTTGTAACCACATCGGGACCATCAATAGTGGATTCCAAGCAATACAGCCAAAAACAATCGGTTCATTGATATTAAAAATCGTCGGAGCAACCGAAGCCGTACCCAAGGCTTTTAATTTTTTTGATTTGGAGCGCATCAACATAAAAACAAGAGGCATTGTACAGCCGATACCGCCAATCCATAGATAAGCAGAATAAATAGTTGGATCAGTTACTAAATTCATTGCCTTTCCGTCAATATTTGCTTGAATAGCAGTCAATAAAACTGGATTTAAAACAGGCGTTAATACCCATGTTGAAATTCCCAACGAATAGAGGAAACAAACAATCAACATCATCAATGAAAAGCCCCATGGCGTCTCAATCACACTTTGTAATGGCATAAAGATGGCTAGAACAGCATTGTAGACATCAAAGCCAAGAAGATCAACGAAGATCCATCCGGTAAGGACAACAATACCGATTGGCAGCATAGCATCAAACCAAGAGCGGACAAAATCGGGAATCACCGATTCCTCACTGAAAAAAGAAAACTTTCCAAATAAATTCAACACCATACCAGCGAATAGTCCTGCAACAATTGCAATAAACATTCCCCCTGCACCAAGCGCACTATGACTAAAACCAGGTTCTCCGTCAGCAATGACTTGTGGAGAAATAATAATCAAAAATAAGATGATTCCAGACATTCCAGCATTGATTCTTTGCTTACGCAGTCTTTTTTTCTCCATCAAGTTGAAAGGAATCAGAAAAGATATGACAAGTGAGATCATCCCCATCGTCCATCCGTATGGCGTCCAGAAATTGGGTAAACTTGGAAAATAATCATTTAAAATTGCCAGCATACAAAAGACCGATCCTAAGAAAATTAATGGCAAAGCCTGCATGATTGAGTCTTTAAGAGTCACGATCCAAACGTTATGATTGATTTTATTCATTTTGGGCGTAAAGCTGTTTTCCAGCCAGTTAATTAAGGATTGCATTTTATTCCCTCCATTCTGAAAGCTACTGTACCTCTTCCAACAAGTGATCCAAAGCTTGTTTTCCGTTTAATGTGGCATAGTATTCAGGCTTCATCAAAATCACTTTCACTGGTGCATCACCAACAAATTCTTCTACTTCATCCAAAATATACGCCAGATGGGGACCAACCATTAACGCATCAATGTCGTCAATGTAGTTTTCAATCTCACTTTCACCGCGAGCAGTAATTTTTATGTCCAATCCTTTTTCAGCAGCAGCTTTGCGAATATTAGCAGCCATAAAACCTGAGCTGGCTCCAGATCCACACACAAGTAAAACATTCAATTTTTTCATGATTTTTCTCCCCCAATTCAATTTTCATTGATAGCGCTATCAATTACAGTTATACTATAGTCAATCTACAGCGGTGAAACAAATATTCTTTTGCACTGCAGTGGTGAAAGAGAGGGTGTCAGCCAATGAAAGCAAAGTATATAAAACTTCTTCACTATCTAAATGAGCAAGACAATTGGGTTTCCTCCACTCAATTAGCGGAAAAATTTGGGTTATCCAAACGGACGATAAAATCGTATATCGCAGATATTCAAGACAATGAATCTGATTTGATCCTTTCTTCAAACAAAGGCTATCGAGTGATAGCAAGTAATCTGGTCACTTTTTTCAATAACACAGAAACAAGTGTCCCTGAAACACCTACTGAACGAACTGCTTATCTCCTTTTGCGACTGATTTCAACCGAGGAAGCTCTATCTGTTTATGATCTAGCAGAAGAACTATTTATCAGCGAGTCCACATTATTGAGTGATGCAAAAAAACTTAAAAAAAAATGTTCTGAACTGGCTATCGAAGTCAGACTAACCAAAGATACACTACAGTTGATTGGGACAGAAAAAGCGAAAAGACAATTAATCCATCAGACATTGCTATCCGAATTGGATAATCATTTCGTTGATATGACTAAGCTACAAGAAAGTTTTATAGATTTTGACCTTGATTATATCAAGGAAATTATTGCCGAACTTTTTTCAGACTATGATTTTTTCACGAATGATTATGCGTTAACAAATATAGTTATTCATCTAGCAATTGCCGTAGACCGTATGAAAGGAAATTTTCAGTCTCCTGAAGCAGAAGCTCAAGCGCCTCACTCAATCCATCCGACAGTACTAAAAATTTCCGAAAAAATCGCGGAAAAAGTAGCGGAACGGTACGGTATTCGTTTTCCCAAAGAAGAAATTCGTGATTTAGCTATCCTAATTTCAGCGAATGGAACTAGCGTGAATTTCACTCAAATTTCACCTGATGAGTTAGAGAAGGTCACGGACAAAAACTGCCTTGACTTAGTAAGAAAAATTCTAGCAAAAGTGGATGAATTATACTTTATTGATGGCAATGAACCTGAGTTCTTCATTCGATTTGCCCTCCATATAAAGAATTTACTGTATCGGATCAATAACGGCTACTCTTGTAGAAACCCAATGACAGAAACACTAAAAAAAGAATGTCCGCTCATCTATGATTGTGCCGTCCAGGTTTCTCATGTCATTCAAAAAGAAATCGGTTATACGATTAGTGAAGACGAAATTGCCTACATAGCTTTTCATTTAGGCTATGCGTTAGAAATTCAAAAACAGCGTACGAATAAAATAAACTGCACGATTCTAGTGCCTCATTACTACAACATGAATATTCAGGTGATGGAAAAGCTTCAGAAAAATTTCTCTGATGACCTTGAGATCCAGAATATTCTTACTAGTGAAAAAGAGTTGCAGTATGTAGATACAGAACTGATTGTGTCTGCTGTTAAACTGAAGCAAGTGATCGCTACCCCATACGTGATCATTAATCCTTTTTTTACCCTTGAAGATCGGCAACAAATTACCGCCAAGATCTTTGATATCAAAGAAAAAAAACGAAAAGAACAATTTGTGAAAACCTTTCTATCGCTTGTTGATAAAAAGCGATTCTCATATACAACTGAAAATCAAAACTCCGCAGAATTGCTCAAACAATTATGTGGTCAAATGAAAGAAGAAGGAATCGTGGACGAGACCTTTTATCCACAAGTAATTGAGAGGGAGCAACTTTCTTCTACTGCCTTTGGTTCAGTGGCTATTCCACATTCACTGACAATGAATGCCAATCGTACGGGGGTTGCGATTGCCGTCAATCCAAAGGGGATCCAGTGGGGAAATAATCGTGTCACATTGGTTTTTTTGATTTCCATCAATTACCATAACCGTCATGTGTTTCGGGAAATTTTTGATGATCTGGCCATGATTTGTACAGATGAACAAAACATTCATAAATTAAGTGCCATAACCACCTTCGATGAATTTGTAGACACGCTGACACAGTGTTTTATCAGCAACAACACAAAACAATGATACTTTTTATTATTGATAGCCATACACGTCGCACAATAGTGGGCAGCCTCTTGGCTGTTCTTTGATTAATAAACTTGGTTATTAACATTCTAAAGGCTGCTCTTCTTGTTCTTTTGACATAATAAGAATATAAAAAAGATCCTGATAAAAGTTCATTCATCCTCGACATACAATCCAGCGTCAAGAAGCACTCAAAATCATCAATTTTGAGTGCTTCTTGTTTTTTTATGTTTCTTAAGAAAATTTTCGGTCTTTCTAAACAAGTGGGATCAAATAGATTTCCTTCATTCATCAATTCTATGTAGAGCAACATTCCCTATTTTAGATTAGGATTGATCAATCCAACAATCACCAATCACCTTGGCAAACGAAATCTGTCCTTTTCTAATATCTGTTTTTTTAGTTAATGCAAACTTTCAGAAGTTTTTCTCTTGAAAAATTCATAAACAAGGAATACAATAAGATTGTTTTTAGGTACACCTAAAAAGATAGGATGTGACAGAATGAATGAAGAAAAAAAATTGATCCAGGCAGCAAATGGACCTAGCTTGGAAGAAATAAACAATACCGTAGCTATTCCCAAGGATGGGAATTTTTGGCGTAATCTTTTAGCTTTTTCTGGTCCCGGAGCGTTAGTCGCGGTTGGGTATATGGATCCTGGTAACTGGATCACTTCAATCGGGGGTGGTGCCGAATATGGTTATCTCCTGCTAT
Source organism: Enterococcus sp. 125944 (assembly GCF_051909435.1). Classification (NCBI taxonomy): domain Bacteria; kingdom Bacillati; phylum Bacillota; class Bacilli; order Lactobacillales; family Enterococcaceae; genus Enterococcus; species Enterococcus sp. 125944. The sequence continues at coordinate 1,578 of NZ_JBQASY010000022.1, read as the reverse complement.
CCGTCATCTTGATTTCAAGTCTGATTGCGATGTTGCTCCAATACATGGCAGCTAAACTAGGGATTGTCACCCATATGGACCTCGCACAAGCAACCCGTAAACACACCAGTAAAAAGCTGGGCTTTTTCCTTTGGATTATTACCGAGTTGGCGATCATGGCAACAGATATCGCCGAAGTAATCGGTGGAGCAATTGCTTTGAATCTATTATTCGGTCTACCATTAGTTGTAGGGGTCTTTTTGACGATTTTCGATGTCTTTTTACTGCTTTTCTTGATGAAATTAGGCTTTCGAAAAATCGAAGCCATCGTAATGACCTTAATATTGGTGATTCTGCTTGTTTTTGTTTACGAAGTGATTATTGCCCAACCTGATCTTCCGGCACTTGTTCAAGGCTTCATTCCCCAAAAACAAGTATTGAACCCTGGACAGCTGACCATGGCATTAGGGATCGTTGGCGCGACCGTCATGCCCCATAATTTGTATTTGCATTCGTCGATTTCACAATCAAGAAAGATTGATCGGACGAATCCGCAAGAAGTCGCTACAGCTGTTCGCTTTGCCACATGGGATTCAAATATTCAGCTTTCGGCTGCTTTTGTCGTTAATTGTCTGTTGCTGATTTTAGGGAGCGCATTGTTCTTCGGTCACAGCGAAGAAGTCGGTACTTTTTCAGCGCTGTATGATGCCTTACAAAATTCAGCGATCGCGGGAGCGGTGGCTAGTCCAGCCCTTAGTGTTCTTTTTGCCGTAGCATTACTGGCTTCCGGACAAAACTCAACTATCACTGGAACACTGACAGGACAAGTCGTCATGGAAGGCTTCATCCATATGAAGATTCCAACATGGGCAAGACGATTGATCACTCGTGGCCTTTCTGTCGTACCTGTTTTACTATGTACCCTCTACTTTGGCGGTAATGAACAGGCACTAGATAATCTTTTGATCTATTCACAGGTCTTTTTGAGTATTGCATTACCAGTCTCAATGATTCCATTGGTTTACTTTACTAGTTCCAAAAAAATCATGGGCGAAAAGTTCAAGAACCCTCTGTGGGTCACTTCTCTGGGCTGGATTTGCGCCATCGCATTAACAGTCCTCAACATTCGCTTGATCATCGAAACAATGTCTGGTATTTTTTAAAAAAAGAAAAAAGCCGCACGATCGCAGTTTTTGAAGCGACCCCCAAAAGTTAGACCAAAAAATCTAACTTTTGGGGGTCGTTATTTGTATGGCAAAATATCCTTTTGAATTAAAACTAAAAATCGTTAAAGAATATCTTAGTGGCGTGGGCGGATATCGGTATCTTGCCAACAAATACGGTATTTCAAGCAAGTCTCAAGTAAGTAATTGGGTGAATGTCTATCGTGAATACGGAGAGGAAGGTCTATTGAGAAAGCATCAAAATCAGAAATATTCTGTTCAATTTAAGTTAAATACGCTAGAGTTATATCAAACAAGTGAGATGTCCTATCGAGAAGTTGCTAGCACTTTAGAAATGAACAACCCTGCGCTTATTGCCAATTGGATGCGTAATTTCAGAGAAGCAGGTATTGAGGGGCTCTCAAAAGAGAAAGGG
>NZ_JBQASY010000021.1:0-60158 GCF_051909435.1 Enterococcus sp. 125944 | reverse complement strand
ATGGAAAATCCCTATGGAAAATCCCTATGGAAAATCCCTATGGAAAATCCCTATGGAAAATCCCTATGGAAAATCCCTATGGAAAATCCCTATGGAAAATCCCTATGGAAAATCCCTATGGAAAGTTCTTATTTGTAGATAAATAGATAAAAAATAAAATGAACTTGTAAAAAAAAATGATTAAACAGATTAAAATGACTATAAAGAGAAAGGAATTGATTGAATGAATCACTTTGAAGTCATTCAACAAAAAGTTACTACAAGAAAGCAAGAAATGACCAAAAATATTGTTCAACCCTCCAATGCGGTAAAAAAGATGGCGAATCAAGAAAAAGAGAAGAAAAAAGATTATATGTTTTCTTTGTATCCTTCTGATCGAGAAAAATTAAATGAATTAGCAAAACAAGCAGGTTATGTTACTCCCCAAGGGCGCCCGAATGCTTCCGCATTTTTTACAGCGTTGATTCGTCAATTATAAGAGGTAAGAAAAATGAATGAGGTCTTTATGTTTACCGGAACATTGGACTGTTTTACGCGCAAACAAGCACAACAGTTAGTGCTTGCTTTAAGTAGTTGCGTTCAATAGTCAGTCACGAAAGAAACAACTTACTTAGTTGCTGGCAAACAACCAGTAACGCTGTTTGATTTTGGAGAATCACTGAAAAGAAAACAAGCCCTGAAAAAACAGGTGGAAATTATATCAGAAGAGACGTTTTTGCGTTTATGTATCGAACAGCTGACAAAATACCAGAAGATCGAATCATAAAGGAAATTTACCCATGACAAATGAAACTTTTTTATCACATATCAACAATGTATTAACACAGTCTGTCTGTGTTATCTCGAACAGAACGTAAGCAATTAGAAGAGATACTAAAAAGCTTACTTGAGAATTATACGCCGGAAGAATTTTTACAAGTATTACTTGAAATGATTGGACCGATGCACAAAACAACCTACCAGGTCTAAGTTTTACCTGGTAATACATAATTAACGAATACAGAAAGGACAAGAAGAATATGTTTGCCGCTTTTTTGACAGACTTGCATGAAATTTTACGCACCGACAACGATGGTTTAGAGAAAGAGAAACAATTAATGAATTACTCTTCTAATCTCATGAATCGTGTTATTCAATCATGGATCAATTGGCAAGAGCCACAATTGATTCAAAGTTATCAAGTGAAAGGATATACCGTTGGAAAAGCTGTCGAACGTAGTGTGCAGTTCTTGTTTGGGGTGCTTACGTATACAAGAAAATCGGTTGAAAGAAACGGACACATTATTTACCCGATTGATAATTTGCTTGGTTTAGAGAGATATGATCGCTATTCCTTACGAACAAAATACGCCTTGGCAGAGTTAAGTATGGTAACTTCTTACCGGAAGGCGTCAGAATTGATTGAGGTGGTTGGTAATGTTCAAGCCTCAAAAGATACCGTCATGAAAGTTGTTCATGAATACGAGACAAAATACAAAGAACATGAAGCGTATCTAGAAGAATATGGCACAGAAGGAAAGTGTAAAGTGGACTATCTTTATATCGAAGGTGATGGTGTGTTTGTAGGTGGCAAAGATGGAACAAACAAAGAATTGGCACATTTTATCGTTCACGAAGGAATAGAGACAAACGGTCAACGGAAAATGGCTAAAAACCTCAAACAATTTGTCGGTTTAGGTCATCAGAAAACATTGAATCATGTAGAAAATTATTTGTATCGTACCTATGATTTGAAAAACACCGTTATTGTGACCAATTCAGACGGTGGAAAAGGGTATAGCCAAAAAACGTTTAAAAGTCTTTTGCCAGTAGTAAAAGGACATGAACACTTTTTAGATCGTTATCATATCTCATTAAAATTAGAGCAACGTGTCTTTGTACCAGAATTAATTCCTGTTTTTCAGAATGCAATCAATAATTATTCTACTAGAGATTTGCAATGTGCCTTAGATACACTAGAATCGCATGTAGAAACCAAAGAACAAGAAACTCATGTCAAAAAGTTAAGAGCGTATTTGCGGCGAAATTGGAAAATTATCAAGCCGTATCACTTGCGCGAGTTATCAGGTGAAAAACAAGGAATCGGTATTATGGAGAGTCTACACCGAATCTTGACCTTCCGGATGAAACGCAATAGTAAGTATTGGGGAAAAGGTTTAGAGGCAATGGCTTGGTTATTGACCACAAAACGCAATGGTACACTAAAAGAAATCTTTTTAGAGAAGTGGAAAGAAGCGTTTGCGTTGGATGATCGATTGGTGGCAGAGTTAGGAAAGTGCCCAAATCACTTTTTCGAGGATGAACGGCAAAAAGTAGACAATATAAAAAACTATGCCATAAACTATCATAAACCTTCAAAACAAACTAAAGAGCGATTGGATTGGTATAAAGGAAATGAAAACTAAAAAAAGACTCTTTGTAAAGAAACAAAGAGCCACGCAGACTAGTCATGCACTGCGACTAATCTAAATCTAAAATTAATTTTTACAGATTAATTTTACCTTGTTTTTGAGCTATTTTCAAGACTAAATGTCAATTATTTGTTTATAAAATAAAACAGTTAGAGATTTTTTTCTAACTTCTCTCTTGCAAAAAGAGTGAAATATGTTAAAGTAAAAGGGAAGAAATCGATAAAGAAAATAATCAAAAGTAAATAAAATAACAATAGATACAAAGTGCACACACAGTGCATTTTTAATCTAAAATTAATTTTTACGGGAGAAAAGAGCTTCCGGGAAAATTACAGACACATACAAAATAGTTTTCTGATTGACAAGGTATCCTTTTTCCGGTAAAGTACATTTCAACAAGAATAACTATCCGTTGATAAGGAAAGTAATCGTAGATACTTTAAAGAGAGACTCTGGTTGGTGGAAAGAGTTAAGTCTGAAACGTTGAAAAATGGCCTTGGAGGATTGATTGTCGATAAGTAGGCAATCACGGAATCTGCTCTACCGTTAAAAGGAGCACCAATCTCTTGATGGAATTTTCTTGATAGACGTTGGGTTGAGGGAAGGGAAACCTTCTGAACAAAAGGTGGTAACACGAGTGATCGTCCTTTTATCAGCAGATGCTGGTAAAAGGACTTTTTTTGTTTTCATCGATCTTTGAAAATAAAAAGCGGCATAAAAAAATAGAGTCAACACGATGAATTGGTAAGTACAAAAGGAATGTTCCTAAACAGAGAGCTTCGGTAGCTGAAAAGAAGCAGGAAACGAATTTTGGAAAATGGCCAAGGAGTGATTCGTCCCGAGCAATGATGCAAGGCGGCGACGGCAGCATCCGTTATATTGCTAGAGTATGATCGTACTCGAAGAGGAGCTATATGTGAATATAGCTTAAACTGAGGTGGTAACACGCAAAAAGGCGTCCTCAAGCAAGCCAGTTATGGCTTGCTTGAGGACGCCTTTTTGCTGTGAATCACTGCGATTGGTCAAAGACCAGAGCAGATGATGAACAGTACTAGGCGACCGGAAGGAGCGTAGTAACCTCACCCCGAATCACTGCGATTGGTCAAAGACCATGCAAGTTCTTCTTAGCGACAGCTTAGAGGCAACTGTAGGCGAAGCGTGGAGTAGACGAGCAGATGATGAACAGTACTAGGCGACCGGAAGGAGCGTAGTTGATCACCCCCAAAATCAACTAGTTAATCAATCGGCGATAATAAGGAGGAAAAAAATGATTTCATTAAAGGATGTATCGGTGACATTCACACAACCAAACAAGGAAACGATCCAAGCGGTCAAAAATGTGTCACTAGAAGTAGATAAAGGCGATGTTTATGGGATCGTCGGCTACTCCGGCGCGGGTAAAAGTACTCTGGTACGCGTAATCAATTTATTGCAGCGTCCAACGTCAGGGAGTGTCATAGTCAATCAGACTGAATTGACCGCATTACCGGCTAAAGCATTAAGAGAAAAAAGGAAAACGATCGGAATGATCTTTCAGCATTTCAATTTGATGGATAGCCGGAATGTCTTTGACAACGTGGATTTTTCCTTGAAATATGCAGGAATCTCCAAACAGGAACGTCGTCAAAAAGTGACAGAATTGCTGTCCTTGGTTGGACTGGAAGAAAAAGCAAGGTCGTTTCCTAGTCAACTTTCAGGGGGACAAAAGCAGCGAGTCGCCATCGCACGAGCATTAGCCAACGACCCAGAGATCTTGCTCTGCGATGAGGCGACTAGCGCACTTGATCCTAAGACAACATTACAGATACTTGCATTATTGAAAAAACTCAATCGTAAATTAGGGTTGACGATCGTCATTATCACTCATGAGATGCAAGTGGTGAAAGAAATCTGTAATAAAGTCGCTGTAATGGAAAATGGCGAGATCATTGAACAAGGAAAGAGTGTTCAAATTTTTAGCCAGCCGGCAAAACCGCTGACAAAAGACTTTATTCGGACTGCTACTCATATTGATCAAGCGCTGGAAACGATTCTCGGCAGTGCGAAATTCTCCTCATTGGCTGCCAACGAATGGCTGGTGGAACTGTCTTATGTTGGGGATCAGACCAATGAACCATTGATCGCACAATTGTTTAGTCGTTATCAAGTTACGACGAATATCCTCTACGGAAACGTAGAGATTCTGCAAGATGTTCCCATCGGTAGTTTGATCGTTAGTTTATCAGGGGAATATGGGCAGCGTAAACGAGCATTAGATTTTCTCGCGGATCAAGGTGTTTACACGAATATCATTAAGCAAAATCACGCGGAACCATTGAATAACGTGATTGAAGGAGGATTTTAGATGAGCACTTTTTTTGAACGGTATTTTCCCAATGTCGTTGCTATCTCTGATGAATTTGTAGAAGCAACGATCCAAACATTATACATGACCTTTTGGACAGCACTGATTGCAGGGATTTTAGGAATCATTTTGGGCATTGTTCTTGTCGTGACCCGACCAGGAGGTATTTTGGAAAGCCGCGGATTATTTGAACTTTTGGATAAAATCATCAACATCGTACGTTCCATTCCTTTTATTATCCTATTGGCTTTGTTAGGAACGACGACTCGTTTGATCGTAGGAACAACGATTGGGGAAACAGCTGCTTTGGTTCCATTGATTGCAGGGATCATTCCTTTCTTTGCTCGTCAAATCGAAATTGCCCTATTAGAAGTTGATCCTGGGGTTATTGAAGCGGCAGAAGCAATGGGAACCAGTCCATTGGGAATTATTGTGCGGGTCTATTTACCCGAAGGGTTGGCTGGGATCATTCGCGTCTCTGCTTTAACGATCATCAATGTGATTGGACTGACCGCAATGGCGGGTGCAGTTGGTGCTGGCGGTTTAGGGAACTTGGCGATCACCCGCGGCTATAATCGTTTCCAAAACGACGTCACCATCATGGCGACACTGATCATTTTAATTTTGGTCTTTTTTAGTCAATTTGTCAGCAATCTGTTGGTTAAAAAAGTTAGCCACTAAAAAGGGCAAAAAAAAACAAATAAAATTAAGTAGAAACTATTGGAGGAAGAAAATGAAAAAATTACTTAAAGCAATCGTGGTAGGTGCGGCATTATTATTTATTACTGGGTGCAGCAATAGCAGTGCTGGAACAAAAGAGAAAGAAGTAACCGTCAAACTTGGAGTGATCGGTGCCGACACGGATGTTTGGGATGATGTCAAAGATCGTTTGAAAGATGAAGGTATCAACTTAGAATATGTTCAATTTTCTGATTATAATCAACCGAATGCGGCGTTGGCAGATGGTTCTATCGATATAAATTCTTTTCAACACCAGTTCTTTTTAGACAATTACAATAAAGAGTTTGGAACGGATCTTGTTTCTATCGGCAATACAGTCAATGCGCCGCTAGGGATTTATTCAGACAAGGTGAAAGATATCAAGGAATTGAAAGAAGGCGCGACAGTAGCAATTCCAAATGACGTCACCAATGGCGGCCGTGCGTTGTTGTTACTACAAAGCGCTGGCTTGATCAAAGTTGATGAAGCAGCAGGCCAGACGCCGACCGTTTCGGATATCACTGAAAACAAACAAAAATTGAAAATCTCTGAGTTAGATGCTGCCCAAACTGCCCGCGCATTGTCAGATGTTGATATTTCAGTAATCAATAGCGGAATGGCTGTGGATGCTGGCTTTGTTCCGACAGAAGATGCGATCTTCTTAGAGCCTGTAGATGAAACGGCTCGCCCATACGTGAACATCATTGCTGCGCGTAAAGAAGATCAAGACAACGAAGTGTATCAAAAAGTTGTTGCTGCTTATCAAACGGACGAAACAAAGAAAGTTATCGAAGAAACATCGAAAGGTTCTAGCGTTCCAGCCTGGGAGACATTTGGCGCGAAGTAAAGAAGAGTATAGCAAGAATGCCTACCTTTCTGAGGCAGGAGCTGTGAGACCACTGACTATTCATACTTATTTATCCATATTAAAGGGAGAGAAATCATATGACAACAACTGTAAAAACTTCTATTAAAGAATTTATCGCACAACGCTTACCGGAATACCAAGAACTAGCTTTGGATATTCATGATCATCCAGAAGTCAGCAACTATGAATTTTATTCTGCAGATGCGCTGATTGCCCAATTAGAAAAAGAAGGATTCACCGTGGAAAAAGAAGTGGCTGGTCATCGTACAGGGTTCGATGCCCGTTATCAAAGCGGCAGACCTGGACCAACATTAGCTTTTTTGGCAGAATATGATGCGCTGCCCGGCATCGGTCATGCCTGTGGGCACAATCTCTTTGGAACTTATTCTGTATTGGCTGCTAGTGCGTTGCAACCTTATGTAGATGAACTAGGAGGAGAAATCCGCGTTTATGGTACTCCTGGTGAAGAGGGGGGCGAAAATGGCTCAGCAAAGGGCAGTTTTGTGCGTGCAGGATTTTTTGAGGATGTCGATGCTGCATTGTGCGTGCATCCAGCTTATCGCTATGGCAAAACCACCGCATCTTTGGCTAATGATCCTGTCGATATCAAATTTTATGGTCGGGCATCCCATGCGGCAGCGGCACCAGAGAAAGGCATTAATGCGTTAGAGGCATTGATCCAAGTTTTTAATGGGATCAATGGGTTGCGTCTTCATTTGCCGAAAGATGTCAACATTCATGGCGTGATCACTGATGGTGGTGTGGCAGCGAACGTTGTTCCAGAATATGCAGCTGGACGTTTTTATTTACGAGCAGCCAATCGGGCGACACTAGATGAAGTCTATGAGAAAGTGGAGAATATCGTTAAAGGAGCAGCTTTAGCAACAGGAACGACTTATGAATTTGGACTCTTCCAGAATTCAGTCGACGATGTGATCGTAACACCAAGTTTTGATGAACTATTCTTTGCCCATACTCAGGAAGTTGGCGTTCCCCAAGCAGAGATCGATGTGGAAACAAAAGCAAGTTTAGGCTCTTCAGATGTAGGAAACGTCAGCCAAGTGATCCCCACGATCCAGCCAACTGTCTCAATTTCGGATGAATACATTGCTGGTCACTCCGAGGAATTTAAAGCGGCTGCTCGTAGTACCAAAGGACTGAACTCGATTGCGATCGCAGCGGAATTACTCGCATTGACTGCATTAGATCTTTATCAAAAGCCAGAATTGTTGTCTCAAATCAAAGCGGACCATCAAGCCAGCTTGGCAAAGGGAAATTAATCCTAATGAATGACGACTAAAGTAAACAAGAGCGCATTCCCACTTGGGAGTGCGCTCTTGTTTGCTAATCGTTAATCGATCACTAAAATTCCTTCTTTTAATGAGAAAGGATTTTTTTCATTGATGTGATCATAGAACATGACACCATTCAAATGGTCGATTTCATGTTGCACGACGATAGCTGCATAGTTCTTCAAACGAACTTTTTGCTTCTTGCCTTGCATGTCATAATAGCTGATCGTGATTCGGGCGTGACGTACGACATAGCCTGGTACTTCCCGGTCTACAGACAGACAGCCTTCGCCTTCACCTAAACATGCCTCTTGTACGGAGTGGCTTAAGATTTTAGGATTGTACAACACATCTTTAAATTCAGGTTCTGGATTTTCAGGATCGCTACTAGGAACTAAAACAGCAGTGATTCTTTTAGAAATATCTAGTTGAGGTGCTGCTAAACCGACTCCGCCTCGTAAATTCAATTCTTCGGCTTTCACTGGGTCTTGGCTATTTTCTAGAAACTCCATCATGTCTTTCCCTAATTGAATGTCCGCTTCACTTAATGGAAAGGGGACTTCTTTTGCTACTTCCCGCAAAGTTGGGTTGCCTTCGCGAATAATATCATCCATTGTAATCATTGATGATGTGATTCCTCCTACTATGTAAAAATTACGCGCTCGTTGACTCCTTATAAAGTGTACCACAACTAATGGCCGAACCGCATTAGAAAGTTTAAGGGACAACTTTTTCTTAAAAAATACACCGTTATGAAATTATATTTCTTTTTATAATTATATATTATGAAATATAGTTGCAAAAACAAACAGGCCGTTGTATAATCATTTTGTAGAAAACGGTACCAGCAAGGAGGAATCAACAATGTTTGGGTTTTCAGTATTTATGAATGCCGATTTGACTACCACAGACATCGATGCCATCGAAGAAATGGCGCTTCAAGGTTTTTCTGGGATTTTTACATCCATGCATATACCAGAAGATGATGCCGCCAGTTATCGCCAACGATTGACAACACTTGGTGAAATAGCAAAAAAGAATCGGTTGTCATTAATGGTAGATATTTCAGGAGAGGCATTGGCTAAAGCAGGATTTTCCTATAAAGAGTTAAATGAACTGACGGATCGGGGAGTCACTGGGCTGCGAATGGATTACGCGATCGACAATCAGACCATTGCTCAATTATCTCGTAAAATAACTATTAGTTTAAATGCGAGTACATTGACTGAAAAAGATATTAACGAGTTGAACACCTATCAGGCAGATTTTTCTAATCTAGAGGCGTGGCACAATTACTATCCGCGTCCGGAGACGGGATTAGACAAAGAATGGTTTCAGGCCAAAAATCAGTGGTTGAAACAACAAGGTTTTCTTGTACAGGCCTTTGTTGCTGGGGATGCGAATAAAAGAGGTCCTCTTTACCAAGGATTGCCGACACTGGAAGCGCATCGCAGCATGAGCCCCTTCGCAGCAGCACTGGAGTTGTTGAGGGATTGTGCCGTTGATGCTGTCTACATTGGTGATGGTATCGTGACCCCTGCTTCTTTGAAGCAATTCAGTTCTTATCTAGCCGATCAGACCGTCCTTCTTCGCACAAAGGATATTGGTTCTGCCTATTATCAACATATTTTAGGAGAGCATGAAAACCGGCAAGATGAGGCAAGAGATGTGATTCGCAGTGCAAATGCCCGATTTGCTGAAGTCCCATTGATTTCCCCAGAAACTGCTCAAAAACGGGTTGTCGGAGCTGTGACTATCGATAATCAAGATTACTTGCGCTATATGGGGGAAATCCAAATTTGTAAGCGAATCCTGCCCGCAGATGACAAAGTCAATGTCGCTGCGCAAGTGATTGAAGAAGATCTACCCTTGCTCCAACAAATCAAAGCAGGAATGCGATTCAAAATAGAAAGAGATGAGAGAAATGACAATGATTAATTTAGAAAACTTAACAACTGAAAGACGAAATCAAGCAACATTTGGTTTGGATGAAATGACTGTGGCAGAGGCTTGTCAGAAAATGAATGCCGAAGACCAGAAAGTTGCTCAATCCGTTGAAAAGGAATTGCCAAGCATTGAAAAAGTAATTCAGCAAACGATTCAATCTTTCAAAAAAGGGGGACGATTGATCTATCTCGGTGCTGGTACCAGCGGACGACTAGGAGTTTTAGATGCCGCTGAATGTGTCCCTACTTTTGGGGTCTCACCGGATATGGTGATCGGTTTGATTGCTGGCGGTGAAGAAGCAATGACTGTAGCGGTTGAGGGGGCAGAAGATTCTGTTGAATTAGGGCGTCAAGACTTGATTGACCTGAAGCTGACGGAAAATGATATGGTCATTGGGATCGCAGCTAGCGGTCGCACACCTTATGTCATTGGAGCACTAGACTATGCAAATGAAATCGGGGCTACCACAGGAACGATCGCCTGCAACAAACAAGCAGAAATTTCAAAACATGCCAGCTTCCCGATCGAAGTGGATTGCGGACCAGAATTTCTGACAGGTTCTACCCGATTGAAATCAGGGACTGCTCAAAAATTGATTTTGAACATGATTTCCACGATTTCGATGGTAGGCATCGGAAAAGTGTACAATAATTTAATGGTCGATGTTAAACCAACGAACGACAAACTCGTTGAACGGGCCAAGAGAATCATCATGCAAGCTACCGAAGCAGATTATGAAACGGCGGCAGACTACTTTGAAAAAGCCGATCAAAATGTGAAGTTAGCGATCGTTATGCTGCTTACCAATAGTGAAAAAGAAGAAGCTGCTGCAAAGCTGGTACAATCAGAAGGGTTCGTTAAAGGAACGTTAGAAGGATAGGAGGAAAAAATCAATGGCAAAAGAAGAACTGACAGTTACACAACTAGCAGAAAAAATATTTCAAGAATCAGGCGGTATCGAGAATGTTGCCTCTGTCACTCATTGTATGACTCGAGTACGGATGACGGTCCGTGATCACAACAAGGTCAGCAAGCAAGGGTTACAAAACATTCCCGGAGTCTTAGGAGTAGTGGATGATGAACAACTGCAAGTGATCATCGGTCCTGGAAAAGTCAATAAAGTAGCAAATGCCATGGCGGCACAAGCGGGTGTTGATCTAGGGCAAGAAATTCCTGTGGCAGCCACCAGTGGAAAAGAGGCTGTGAATGCGAAAGCAGCAGAAATGAAAGCTGCTCAAAAAGCGAAACAAAAACAATCACCAATCAAGTCATTATTGAAAGATATTTCGAATATTTTTGTCCCAATGATCCCAGCGTTTGTCGGTGCTGGTCTCGTTGCTGGTATTGCTTCTGTTATGACGAACTTGATCACTGCAGGAAAAATCGATGGCGACACGTGGAATTATTATGTCATGATTTTAAATATCTTAAAAAACGGGATGTTTTCTTATTTAGTGATCTTCACAGGTGTCAATGCAGCTCAAGTATTTAAAGCGAACCCAACGCTAGGTGGTGTCATTGGGTCGGTCGTCTTATTGACTGGAATGAATCCAGAAGCCCCAATCACCAACCTCTTTACAGGAGATCCTCTGGCAGCTGGACAAGGAGGGATCATCGGTGTAATCTTTGCAGTCTGGTTGCTGGCTAAACTGGAAACTGTTTTGCACCGAGTGATTCCTGAAGCCATTGATATCATCGTTACCCCAACTTTGTGTTTGTTAGCGATCGGTTTGTCAGAGATCTTTTTGATCATGCCATTAGCTGGGTTTATTTCAGACAGTTTGGTTGGCTCAATCAATTGGGTATTAAATGTCGGCGGCGCATTCTCAGGTTTTGTTCTCGGAGCAACCTTCTTGCCAATGGTCATGTTTGGTCTACATCAAATCTTGACACCGATCCACATTCAAATGATCGAAGCAACTGGCAGCACACAGTTATTGCCAATCTTAGCAATGGCTGGCGCTGGTCAAGTAGGGGCGGCATTAGCCCTATGGATTCGTCTGCGAAAAGATAAAGAACTTTCTGAAATGATCAAAGGCGCTTTGCCAGTAGGGATTTTAGGTATTGGAGAACCATTGATCTACGGTGTAACACTGCCATTAGGCCGACCATTTATTACGGCATGTATCGGAGGCGGAATCGGTGGGGCGGTTATCGGCGCATTGTCGAATATCGGCGCTACCGCCATTGGACCTTCTGGAGTAGCTTTGATTCCGTTGATTGCAAACGGTCATTGGTTAGGCTATGTCTTTGGTTTATTAGCAGGATATGCAGGTGGCTTTGTGGCTACTTACTTCTTTGGGATTCCTAAAGACCGTTTAGCTGCTGTCAATGCTGTTGATGAAGAAGTACCGGTGGCTACTTCAACGACGGCTACAACACCAGCAACGTCTGCAGCACCTGAAACCATTGAACTATATGCAGTTGCTGAAGGAACCGTTCATGCGATTACAGAGTCAAAGGATCCTGTTTTTTCTCAAAAAATGATGGGTGACGGATATTATGTAGCTCCTGCAAATGGAAAAATCTATGCACCAGCTGCAGGAACTGTAACAACGATCTTCCCAACCAAACATGCCATTGGAATCACGACACCAAATGGACTTGAGATTCTGCTGCATATGGGTGTCGATACCGTTGAGCTACAAGGCAAGCCTTTCAATATCCTCGTCCAAGAAGGGCAACAAGTGACTGCCGCTACACAAGTTGCTGAAGTTGATCTGGCAGAATTGGCAGCTAGCAATAAAGCAACTGATATGCTTGTGGTACTCACCAATATGGAACAAGTTATCTCAGAAACCATGACTGCTAAAGGAACAGTCACAAGTGCTAGTCCTGTGATGACTGTACAAGTCAAATAATTAAAAAACAGCTAGATTCGAATGGTACAATTTTTTCTACCCATGTGTCATTCGGTGATTAAGAACGCTTCGTCCCGTACTGCTGAATGATGATCTCGTTAATGCTTCTGTTAATGTGAATCATCTGAAGTGGTTCGGGATTTTTTGTTAGGGAAGAAGCGGAGTGCATCGGAAGACATTGAATATCTTTTAAATTTCTTAAGGAAGTGCCTTTTTACATTGCGAATAATTTACTATTGTGTTACATTCGTGTTACAAAGAAAGTCTGAGAATCCTGAGGAGGTAGAGGAATGAAAAAGAGTATCTGGTTCATGAGCTGTCTATTATTTTTACCAATTACTGCCATTGCAGAGGAAACAACGGACTCATCAGAAACGATTCAATCTACGCAATCAACTGAAGAAATCATTTCGACAGAAGCGACGGTTTCGAATACTGAAATGGAATCAACCGCTGACACTGCACAAAGTAGTGAATCCGTGACGACACAGCCCGAGGATGTGGTAGAAGCCATTGTCGCTCAAACAGGCGTTCAAGCAAGTCCTGAGTCAGAAACCATTACAGAACAAAGTGATTTGCGCTCTGCTTTTACTAGAGGCATCACTGATGGAAGTGTGACAGCTTTCACGCAAGATGAGTTGGATCAATTGACCGATCAGCAATTAAAAGATGCAGAGACACTAGCATTACGATATAGCCAGGATGTGATGGGAATGGATATCGGCTATTTTGCTCGGATCGTTCGTGCTCTTTTTATCGATCATCTCTTATCTTGGGAGAAGATTGAACCGCAGCTAGCCTTTGATCCAAGCAGCTATTCTTCTTTTGCAGCGTTGATTCCAGAACTGGATCGCTTAAAAACATATCTGCAAGTTGTTTACCCAACAAATGGTGTTTATATTTCCCCGGAACAGCCAATTTCAGATGAATGGTTGACATCGATTTTGTCACACTTAGATGAAGAAGTAGCTGCCAGTGGTTCAGAAACATTGTTTCCAGGTCGGATTGGCTGGATCATTTACGCTGTGAATCAAGGTCATTATCTCCCAGCAGCTTCTGAAGTAACGGGGAATACCGAATCTTCTGATACGTCTGCTGCCAACACTTCGTCGGAACAAACAACAACTAGCAAAACAGAAGTAGCTAGTGCTACTTCGGACAGTCGAGCATTGCCAAAAACGGGAGAGACCGTCAATTGGTTTTTGCCAGTCGTTGGAGTCGTTTTGTTAGTCGGAGTAGGCTGTGTCCTGTGGGTTAGAAAGAAAAAATAGACGTTATTTAAAATCGAAAAACGGCTGTTGTGCAGTGGCTTCCTTTTTTAAGGAATAGCCGCTGCTTTTTTTGTTTTCAGAAAAAGACAATGAATCTATTTTCAATGAAATGAAAACACTAAGCGAATTTCCTTTTTATAAAGAAAATGACTTTCATAAAATATTCAAACTTTTTTACTTGCATTCTCTCATGAGGAGTGTATAATGACACAGTGTCATATGACAACCTGTCATAATAATTGTTGTCATTTATCATTTGAACTGAAAGGAGAGATGACGATGCCAACGGATACGTTTTTCCATTTGCCATTAGATAAGCAAAAACGCATTTTAAGCGCTGCTAAGAAAGAATTTTCTCGGGTCCCATTGAAGGATGCTTCGATTGCCAATATCATCAAAGACGCAGAAATCCCTCGGGGAAGTTTTTATCAGTATTTTGAAAATAAGGAAGACTTATACTACTACTATTTTCATACGTTGAAAAAAAACAGTCAGCGGGATTTGATTCGTTCCATTCAACACGAAAAGGGCGATCTGTTTGCTGGCTTTGAATGGTATTTTTCTCGGATGATCGAAGAAGTGTTAGAAGGAAAAAATGCAAAATTTTATCGCAATCTCTTCATGAGTATGGATTATCGTTCTTTGCGAAAAGTGATGCCGGATATCCACAAAAAACCACTCTACGGCTCTCACAAAGAGCATCAAGAAGCGAGACAGAAGTGGGAAGAAGAATTTTTTGCTGAGATCGACAAAGACTTATTACGGGTCAAGGATGATCATGAATTGAAAATGCTCGTCCAACTGTTGATGCACACCGTTTTTTCTACGATTGCTGAAGCATACCGAGAGTTAGCAGAAAATCATGCCTATGATCCTTCGCTAGCAACGACTGATTTCAATAACAAAATCAGCTGGCTAAGAGATGGCGCACAAAAAGAAAGAGGGGAAAAGAATGACAAAGTTGATTAAACGAGTTTCACTCGTTTCGGCACTGATGGCCGTTGCCTTTATGGTTGTACAAGTAATAGCAGATCTCTATTTACCGACATTAACGTCGAATATCATTAATAATGGCGTTGCAACTGGAGACATTGATTATATCTGGCGTACCGGCTTTTTAATGATCGGTTTTTCACTGATCAGTATTCTGGCTGCATTAGGCAATACATTCTTTGCTACTAGAGAATCACAAAAATTGGGGCAAAAATTACGGACAGATATTTATGAAAAAGTAGAAAATTTCTCAGCACGTTCTTTTGATAAATTCGGAACTGCCTCTTTGATCACTCGTACGACTAATGACGTCAACCAAATTCAAATGGTGGCACAAATGTTCTTGCGGATGATGATCAATGCACCGATCACTTTGATCGGAGCAAGCTTCTTGGCCTATCAAAAAGACGCTCAGTTAACCAAAATCTTTTTAGTCGTTATTCCAATTATGATCGTTTTGGTTGGTGGAATCATGTATTTTGCTGTGCCGCTTTTCAAAAGCATGCAGAAAAAAACTGACCGTCTGAATTTGGTCTTCCGTGAAGGATTGACTGGAGTGCGGGTCATTCGAGCTTTCGATAAGACCGGGTATGAAGCCAATCGCTTTGATGAAGCCAATAAAGACTATACCCACACGGCCATCAAAGTAAATACTATCGTGGCACTTATGATGCCTTTGATGACATTGATTATGAGTGGGACCAATATTGCCATCACTTGGTTTGGTGGACATTATATTGCTGAAATGACATTAGAAGTTGGGAATCTGATTGCATTCATGACGTATGCCATGCAAATCTTGATCAGTTTTATGATGCTGTCAATGATTTTTGTGATGGTCCCAAGAGCACAAGCCTCTGCAGATCGGATCAATGAAGTATTAGACGAAGAAGAAGAGATCGTTGATGATAAAGCACCTAAGATGATTCAATTAAAAGGTGATCAAGCCACACTTGCTTTTGATCACGTCAACTATCGTTACCATGGTGCAGAAAAATTAGCGCTGCAAGACATTGATTTTCAAGCAAAATCGGGTGATTTTGTGGCAATCATTGGTGGTACGGGTTCTGGGAAGACGACATTGGTCAATTTGCTGCCTCGGCTCTATGATATCGAATCAGGAGCGATCCGCATCAATGGAGTGAATATCGCTGAAGTAACACAGCATAATTTGCGGGACTCAGTTGGTTTCGTCCCACAAAAAGCGGTTTTATTTACTGGTACGATTCGAGAAAACATGAAATACGGTAGACCAGATGCGACAGATGAAGAAATCTGGAAAGCACTGGAAATCGCACAAGCCAAAGAGTTTGTTTCAGAACTGAGCGAAGGCTTAGACAGTCATGTAGAACAAGGCGGCGGAAATTTCTCCGGCGGCCAACGTCAACGGTTAGCGATCGCTCGGGCATTAGTGAAACAAGCCGATGTGTATGTGTTTGATGATTCTTTCTCAGCGCTGGACTTTAAGACAGATGCACAGCTGCGAGCGGCATTGAAAAAAGACATGAAGAACAGCATTATGGTTGTAGTCGCACAACGGGTAAGTACAGTAATGGATGCAGACACGATCCTTGTCCTTGACGAAGGTCAATTGGTGGGTAAAGGAACCCATGAAGAATTGATGGCCTCAAACCAAACGTATCAAGAAATCGTATCATCTCAATTGAGAGAGGAGGATGTGGCATGAGTGAACGGAAAAACCAAGCACCTCGCGGCGGTGGACCGATGGGTGGCGGTCCAGGGCGCAACATTGGAGCGAAAGGACCAAAAGCAAAAAATTTCTGGGGAACGGTAAAACGACTTTTCGGTTATATGTCGAAACGTTCTATCGCAATCATTTCGGTATTTGTTTTAGCGATTGCCGCCGTAATCTTCCAGATTCAAACACCAAAGATCTTAGGGGAAGCAACAACCGAAATCTTTAAAGGTGTTATGATTGGTGCAGAGCAAATGAAAGCTGGAAAAACTGTCACCGAATTTCCGATCGATTTTGATAAAGTAGGACAAATCATTATGATCGCTATCGGTATGTATGTTATTTCTGCTATTTTCAATTTCTTGCAACAATTCATCATGACCCGTGTATCACAACGGACCGTCTATGAACTGCGTCGTGATTTAGAAGAAAAAATGAATCGCTTGCCGATTTCTTACTATGATACCCATTCAAACGGAGATATCATGTCACGGGCAATCAATGATATGGATAATATCGCCAGCACCCTCCAACAAAACTTGACCCAATTTATTACCAGTTTTGTTACTTTAGTCGGAGTGTTGTGGATGATGCTAACGATTAGCTGGCAGTTAACATTGGTTGCATTAGCAACGGTGCCGCTAAGCTTGATCGTCGTAATGATCGTCGCACCAAAATCACAAAAATTCTTTGCTGCGCAACAAAAGAGCTTGGGATTACTGAATAATCAGGTTGAAGAAACCTATGGCGGCCATACCGTTGTCAAAACCTTTAACCATGAAGCGGCTGATCAAAAAGTATTTGAAGAAGAAAACGATCGTCTGTATAGTGCTGGTTGGAAAGCACAATTCATTTCCGCAATCATTATGCCATTGATGAACTTCATCAAGAACTTGGGCTATGTCTTTGTCGCAGTTCTGGGTGGGATCAAAGTAGCGAATGGGAACATGACTTTGGGGGATGTGCAAGCATTCTTGCAATACACGAACCAATTCTCACAACCGATCACTCAAATTGCTAGTTTATTGAATACGATCCAATCAACTGTTGCATCAGCAGAACGGGTCTTTGAGGTCTTGGATGAAGAAGAAATGTCAGATGAACCTTCTGGATTACCCGTGGAAGAAAGCGACTATAAAGTTCGTTTTGACCATGTTCAATTCGGTTATACACCAGACAACTTATTGATGACCGATTTTAATCTAGACGTCAAAGCTGGGGAAATGGTAGCTATCGTTGGACCTACCGGTGCCGGTAAAACGACATTGATTAATCTGTTGGAACGATTCTATGATGTTTCCGGCGGTAGTATTCGCTACGACGGTCGGGACACAAGAGATCTGACCCGTGATGAGCTTCGTAGCAACATATCAATGGTTCTACAAGATACATGGCTATTTACAGGATCAATCTATGACAATATCCATTACGGCAATGACAAAGCGACGAAAGAACAAGTAATCGAAGCCGCTAAAGCTGCTCACGTGGATGACTTTGTTCGCAAGCTGCCGGACGGATATGATACGGTCCTCAATGAAGAAGCTAGCAATATCTCTCAAGGACAACGACAATTGATTACGATCGCGCGCGCCTTCTTAGCTGATCCAGATGTGTTGATCTTGGATGAAGCAACATCTAGTGTGGATACTCGGACCGAGATTCTCATCCAAAAAGCCATGAACAAATTGTTGGAAAATCGGACAAGTTTTGTCGTTGCTCACCGCTTATCTACCATTCGGGATGCCGACAATATTATTGTGATGAATCATGGTTCGATTGTCGAAACCGGAAACCATGACACATTGATGGCTAAGAATGGTTTTTATGCGGACTTGTATAACAGCCAATTTTCAGAAGATGCGGCCTGATACAAGAAGACAACGATTTTATTCAATCGATTTTTGTGAATATAAACAAGAATGAAGAGAAGCGTTAAGCTTCTCTTTTTTTTTGTTGGAATGAATATTTTCGTTATAAAATAAATAAATATTGCAATTTATTCGCTAAAAATGTATATTAATACATAAATATTCATAGGAGGTCGTTGATGGATGAGTCAGTTGTTTCCCAATTATACACGTTTGCCATTAGAGATTGCTGCAGGAAAGGGCAGCTATGTAACAGATACTCAAGGTCGGAGATATTTAGATTTTACAAGCGGTATTGGGGTCGCCAACCTTGGCTATGGGCAGCCTGAAATCCAGCAGGCAATGCTGCAGCAAGCGGACAAATTATGGCATGCGCCCAACCTCTACACCAATTCGTTACAAGAGACAGTCGCGCAAAAACTAACAAAAGGTCCATATCTTGCCTATTTTTGCAATAGTGGGGCTGAAGCAAATGAAGCAGCCTTAAAACTAGCTCGAAAAGCAACGGGTCGGACAAAGATTTTAACTTTTGAGGGCTCGTTTCACGGACGAACATTTGGTGCCATGACAGCAACGGCTCAAGAAAGCATCCATCAGGATTTTGGTCCGCTCGTACCAGATTTTGAGTATTTGCCCTTCAATGAATTTTCCCCGCTGCAAGCAGCGTTGGATGAGGAAACAGCTGCGGTGATGATGGAACTGGTCCAAGGAGAAGGCGGCGTGATCCCAGCTGAAAAAGAATGGGTCCAAAAGGTGGCCGCGTTATGTCAAGAAGCAGGTGCACTGCTGATCATAGACGAAATTCAAACAGGAATGGGACGCACGGGGAGTTTTTATGCTTTTGAGCAATATGGGATCGAACCTGATATTTTTACATTAGCAAAAGGGTTGGGCAATGGGCTGCCGGTTGGTGCCATGCTAGGAAAAACTGATTTACAGCAGGGGTTTGGCCCTGGAAGTCACGGTTCAACTTTTGGTGGTAATTTGTTAGCGATGGCTGCAGCAAATGCCGTATGTACGGTCCTAACCGATTCCCCTGTGTTAGTAAATGTTGCTGCCAGACATCAGCAGCTTATGGCAGGCTTAACGGATCTGGCACAGATCGTGGCTATTCGAGGGCAGGGCCTAATGATTGGCTTAGAGTTGAAGGATAGCACTGCTCTCCAACAGGCGATGACAGAATTGCGTCAAGCAGGGTTACTGGTGTTGAAAGCTGGAACGAATGTCCTGCGTCTGCTGCCAGCATTGACCATAACGGAAGCAGAAATGGCTGAAGGACTCGCTGTTCTACGTCATGTTTTAGGAACGAAAGAAGAAACCACTGAAAGGTGAGAATGAAGAAAGAAGAGCTGCTTTGGTTGTTGAAAGGTTGTTGAAAAAGAATTTGAGAACAAGTGAAAAAGGGGTGTAGTAAGTGAAAGCAGCAATCGTCGGGTTTACCGGCTATACAGGATTGGAATTGGTTCGTTTGATCCACTTGCATCCTGTCTTGGAGATAGGAACGTTACATAGTCATTCAGTCCAAGAAAATTCAGTCAATGTTTATCCCCATCTGCAGCAACTGGTCAACCAAAGGATTTACCCGTTTGATCCGCTGCAGATTATGCAAGAAAATGAATTGGTCTTTTTTGCGACACCGGCTGGTATTAGCAAAGATTTGGTCTCGCCATTTGTCGAACAAGACTTTCCTGTGATGGATTTATCCGGAGATCTGCGTTTGAAAGAAGCAGGTGTTTATCAGCAATGGTATCAGCAGACGCCAGCTGCGGATCGTTTATTGCATGCTGCAACATATGCATTGCCAGAGTTTCAGACGTCCCACGGAAATTTAATGGCCAATCCAGGCTGCTATGCCACTGCCGCAATTTTAGCCGCTGCGCCTTTAGTCAGAAGAAAATGGTTGGCAGGCATTCCCATTTTTGACGGCAAATCTGGGCTTTCTGGTGCGGGGAAAAAACTGTCAGATACCAGTCATTTTGTGACAATTTCAGAAAATATGCAGACATATAAATTGAATCAGCATCAGCATATCCCAGAAATTGTCCAGCAGTTTCAACAATGGGATCCAGAATTGACGGCCATCCAATTTTCCACTAGTTTGATTCCGGTTAACAGAGGGATCATGATGACCCTTTATGTGCCTGTAGCGCCAGAAAGAACAGCGGAAGATATTTATCAGAGGTATCAAGAAGACTATCAAGAACAACCATTTATTCGCTTGCAGCCGTTAGGAAAGCTGCCAGAACTGCGGCAGGTGACAGGAACCAACTTTTGTGACATTGGGTTGGTCTTAAATCCGATGACCCACATCGTGACAGTCATTGCGGTGATCGATAATTTAGTAAAAGGGGCTGCCGGACAAGCAATCCAGAACGTCAATAAATGGGCTGGGCTGGAGGAAACAGCTGGATTACGACAGATCCCTTGGTATCCTTAACGATACTTGGGAATTCGATTAGTTCAGAATAAGGAGCGTGTAACATGAAAGAAATTATAGGGACAATTGTTTCACCAAAAGGTTTTTATGCAGATGGCATCCATTGTGGGGTGAAAAAAAGAAAAGCCGATCTTGGCTGGTTGTTCTCTGAAGTTCCGGCAAGTGCCGCCGCAGTTTTCACAACCAATCAAGTACAAGCGGCCCCCGTCCTAGTAACAAGAGAACAGTTGAAAACAGGAAAGCTTCGGGGAGTGATCGTGAATTCCGGGAATGCGAATGCTTGTACTGGAGAACAAGGAATAGCAGATGCCAGAGAAATGATCGCTTTGGCTGCAGCACAAGCCGGAGTGGCCTCAGAAGAGGTGGCGGTGGCATCTACGGGAATCATTGGTCGACCACTACCGATGGCAACGATTGCTGCTGGGATTCGTCAATTAAGTCATTCTGGCAGTCCTACCGGATTTCAGAAGGCCATTTTAACGACAGACCTTGTTGAAAAAAATCAAGTGATTCAGACGGAGATTGCGGGCCACACTGTCACCATGGCAGGTTGCGCCAAAGGCTCAGGGATGATTCATCCAAACATGGCGACAATGTTGGCATTCGTCACTACCGATGTCGCTATTGCACCGTCCCTTCTGCAGTCATTGCTGCGAAAACTCACGGAAGTCACTTTTAATCAAATCACAGTAGATGGCGATACCTCCACCAATGACATGGTATTGGTGCTGGCAAATGGGCAAGCGGGCAATCCGCCGATTGAAGAAAATACATTTGCTTATAAGCAATTTCAAAAAATGCTACAGACAGTCTTAACGACATTGGCCAAAGCCATCGCTAAAGACGGTGAAGGAGCGACAAAACTGATTGAAGCTGAAACAAAAGGGGCTCCCACCGACTTAGCTGCCCGCATGATCAGTAAAACGATCGTAGGTTCACCACTCGTGAAAACAGCAATCTATGGAAAAGACCCCAATTGGGGCCGGATCCTTTGTGCAATTGGGTATAGCGGACAAAGAATCGATCCTGCCAATGTGGCGATCGAATTAGCGGCGATCCCGGTTTTTGCAGGAGGATCCCCCCTTGACTACGATGAAACACTGATGGAAGAACGCTTGACAGCCTCAGAAGTAAAAATCAATGTCATTTTACAAGAAGGGGCCGGTCGCGGGAAAGCTTGGGGCTGTGATCTTACGTATGATTATGTCAAAATCAATGCACTCTATCATACGTAATGCCTATCTCATGGAGGTATCAAACGAATAGAATCGGAATCATTGGCTGTAAGAATCAAAAAATCGCCACAAGATCCAACAGGAGGAAGAACATATGGAAATCATTGTCATCAAGATGGGTGGTGTTGCTTCAGATAATCTGACCCCCGTTTTTTTTGAACAAGTCGCACAATGGCAAGCTCTAGGAAAGAAAATCGTGATTGTTCATGGTGGCGGCCATTATATCTCGGAAATGCTGCAGAAATTGTCACTGCCGATTCAGATCAAAGAAGGCTTGAGGGTAACGGATGCGCAAACTCTTGAGATCACTCGCATGGTTTTGCTGGGACAAGTCCAGCCAATGATCACGACTTATTTTCAGCAAGCTGGATTTCAGGCAATCGGCTTAAATGCTGGCTGTGATCAGTTGATCCAAGGGGAAATGATCAATCACGCCACACTTGGCTATGTTGGGAAGGCTAAGACTATTAATCAGCAGTTGCTTCAGCTGCTGATCAAAGGCAATCATATACCGATCCTTGCCCCACTTGGGATCACAGCCGAAGGCCAGTGGCTGAATATCAATGCGGACGAAGTCGCTTGTAAAGTTGCCAGCAGTCTGAGAGCAGAACGATTGATTCTGCTGACAGATGTACCGGGAATCAAGAAAGACTCCCAGTGGCTGCAGCAAGTCTCATTGACTGACATAAAAACATTGATCAATGAGAAGGTGATCACTGGCGGGATGTTGCCAAAGTTAGTCAGTGCTAAAAAAGCGCTTATGAGCGGAGTAGCAACTGTCAGTATCACCGACCGATTAGAAAAAAACGGTACTCAGATCAGAAGAATGAAAGAAACAGCCTTCCTTCAATGAATAAAGGTAGATTTAACCACAAAAAAAGAAGTTCAGTGACCTTTTTTGTCGTTAAATCTATTTTTTTGTCAAAAAAAAAATGCTTGATAATGGTAGAATGATAAAGGATTTCATTTGCTAGTATAACGGTTTATCAGTACAATAAGGACAAATGCATAGATAAACGCATACATATATAGGGGGAGAAATAATGACAGATTTTGTATTGGGGAAGAGCACAAAGTTGCGGACAATCGCGATTCGAGTAAAAGATCGGGATAAAGCGATTGCTTTTTATCGTGATGTTCTAGGTTTTGATTTGAAACGGGAAGAAAACGAATTAGCCATTTTGGGTTTCAAAGGTGCAGAAGGTGAAGTCATCTGGCTAGAAGAAAGTCCACGGGCCAATGATCATTTTGGGGAAATCAAAAAAATGCAACGGATCCGCTTGACCGTCGCTTCCTTAGAAGAACTGGCAGCAATTTGTAAAAAAGCGAAAGAACAGTCTGCGACTTTTGAAGAATCTATTTTTGAAGGAAGTCAAATCGCAGTTGTTTTGGCTGATCCTGAAGAAAACCGAATCGAAGTTTTTTACGAAGGCACTCAAGAAACAGATTTGCCAAAAACGCTTGAAGCATTGATCGAAGCTGCACCAAGTGAGGTAGTCCTGTTATCAAGCAAAGCTCGCTTCAACCAAATTCATCTGAATGTCAGTGATGTAGCGAAAGAACGCGACTTTTTGGAAGAGCTGTTAGGTTTGACGACCAAAGAAGCAGATGGTTTCTTACATTTGAATGAAGATGATTTTCAAGTTGGTTTGATCGAAGGCCAAGGCGGAACCATCGATTTACCGACACATGAGGTATTGGGATTGGACTTTTTGAAGATCGCTATTGATAAAGAAGACTTATTGACTTTGGAAGCTCATTTGACTGACAGCAAGCAAGAATTCTTTATTGATAAAAAGAAAAACTTACTGACTACCTACGATACCATCGGGATCGAATGGTGGTTCGTTGCAAATAAATAATGCGATTCACCACTAAGATGCAGAAGAATTTCTCTGGAAATCTCTTCTGTATTTTTTTGTGCAATTAGGGCCTGACTGGTATAATCAAAACAGTTTAGAGGCGCACGAAAGGAGGAACTGGTATGTATCCAGAAACGATTCGGCTAATCGCTGAAAAGCAACAGGAGGGCGTCTTACCGGGAGTTGTTTATCGATTCATCCATGGAGAGCAAATGGAGACTCATTGTTTAGGCTACGCGGCTCGGCAGCCCCAAATAGAATCACTTACGACGGAACACCTATTTGATGTGGCTTCTTTGACGAAAGTGGTTTGTACGACGACGGTGATTCTCAAACTATGGGAACAGGGAGTCCTAGCAATCGATGACCCTCTGGTCCGCTATTTGCCTGCTTTTACTGATCAGAAAGTAACGTTACGACATCTTTTAACCCACACCTCCGATATCCAGACTTGGATTCCTCGCCGCGATCAATTGTCTGCTGAAGAGCTGCGTCACGCGTATCTTCGAGTCCAAAGCGGACCACAGCTTGACAAGCAAGTCCAGTACACGGATACGGGCACGATTCTTCTAGGCTTCATGTTGGAGGAACTTTTTGGCTGTTCTGTCACCGAGATCTTCCAGCAGGAGGTTCTGCAACCGCTAGAAATGACCAACAGTGGGTTTCCTCCTTTGCCGGCAGCAAGCAAGGTAGCAGCCACTCAGCGCCAAGAAGATGGGACTGTTCTGAAAGGAATCACCCATGATCCCAAAGCACGAGTTTTGGGCAAACATGCCGGAAACGCAGGGCTGTTTTCAACCATTGATGATTTGACTCAATTTGTACAAATGATGTTGAAGAAAGGTCAGACAGCGACGCAATCTTTTCTTTCAGCAGATATACTGGAAAGACTATATCTAGACCATACGCCATCTGAAACAGGACATCGCTCAATCGGCTGGGACTTGAAAGGTACGCCTGTACACCTCTATCATACAGGGTATACAGGGACCTTCCTTTTGATTGGTTCTGATGGCAAAGCATTTATTTTTCTTTCGAATCGCGTACATCCAGAGGATCACAGAGACAGCTATCTGAAACATCGGGATCAAATTGTACAAAGTTATTTAAAAGAATCCGTTCGTTGAAGTTTTTCGTGCTATAATATTAGCGAATCAATAGAGAGGGGATCAACTATGGAACCATTATTTATGAAACCTGTTTTTCAAGAAAAAATTTGGGGCGGTAGCCGTTTACATTCTGTTTTCGGTTTTGATCTGCCAAATGATAAGATCGGTGAAGACTGGGCGATCAGTGCACATCCTCATGGTGTCAGCGTGATTGAAAACGGCCCATTTAAAGGGAAGACATTAGCAGACTTATGGCGGGATCACCAAGAATTGTTTGGTCATTCGGAGGCGCCGGTATTTCCTTTGCTGATCAAAATCTTGGATGCAGAAGACGATCTATCTGTGCAAGTGCATCCAGACGATGCGTACGGCATGGAACATGAAGGTGAACTAGGCAAGACAGAATGCTGGTACATCATTGATGCAGAACCTGGGGCAGAGATCATTTATGGCCACCACGCACAAACCAAAGAAGAATTAAAAGCAATGATCGAAGACGGCCGTTGGGATGATCTATTAACGAAAGTTCCTATTAAAAAAGGCGACTTTTTCTATGTGCCAAGCGGAACGATCCATGCAATCGGTAAAGGCATCATGATTTTGGAAACACAACAAAGTTCAGATACCACTTATCGGGTTTATGACTATGATCGGACAGACGATCAAGGCAAGACCAGAGAACTGCATATCCAACAATCTGTTGATGTGACGACTGTGCCCGCTAAAGCACCAGAACTGTCGATTCGTGAAATTAAGCAAGGATCTTCGGCAATCGTGACGTATCTGGAAACCGAATTTTTCAATGTTTATGAATGGGAAGTTCGTGGCAAATTGAATCTGGAACAACAAGCAGACTATACTCTGATGACCGTGATTGACGGATATGGTCAACTTGTGATCGATGGTCATTCCTATGAATTGAAGATGGGAACAAGCTGTATTCTGCCTAATCCAATCAAAAAATGGACATTACAGGGAGAACTGACGGTGATCGCCTCTGAACCTGGTGAGAACGCATAAGTGATTGCTTTTTCTAAAAAAATACATTGAAGAACCAAATCATTCGCAGCAAGCAGAAGAAAACCTGCTTGCTGTTTTTTGCTATTCTTTTAAACTACCGGAAAATCAATCGTTAGGGATAGACGGTTGGTTTAGATTTGTTATAATGGCTTTAATAAAGGATAGGTGAAACGAATGGTTTATTTAGATCATGCAGCAACGACGCCAATGCACCCGGCTGTCATTCGAGCCATGAATGACACAATGACGACATTTTTTGGCAATCCTTCCAGTATCCATAGGTACGGTCGGGATGCCCATACCAAGCTAGAAGAAGCGCGACAAGTAATCGCTGATCAGTTAGGTGTCAAAGCCCACGAGATCATTTTTAATAGTGGCGGAACGGAAAGCGACAACACAGCGATCCTAGGCACCGCGTATGCAAAACAAGCAGTAGGAAAACACATCATTACTACGACGATCGAACATCCAGCAGTCATCGAAAGCATGAAGTTTTTGGAGAAGCAAGGGTTCGAGATCACTTACTTACCTGTCGATAAAAAAGGACAGCTCTTAGCAGAACAAGTAGCAGCGGCACTACGTCCAGATACGATCCTCGTTTCAATAATGTTCGCCAATAATGAAACGGGCAATATTTTGCCGATCCAAGAAATTGGCGAACTGCTAAAAGAACACGCCGCTGTTTTTCATACGGACGCCGTACAAGCTTACGGCAAGCTGCCCATTGATCCCGCTGCGTATGGCATCGATTTGTTGAGTATTTCAGCACATAAGATCAATGGACCTAAAGGCGTTGGTTTCTTGTACAAACGAGACGGCTTGTCACTACCCACTCTCTTACACGGTGGTGAGCAAGAAGAAAAGCGCCGTGCCGGTACAGAAAATTTGGCAGGGATCGTAGGTATGGCAAAAGCTGTTTCCTTGCTGACTCCAGAAGTACAGCGTGCGCACAGTGAGACGTATCAGCAATTTGCTAAGCAAGTTTTTTCTGTTTTGGAAGAGCAAAGGGTTGACTACCGTTTAAATGGAGATCCTGATAGCAAGCTGCCTCACATCATCAATCTGCAATTTCCTGGTGTTACTAGTGATCTACTGTTGATGAAATTGGATCTAAAAGGCATTGCGATCTCGACGGGTTCAGCTTGTACCGCAGGGAACGTGGAACCTTCTCATGTTTTAGAAGCAATGTATGGCAAAGAGCATCCCGCTGTGGGAGAATCTGTGCGGATCAGTTTTGGTCTTGGTAACACAGAAGAAGAGGTCCATAGTTTTGCAGAGTTACTTGCTCGAACCGTTTTAGGAACGAAGAAGTAGTACCCATAGTTTCGTGTTTTTAGAGGAATCGAAGGGGCTGCTCCTAGATAAGCGAAAAGAGTGCAGAAAGCAAAAAAAACTGGCACTCATGTAACCATTCATGATAATCTGAAGAAAGAAATACCGGATAGCAAAGAGACTTTCTCTAGAAAAAAGCACTTGTATTTTTTCTAGAGAAGCTTTTTCGGAAATCAAAACGTCGAACGAGGTGGAAAGCAAATGGCATTTGAAACAACAACAACTGTCTTAGGTGCAGAGACCCGCTACCAATTAGCACCAGAAGCAAAAAAGTATACACTGCGGGACAATGGATTTACTGAAACAAACAGTGGCAATTTCCAACTGATCCGCGGGTTGGAAGCAACTCCGCAAAGTAAAGAAGGCTTTAAATTAAAAATCACCGTCGCAAAGGACATCAAAACGTTTAAGATGTCGATTACGACAGCCAATGGATTGAAAGCAGTCAACATCTTTAAAGACCCGCAACACAAAATGCTGCAAGAAAAATTTTATTTCTTGATGGATGGGTTTATTAGTCGCGGATTATTCATCAAAGCGTAAACCATCGCGAACAAAATGATCCGTTATTTAGGAAAAGCAACCAAAAGATTTTCGTTTCAAAAGTGTATCTGGAAGACAATCATGAACAAATTATTCCGTGGACAATGTTGGATCGTCCACAGTAGCGAGTGTGGAGGCTAGCGCTAATCCACTACGCTAGCGGTTCCACACTATCAATGTGGATGTTATTGTGACTTGTCCCTTGCTCTTTGGCAGAAATGAAATCGTTCGGTTGTTTTTTTGTTACAGTTGAAGGAAAGATCGTGACTTCAATCATGGCTTTTGTTTGCTGTTTTCTTTTTAGGCTAAGCGTATACTGACAGATATGTAAAACATTTACCCTGAGAAAGGAAGAGAAGATGCGCTATTTTACATCAGATACTCATTATTTTCATGAAAAATTATTAGGTTCGAATGATTTTGCCCCACGTCCGTTTGCGTCTGTCTCAGAGATGCATGAAGTCATGGTCGCTAATTGGAATCAGGTGGTTCAAGCACAAGATACGGTCTACCATCTAGGAGATATTGCACTCCATCCCGAACATGAAGTGGGGTTTGCAGAGCTTTTAGCGCTATTAGTACGGCTGCAAGGAAAGATCGCTTTTATCAAAGGCAACCATGATACGCGCGCACTCTTTCGTTATCTAGCAAAGCACGATCCCGGAATTTCCGGAGAGCCGAAGTTTTCTTTTGCGGATGTCGGTCTGTTGTTAAAATTTGATCATCACCAGTATTATTTGAGTCATTATCCGATGCTATTGGGAATGACAAAGAATAGCCGTAACCTTCATGGGCATATCCATCATCATAGTTTGCCTATCGCTGAGAATATCAATGTCGGTGTCGATGCGCCGGAATTAGCATTCCTTCCTCAACCTTAGCCGTTTGGACGACCAATTTCCGAAAACCAATTAGAAAGGATCTTTCAAGCCAAACAAGCAGAAATACACCAAACGTTTCATTGAGAAATAACAAGGAAAACAGTCGGTTAAAGAATTATAGTCATATATCTTTTTAACAATAGTTATAATAGCAAGACAAAATTTCTGCTTCTAGTAAGCTGATCATTGGTCATAGAATGAAAAAATAATCGGTTTCAAGGTTTATCATTTGAAGGATATTTAAGAAATGTGTATGCTTTAAATAGAAAGTAGTAAAGGAGGTTGCCTATGCGTAAGATTTCTAAAGTGATCATGATCATTGGGTTACTGTTATTGTTGCTCGTCTTTTTCTTTGGCATGATCGAGAATCAGCAAGCGGTAGATTTACCATTCTACTTGATTCCACTGCGTGAGTATCCGTGGGTCGGAGCTTCCATGAGCATGTTTTTGTTTTGGACATGTGTCGGCTTTGCACTGCTGACGATCATTGGTATTTTCGTTGTCTTGTTCTTTCCAAAGCGTTCGGATCGTTTGGTTATCCAGCAAAAATCCGGGGAATTGGTGATTCAAAAGAAAGCCTTGGAACATTTTGTTTTAAAGAATGTCCAACAAGCTGATTTTATCCATTCGCCATCAGTGAAGGTCAAGATTATCAAGAATAAAGTCCGAGTCATGATCGATGGAGAAATGAAACAGACCGCAGCCATCCCGCAACAACAAGAAGCATTGGTTGGTGAGATCAGCAGTAAGCTTCAAACGCTATTCGGTGTCACTCATGATATACAAACAGAAGTTGTCTTGAAAGACGCTGAAGAAACAAGAGAACATCACACACAACCCCGTGTCGTTTAGGAGGAGAAATGATGAACAAATGGTTCGAACAAAATAAGATCCCGGTTATCTTTGCTGCATTAGGACTGATACTAGCAATTCTCTTTCTGACAGTCGGCTTTTTGAAAACATTGCTACTACTGATTTTTACAGCACTAGGAGGTTACCTTGGCTTCTACCTCAAAGAGATCGGTTTCTTTGATCAATTTCAAAAGCCGCGGCGTTAGTGATCGGTAACATTTATTATTATAATTTTTATGAAGATATAGGAGGAATGTACAATGGAAAATCAAGTAAAACCAACAACTACTGCAGGTGTTAAAGGAGAATTGACTTACGAAGATAAAGTAATTCAAAAGATTGTCGGGATTGCGCTAGAATCCGTAGATGGACTATTAACGGTTGATGGTGGGTTCTTCTCAAATATCGCAGGAAAATTAGTGAATACGGATGATGTTACTTCCGGTATCAACGTTGAAGTTGGTAAAAAACAAGTAGCCGTAGATTTAGATATCGTAGCAGAATACGGTAGCGACATGACTGCCATTTACGACCAAATCAAAGAAGTCGTTTCAACACAAGTCAACAAAATGACAAACTTGGAAGTTATCGAAGTGAACGTTAATGTAGCAGATGTTAAAACTCGTGAACAATTCGAAAAAGATTCAGAAACTGTTCAAGACAAAGTTAGCAGTGCTGCAGAAACAACTGGAGAATTTGCTTCAAAACAAACACGTAAAGCCAAAGGCGCATTCAACAAAACTGCCAGCCGTATCCAAGAAAACAACGAACCACGAGTTCAATAATTACGGCAAATATAAAAACAGGCTAGCTAATCGGCTAGTCTGTTTTTTTTGGATGGTTCTCAGTCAACAGTGCAAGTCTGTAAGTTGCTTTTGAAAATCAAAGCCAAAAGCACCAATAATTCAATCCTTCAGCAGCAAGCAGTTCATTAGAGAAAGTTTTTTTGTAGTGGTTTTTATCTGGTGAATCATTTGGATCAAGCACTTGAATCCCCCCTTCTCTATTCAAAGCCAATACCATCAAATGGCCTGTGGTAGTAAATGTTCCCGGCTGTACGGAGACAATGACGGGAAAGCCTTGCTGGATCATCTTGTAAGCTTCCTCGAAAGAATTTCCCAGATCTAAGAATTGATAGCCAAAATGTTCGGCAAACTGAGGAAAGATTTGCCAGCTAGTTCCTTGATCAGCAAGATAAAATTGGTTGCCTGCCCAGTTGAGAATATTGTCTGGTTCTGGTGCCTGATTTCGCCAAAAAGAATCAATCATTGCTAAAGATGCGATGGCACAACCATTATCGGCAAAGGTATTTTGCTGTTCCCCAGAGCCGTAACGTTTCATCCCCCAACGTTCGTCTCTTTGCAAAATCAAAGGGACTTGTTGGGACTTCGGCAGCACTTCTTGCAGCACTTGATTGGCTTGCTCTGAAAATTTCTTTGGCAATAATACGATATCTTGTGAGTCGGAATGCTTTACTCTTTCAAAGACTAATTGTCGTAAAAGGAAAGAACCGGCGACAATGATCAGTAAGACAAGAATACTTTTTTTGACGGAATTTTTTGGCTTTTTTCTATTTCTGCGGTCAGTCGTTGCGTGATTGTTCATGTTCTGTTACCCCTTTTGTCATTATCTAAGAGGAGTATAGCTGATCCTTGCAACAGACATTTCTGTATTTTATGAAGAAATTCATACGATTTTATGATAGTTTCTTTTTGCTTGAAAGCAGGCTAGCATTTGGCTTAAGCAGCAGCTGTCGGAGGAACTATTTATGTGGGAAAGGTTTTTTTGAATTTAAAGAAGTATCTAAGTTTTTTACAGGAAAAGCTAAACCGATGAAACTCTCCGTGAATTTTATGCCAATCTGTTGTATAATGCAAATTACTGAAAAGTTGCGACCTTCAAATCGTAGATGATTTCAGAATCTATAATTGAAATGATGGTGAAAAATCATGTCTAACGAAAACACCCGTGTGGTGGTTGGAATGAGTGGCGGGGTGGACTCGTCGGTAACAGCACTTTTGCTGAAAGAACAAGGGTATGATGTTGTCGGGATCTTTATGAAAAATTGGGACGATACCGATGAAAATGGTGTATGTACTGCAACGGAAGATTACAAAGATGTGGCTAAAGTAGCAGCTCAAATCGGCATTCCCTATTATTCAGTCAATTTCGAAAAAGAATATTGGGACCGCGTTTTCGAATATTTCTTAGCTGAATATCGAGCTGGACGTACACCAAACCCAGATGTTATGTGTAACAAAGAAATCAAATTCAAGGCCTTTTTAGATTATGCCATGGATCTTGGTGCTGATTATGTGGCAACTGGACACTATGCTCAAGTCGAAACGGATGAAAATGGGGTTACCCATATGCTGCGCGGAGTGGATAGCAACAAAGACCAAACGTATTTCTTGAGCCAACTGTCGCAAGCACAATTGAGTAAAACCATGTTCCCTTTAGGCGGCATGGAAAAATCTGAAGTACGGGCCATTGCTGAACGAGCTGGTTTAGCAACAGCTAAGAAAAAAGATTCTACAGGTGTTTGCTTTATCGGTGAAAAGAATTTCAAACAATTTCTAAGCAATTACTTGCCAGCAAAAAAAGGCAACATGGTCACATTAGATGGTGAAGTCAAAGGACAACATGATGGTCTGATGTACTATACCATCGGCCAACGTCAAGGATTGGGAATCGGTGGCGGCGGCACTTCACAAGAACCGTGGTTTGTTGTCGGCAAAGATTTAGCAACAAACACATTGTATGTGGGACAAGGATTCCACCATCCAGCATTGTATGCGGATCGGTTGGAAGCAAGTCAAATCCACTTTACGACAGACACGGATCGTCCAAGTGAATTCAAGTGCACAGCCAAATTCCGTTATCGTCAACAAGATGTCGGCGTCTCTGTCCGCTTGCTAGATAATGACCGTGCCGAAGTGATCTTCGATGAACCCGTTCGGGCAATCACCCCAGGACAAGCAGTGGTCTTTTATGATGGCATGGAATGTCTTGGCGGTGGCTTGATCGATGCCGCTTACCAAGAAGCAAAAGAATTGCAATATGTCTAAACGATTCGAACGATTGCAGCAGTGATAATTGAAACGATCCGAATGATCAGTGATGCCTGTATGGATTTGCAGGCATGATCTTTCGGATCGTTTTCTATGTGATTCTAGGAGATTCTTATTGATCGGTACGTCTTTTTTCATCTTCAAAAGCTTCTTGATGCATTTGGAAAAAGCGGTAGTAGGTCTGAACATTTTCCAACTGTGTCCAGCGACGCACATCCACCGGCTTTTGATCCAAATCGTAGATCTTTGCTTCTTTGATGGAGAGGACAAAAGGGCTGTGGGTAGCGATGACAAATTGACAATGTTCGTAGCGGGTCATGTCTTCGATAAATGCGACTAACTCAATTTGTCGTTGGGCCGACAGTGAATTTTCTGGTTCGTCTAAAAGATACAGTCCATTAGGCACGATTTTTTCTTGGAAAAAGCTTGCCGCGTTTTCTCCGTTTGAGAATTCACGGACATTATCCATCAGATTTTTACGTGTGAATTTCGATTGTGTATTGGAACGTGCGAGGTTGATTTTTTTTAATCTCTCATAGTCTTCAAAGCCTTTAAAACGAAAATTTGCATATTTGGCTTCAAAATATTCGTCGAAGATTTCTTCTCGGCGGCGATCAATGCCTTGATTCAAATTGCGAATGTCGAGCATATAGTCGAATACGTCATCGCTGGTCAAAATTTGCTTGATTTTAGGTTCGTTGGTAACTATGCAATGGCATTGATCAAGGTAATCTTCAAAGAAGTTGGAACGATTATAAGCGGCGGACCGTTGCGCGCCGATCTTCTCAGCAAGGACGTTCAGTGCGGTGGTTTTTCCTGAACCGTTGCCTCCGTAAAGGATAGTGATTGGTTCAAAATCGATTTGAGAAAAGGCGTTCTTTGACAAGACTTGATAGGGGTAATAGGAATCATAGACAGTTCGCATAATCCCCGCAAAAAATGACCCTTCGGATTCACGATCAGGAAAAGTAATTTGATTAAGGTACATCAACGCGCCAACTCCTAACAGATTTTTTGTTTAGTGTAACATAATTGTTCTTGCCATAAAAAAATTTTCCAAGTAAAATAATTTCACCTATGTAGAGTTGTTATCTTTTCTTGTTATATTCACATTCCCTGTGTTCTATGCTAGACTAAGGGTAACATCATTTTGATGTCATCTTAAGAGACAGTATAAAAACATAAAAAAACGATGATTTTTTGAATTTTTTAAAGGGTGCTTAATTGTTGAGACTTATTCCTTGCAACTTTTGGTAAAAGTGACTAATATGGGAAAGGAATCTTGAGAGGAGCGATGGGATGTATCAAGTAATAGTCATGTATGGTGATAACGAGCCATGGTGGTTTTTTGAAGGATGGCAGGCAGATATTCAAGAGGCGTTCACATTTGCATCTTTTGCGGAAGCACAGTCATTTTACGAAGAAAAATGGCACGAGATTCGGAAAGAGTATTCGTACATAAATGCAAAAACCAACTTTATGACGGCTTTTTGGAATGAAGGCGAAGAACGCTGGTGTGAAGAATGCGACGATTATCTCCAACAATATATTGGGTTGGCACTACTTAAAGAATACCAACAAGTCGTCGATGAAAGCAGGAAAGATTTTTATGAAACAACTAATTCTAGCGGAAAAGCCAAGCGTTGCCAAAGACCTCAGCAAAGTATTGGGTTGTAATCAAAAAAATAAAAATTATTACGAAGGACCCAAGGTAATCGTTACTTGGGCCCTTGGTCATTTATTAGGTCTAAAAATGCCCGAAGATTTAAACAAAGAATGGGCCTCGTGGCAGATGGAAACATTACCGATGGTTCCCAAAACGATCGGGATCAAACCATTGCCTAAGACGGGGCATCAGTTGAAAGCAATCAAACAACTGGCACATCGCAAAGATGTGTCGGAAGTCGTGATCGCTACCGATGCAGGACGAGAAGGCGAGTTGGTGGCCCGATGGATCTTAGAGTGGATCCGCTGTGACAAACCTGTCAAGCGGCTTTGGATTTCCTCTCAGACCCCTAAGGCTATCAAAGAAGGGTTCTCAAAGTTGCAGCCGGCGAAGCAGTATGATAACTTGTATCATTCTGCCATTGCTCGGGCAAAAGCAGACTGGCTAGTCGGCTTGAATGTGACCCGTGCCTTAACAGTGAAATATCAGGATAATTTAAGCGCTGGCCGAGTTCAAACACCAACGCTTGCTTTGGTTCGCGCACAAGAGAAACAGATTGAAGGTTTCCGCCCCCAAACCTATTATGTCATCAACTTAGAAGTGGGCGACAGTAAAGCAAAGCGGCAACAAAGCAATCCTTATCAATTGAAAGACCGTAGCGAAGCCGAAGCACTGGTTCAAAAGATGAGTCAGCAAAATGGCCGTGTTGCGTCTATTGAAGAGAAGATCAAAACCGAAGCGGCTCCTTTACCCTATGATTTGACGGAGATTCAGCGAGAAGCCAATCATCGCTATGACTTTTCTGCCAAAAAAACGTTGTCATTGGTCCAAAGCTTGTATGAAACCCATAAAATCGTCACGTATCCGCGGACTGATTCAAAATACTTAACCAGTGACATGAAAGCAACGATGAAAGAACGGTTGCAAGCAGTGGCCGATTTTGCTCCTGAAGTCAAAAGCTATTTGAAAAATGGCGGTCAAGTTCAGCAGCAAGCTGTGTTTAATGATAAGAAAGTTACGGATCACCATGCCTTGTTGCCTACAGAGCAACGGGCACGTTATGAAAAATTGAGTAATGACGAACAGCGAATCTATCAAATGATCGTTGAACGTTTTTTGATGCTTTTTGCCAAACCGCATAAGAAGCAGCAGCAAAAAGTTACAGTCAAATTTGGTAATGAAGTGTTTGTCTTTACCCATAACACTGTGATCGAGGCAGGCTGGAAAAAGTCAAAAGAAGAAGCAACCACTGTTTCTTGGCAGGAACAAATGAGTGTCAAACCAACATTCAGTATTCAAAAGGAACTAACGACGCCGCCGAAACCATTGAATGAAGGTACGCTCTTAGGCAAAATGGAAAAACATAGCTTAGGAACGCCTGCAACGAGAGCTGAGATCATTGAGAAATTGATCAAGTCAGAGTTGATGGAGCGAACACCTAGCGGTTTACAAGTTTCGCCAAAAGGCAAGCAGTTGTTGGTGCTAGTCAACCCATCTTTAGTCACTCCGGAATTGACGGAGAAATGGGAAAAGGAATTAGAACTGATCGCTAAAGGAAAATACTCGGAACAAAAATTCCTTGCTCAGATAGAAAAACATACCAAGCAATTAGTCAAAGAAATCAAGCAAAGCGAAAGCAAATATCAAGACTTTTCCTTAACGCAAAAACGATGTCCTGAATGCGGGGAACCATTAAGGGAAAAGAGTACCCGAGATGGCAAGATCTATGTTTGTTCAAGTCAAACCTGTAAGTATCGTCGTCGTAAAGATCCTAAAGTGTCTAACCATCGCTGTCCACAATGTCATCGAAAGATGGAGATCATTGAAGGAAAGAATGGTGCTTTCTTCCGTTGCAATTTCGATGGGATCACCGAGAAAATGGCAGATAAGAAAGAGCGTAACAAAAAATTGACCAAACATGAAGAACGCCGGTTGATGCAAAAGATCAATCAGGAAGAACCGCAAGAAAGTCCATTGGCTGCAGCATTAAAAGCGGCGATGGAGAAAAAAGAATGACGAACGGCTGAAGGCAAGACGCCAGTATTGATTTTGTTCGTTCAACGATTTTGCTTCTTGCATTATTTGCTAGCCTAAAAAACCAGTCCAGCCTTATGTATAAGGTTGGGCTGGTTTTTTTGAACTTCTGTCAATGGTGGATCTGACGATACTCTTTGGGTGAAATCTGTTCTTTTTTCTTGAATAGGAAAGAGAAGTAATTTGGATCATTGTAACCAATATCAAAGGCGATCTCGGAAAGGCGCAAATTTGTTGTGATCAGTAGTTTTTTTGCCAATGAAAGCCGCTGTTCTGTGAGGTATTCAATGAATGTGGCATCGGTTGCTTGCGAGAAAATCGTACTGAAATGGGCGGGGCTCAAGTTGACTTTTTCTGCAACGACATTCAACGAAATATTTGGATCAGAAAAATTTTTGTCAATAAACTGTTTTGCCTGACTGATCACACTTTGATACTTTGCCATTGCCGGATTGATTTGCTGCTTGACTAAGTATGTAAGCAGTGCAGTCACTTTGTCTTGGTAGTTGTGTGGCTCACTTGTCAGTTGGGATAAATAGTCTAAATCCGCAGTTTGAGCTAGCAAGTCCTTTTGTTCTTTGCCTTCACGCTTTTTTACCAGCGCAATCAATTCTACCAGAACAAAAAAACGATACATTTGGGTTCTTTCTGCAGTTCCTTGAGCGGACATGATTTCATTGACTAAGTCATTGATCGCCTCTGGCTCAGTCTGGGAGATTCGTTCGGCAAGGTCGATTTTGAAAGGATTCGTAGGAGATAATTCTCCTTCTTTCATATCATCCTCATAGCTAATGATCTTTTCCTTGCGGATGCCGCCATACGTTTTCAACATCCCGTTGGCTTTGTGATAGGAAGTTGGAATGTCCGAAAACCGCTCAACTACCGGTCCGATGGCAACTGCCACTTCCTCACTTGAGTCATGGGTGAGCGCTTGTGCCATTTGGTAGGCTTTCTCGAGTACAGCATCTTTGTTGAAATCAAAAAGCAGGAATTTGATGAAGCGACTGGAAATGCTGGAGAATAAGACTGTTTCATCGGAACCATAAGTAGAAGTCAACTGCTTACTGAAGCGGGTATAATCCGAAAAATTCTGATTGTATGGTGTCTTGGCCAACAAGACACAAAATTGTTTACCAGAAAAGGAACGCTTTAGCTCGGTCGCTTGCTGGAAAGCTTCTGAAATTGTGATTTTACTTGCGAAAAGAGTATTCAAAAAGAGATTCTTTCTGACCTCCATTCGCAGGAGTTCATCATCTTGTGAGAGATAGTGTTGTTCTTGGGACTGTTGGTCCAATGCAGCAATGACTTTAATCAATGTCTGTTCAAGGTCCTCATTTTTGATCGGTTTCAACAAATAGTCATCAGCTTGCAATTGTAGCGCTGTTTTTGCGTAATCAAAATCATCGAAGCCGCTAATAAAAATAATTCGAACAAGTGGCAATAATTTTTTGGCCTCTTTGGCAAAGGTCAGTCCATCCATAAAAGGCATTTTGATGTCCGTCAAAATGATATCTGGACGAATGTCAAGAATCGATGCAAGTGCCAACTCGCCATCTGCCGCTTCATTACTATAAATAATGGGGTATTTTTCAGCTAGAGAAATAATCTGATGCCGCAAGTTATCACGGATCAGGTGTTCATCTTCAACTATGAAGACTTTGTACATTAGTGGGCTCCTCCTTTTTTAGGAACGATGATCGAAATCGTTGTTCCTTGTGATTCAATACTCGCGATATCAAATTGTACGTCACTACCGTAATTTAGTAATAGACGACGATAAACATTATAAAGACCATACCCATTTTCTGGATCGGGATCTGTATTTTCTTTCAGATTATGCTGGATGGCCATTAATCGTTCGTGGGAAATGCCAATACCGTTATCACGGACAGACATCTGGATTGTCTGTTCATATTCCTGAATCGTGATGGTGATTTTTCCTACTCGGCGTACAAACTTGGTGCCATGATAGACGGCATTTTCAACTAAAGGCTGTAGGATCATCTTTAAAACTAGTAGGTCTTGGGAAGTGGTCTGCTGGTTGATTTCATAGGTCAGCATCTCCCCATAACGGATCTTTAGGATCGTTAAATAGTCAGCAACATGGCGCAACTCTTTTGAAAGAGGGATCCAGTCGTGCCCTTTGCTTAGTGAAATCCGAAAAAAATCGGAGAGGGCGTACGTCATTTCAGTTGCTTGTTCATATCGTTCTACTTCGATCAAAGAGACGATCGCATCCAAACTATTGTAAATAAAGTGAGGCGTGATCTGTGCTTGCAACACACGAACTTCACTTTGAGCCAAATGGTATTGTTTCAAAGCATTCTCTTCTAATAAACGGGTTAAATCATCCGCCATTTTATTCAAACTGCTCGTCAATGTGCGCAATTCCGGTGTATCAGGCAGGACTGCTCGAAAGCCGAGATGCCCTTGGGCAAGTTCATCAGATAATTCGACTAGACGATCCAATGGATTTTGGAGATTTTCGCGAACAAAGCGGCGATTTTTAGAAATAAAGTAAATAATCAAAAGAATCAAAAGCAATTGAAAAGCGATCAATAACAAGACAGATTGAATCAAATCTTGATTGGTTTGACTTGCCAAACTAATCTCTACACGAACAAATTCCTGCAGGATTTCAGATAATAATTCAATCACAGAATCCACCTGGACCATCACATATTGATTTTTTTCTAGTGGTTCATCGTTAGCAATATTTTCGATGAGCTTGTTTTGGTAGGTTTCTAATGAATCCAGTGTACGTAAGGCAACAGCCAACGTGTTCTTTTCTTTGGCTGTATTCGTATTTGTTTGGATATGGTCAAGATCCGCGCGCAATTCTTCAATGACGTTGTTGACTTGAACATCCGCCACGCTCTTTTGGCCAAAGACAAGATCCCACATTTCTTCTAAAACAATTGCATCCACTTTACCCGAGAGCTGATTGGCTTCTTCAATATTGTTGATCGTATTTTGATAAATAAAAATTTGGCGGGAATAAAAGATACTACTGATCAATAAAGGAAGAAAAGCGACTAAGATCATCAATTTATTGGTTTGTTGGAAGATGCCCTTTATACTTGTCTTTTTCATGAATGACTCCTTAATAATTTCGGGGTGGAATCTGGTCAAAATCCATATCACTTGAAAAAACTGTCTCGTGGACATAGATTTCTTTTGGAACTGCACTTCTGCCCCGACTTAAATAACGGGAAATAGCATTTTTAACGAAGATACCAGCATCGGGATTACATTCAACAACGCAATTAACGATGCCGTTTTTCAAATTGTCGATCATTTCTTTTTGAGCATCAATCGTAACGATAACAATGTCTTTTCCAGGGACGATATCTGTTTGTTTCAAGGCTTCTAACGCGCCGATAGTCATTTCATCGTTATGACTGAATAAAACATCGATGTCGGCCATTTTTCCTTCTGCAATATATTGTTCAATCACTTCTTTGCCTTTTCTACGAATGAAGTCGCCATTCAAGGCATCAGTTACTTGAATAGTGACATTGTTTTTCGCATAATCTCGTTTGATGGTTTCTCGAAAGCCATCTGAACGTAGTTGCGTAGGGGATGTATCACTGAGTCCGGTCAACTCCAGCACGTTGATCGTTTCATTTTCATGATGCTTGAAATAATTGCTGACATAAAGGCCAGCTCGATTGCCTTCCGCTTTGAAACTAGGACCGATATGTGTCAAAAATAAGGAAGGATCTGCCAGATCCACATGACGATCAACGATAAAAACAGGGATACCTGCATTGGCCGCCTCTTCGAGTATTGGTTCCCAACCATCTTCTTGTAATGGAGTAAAGACGATTGCATCTACTTGGTAAA
Source organism: Enterococcus sp. 125944 (assembly GCF_051909435.1). Lineage (NCBI taxonomy): Bacteria > Bacillati > Bacillota > Bacilli > Lactobacillales > Enterococcaceae > Enterococcus > Enterococcus sp. 125944. The sequence continues at coordinate 19,999 of NZ_JBQASY010000021.1, read as the reverse complement.
CGATAAAACTGCGGATATCTTGGATCTGTCTTTCTTGATTCATATAGCCATTTCGATAAAGTACTTCATACCCTTCTTTCTCTAACTCTGTCCGAATCGATTCAGTATGACGTTTACGCCAACTGCTTTCTGTACCAGATTGCGAAAAGCCAATGACAATGCTCTCTTTAGCAGATTCATTGGTCCCCTCAGCTGGTCGTTGGCAGGCGCTAAGACTGGTCATAAGCAGGATCGAAAGGAAGATGTGTAACCTTTTTTTATCCATAATTTCACCCCCGACCTCTATTTTACCAAAAAAAGGTAAGCGCTTTTCTTAATTTCAAGATTCCGAAAAAAAACAAGGTAATCGAAAGAAAATCAAGGTTTGAATTCCAATGTCCCAAGAAATCAAAGAAACTACCAAAAATAGTTAATGTAAGCGATTGCTGTTTTTTCTATACTTAGCCTGTAAGTAAAAGTATGGAGGGATCAATAAATGAAAAGCACAATGAAAAAAATCGTAGGTATCGCTTCAACCGTTCTCTTGGGAGGGATGTTGGCAGCTTGCGGAAACGGCTCAGATAGTGGTGGAGCCAGCAGCGGGGACAAAGGGTTTGTGGGAATCGCTATGCCTACAAAATCAGCAGAACGTTGGATTGCCGATGGAAACAATATGGTAGATGAACTGGAAAAGTTAGGCTACAAAACAGACTTGCAATATGGCGAAGATAAGGTTGAGAATCAGGTCGCTCAAATTGAAAACATGATCACTAAAGGCGTCGATACATTAGTGATTGCTTCTATTGATGGTTCCGCGCTTACCGATGTTCTCGAAAAGGCTCATAACGAGGACATCAAAGTGATTGCTTATGATCGGTTATTGATGAATTCGGAGTACGTCGATTACTATGCAACCTTTGACAATTTCGGTGTGGGTGTTTTACAAGCTTCTTATATTGAAGACAAGCTAGGCCTGAAAGATGGAAAAGGACCCTTCAATATCGAATTGTTTGGTGGTTCACCGGATGATAACAATGCGTTGATCAATTACAATGGCGTGATGTCTGTTTTTCAACAGTATATTGATAGTGGTCAATTAGTGGTTCCTTCGGGTCAGACGAATCTCAACCAAATCGCAACACTGCGCTGGGATGGTTCTACTGCACAGGCACGGATGGACAACTTATTGAGTGCCAACTATACCGATAAAACATTAGATGCCGTTCTTTCTCCTTATGATCCAATCAGTTTAGGAATCATCTCATCCCTAAAAGGTGTGGGGTATGGTTCTTCTGAAAAACCATTACCTGTAATTACAGGACAAGATGCAACCATTGCTGGAGTTAAATCGATCATTGCTGGAGAACAAACGCAAACGATTTTCAAAGATACCCGAGTTCTAGCCAAAAACACGATCGAAATGATCGAAGCAATCGCCAATGGCGAAGAAGTCCCAGTCAATGATACCGAAACTTATGACAATGGGGTCAAAGTGGTACCGACCTATCTATCTAATCCAGTCTCTGTAGATAGCAGCAATTATAAAGAAGAGCTTGTGGACAGTGACTATTACACGGAAAAAGATCTGGGCTAGTTGTTGACAGTGGGGCTGTCAAAAGCGCAAAAAAGGTAAAAGAGCAGCTGAAGGGATAATGATCGGGGCAGATCAGCGGATACTCCAATGTTTTGCCCTGTTCTTTCTTGTTTGTCAAAGAGCCGTTCTTTTGAATGGATCATTTTATTTCTTCTGCAGAATCTCTGACTACATAAAAAGAAAAGGGTGAAAGGACATGGCAGATTATATTCTCGAAATGAAGAATATCGTCAAAGAATTTTCAGGCGTACGAGCATTAAGCAATGTAAATCTTTCGATCGAACGTGGTGAGATCCATGCGCTATGTGGTGAAAACGGCGCAGGAAAATCTACATTGATGAATGTGCTAAGCGGTTTGTATCCACATGGCACGTATGAAGGTGAAATATATTACGAAGGAGAGCTCTGTAAATTTAAAGATTTACGAGATAGCGAAGAAAAAGGGATCGTAATCATTCATCAAGAGCTGGCTTTAAGTCCTTATTTATCCATCAAAGAGAATATTTTTTTAGGAAATGAACAAGCCAAAAATGGCATCATCGATTGGAATATCACAGAAAAGAAGACCGATAATTTATTAAAAACAGTTGGCTTGCGTCTTGATCCTAATACATTGGTTTCACAAATCGGTGTAGGGCAGCAGCAGCTAGTAGAGATCGCCAAAGCATTTTCTAAATCAGTCCGATTATTGATTTTAGATGAACCAACAGCCGCTCTGAATGAAGAAGAAAGTGCCAATTTACTAGAATTGATCAAAGAATTTCGTAATCAAGGGATTACTTCCATCATTATTTCTCATAAGTTGAATGAAATAGTCAATGTCGCCGATCGCATCACGATTTTGCGCGATGGACAAACCATTGAAACGATGGCTGGCAATCAGATTTCTGAAGAGCGAATCATTCGCGGGATGGTTGGTCGTGACTTGACGAATCGCTATCCGGAACGGCATCCCCAGATTGGTGATCCTTTTTTTGAAGTGAAGAATTGGACCGTTCATCATCCTATCGATACAAATCGAATCGTGAACGAAGACCTCAATTTGATGATCCGCAAAGGAGAAATCATCGGCATTGCTGGGCTTATGGGCGCGGGACGAACAGAATTTGCGATGAGTGTCTTTGGGCATTCCTATGGCAGCAATATCACGGGCGAAGTCTATAAAGAAGGGCAACAAATCTCCGTAAAAGATGTTCCAGCTGCCGTTAGAAATGGGCTTGCGTATGTCTCAGAGGACCGTAAAGCATTAGGACTTAATCTATTGATGGACATTCGGGAGAACACAACGATTGCTAGTCTGAATAAAATCAGTCGCAACGGTGTTTTGGACAAAGAGAAAGAAGTAATTTTGGCAGAAGAATACCGCAAAAAAATGCGGACGAAAACCAATTCAATCTATCAAAATGTTGGCAGCCTTAGCGGCGGAAACCAGCAAAAAGTTGTTTTGGCTAAGTGGTTGATGACGGAACCGGATATTTTATTTTTAGATGAGCCAACACGAGGAATCGATGTTGGAGCAAAATATGAAATTTATACGATCATTGAAGAAATGGCATCTGCGGGTAAAGCAATCTGTATCATTTCCTCCGAGCTGCCGGAACTTTTGGGTATGTGTGACCGGATCTATACGATGAATGAAGGGCGTTTTACAGGAGAAGTATTGCGGCAAGATGCGGATCAAGAACTGCTGATGAACTTGATGACATTAGAAGAGAGTGGGGTTTAGGATGGAAACAACGAATAAATTAAAAAAAGTGCAAAAACATTCTATCAAAGACAAAGCGTTAGAGATTTTTAGCAAATACAGCATGATTATTATCCTGGTCGTCTTATTGATTGCCTTTCAAGCAATGACAGATGGTATTTTCTGGCGACCATTGAACATCACCAATCTTGTTTTGCAAAATAGTCATATATTGGTTTTAGCTGCGGGGATGTTACTAGTTGTCTTGTTAGGGCATGTCGATTTGTCTGTCGGATCTGTCATGGCGTTTGTTGGCGCAATCGCCGGCGTCTTGATGGTCAATAATGGCATGAGTCCCTGGGTGGCTGTGCCATTATGTGTACTGATTGGTGCGTTGATTGGCGCTTGGCAAGGTTTCTGGGTAGCTTATGTGGGGATTCCTGCTTTTATTGTTACGTTGTCTGGACTGTTGATGTTCCGTGGATTGACTCAAGTCGTTCTGGGAGGACAATCTTTAGCACCATTTCCTACCTCGTTTCAAAAAATTTCAACAGGCTATTTACCTGATATTGTCAGCGGCGATCATATTCATCTCCTTTCAATGATTATCGGTGTCGGTATCACGGCACTATTGATTTTTGGTCAATGGCGAACCCGGGAACGCCGCAAGAAAAATTTGTTTGAAGTAGAGTCCACCAGTACCTTTTTGTTCAAAGCTCTTTTCATCGGCGTCGTTTTCATTGGCGCAACTTATGTGTTCGCTTCTTATCAGGGTTACCCGATCATCTTGATTTTATTAGGAGTCATCGTCGCAGCATATGGATTCTTAACAAATAAAACAGTTGCCGGTCGTCAAATCTATGCAACTGGTGGAAATAGGAAAGCCGCTGAACTGTCAGGAATCAAAACGAAAAAAATCACTTTCTGGGTCTTTGTCAATATGGGCGCGATGGCGGCATTGGCAGGTTTGGTTTTGGCTGCCCGATTGAACGCTGCGACACCACAAGCAGGAACCTCTATGGAACTGGATGCCATGGCTGCCGTTTATTTTGGCGGTGCCTCAACTTCTGGCGGAATCGGAACGATCATGGGTGCGATCGTCGGCGGATTAGTGATGGGAGTACTGAATAATGGGATGTCGATTCTAGGTGTAGGGGTCGACTGGCAACAGGCAATCAAAGGATTGATCTTGCTGTTAGCAGTTGTCTTAGATATTTATAATAAGAAAAAGAAAATATCTTAGGAGGCTGTAAATATGGGGACAGAAGCACAAAAGACGATCTTATTGATCTGTACAGCAGGCATCACAACAGGTCTATTAGTGAAAAACATGCAGCGAGCAGCGGATGAACAAGGAATAACTGTCCATATTTATTCAGCACCAGCAATCATTGCTGAACAAATCATTCAAAATCAGACTGTTGATGCATTACTGATTGGACCACAATCGAAATATGAAATCAATCGCTTAAAAGATTTTTTGAACTATAAAGCAGTTCCGTATAAACTAATCACACCAGAAGATTACGAGCTTCTTGATGGTGAAGCGGTCTTAGCAGATAGTTTAACATTATTGCAGTTGAATTAGTTCTCGGCTATTCTGGTGTTGCAATCCTGAACGCAACCTGTGGAAAAAAACTATGTGAAACAAACTAAACTATGTAATTTAGAGTAGTGGCTTGTCAATTCATTTGGCATCTACTACTCTATTTGCTGTAAAGACCAAAAACAAAACAACTGCGGTTAGTGAGCCATCGCCAGTAAGAACACTTATCTGAATGGGTTCCAGTTTGCTGACAATCAGTTGGAGAAAGGGGAAGTGCGATGAAAGTTGAAGAATTGACGGCGATCCGTCCGAGTTACCGTCAACTACTATGGCAAGCACGGGAATTTTATGGCTTTATTCATTTTGGCTTGAATACCATGACGAATCGGGAATGGGGAAATGGGAGAGAATCCTTAGCACTATTTGACCCGCAAGCAGTGGACTGTAAAGAGTGGGTCACGCTTTGCAAATGCAGTGGGATGAAAGGGATGATCTTAACCTGTAAGCACCATGATGGCTTCTGTTTATGGCCCAGCAACTATTCGCAGCAGACAGTCGCTTATACACCTTGGAAAAATGGCAAAGGAGATTTAGTCAAAGAATTGTCGGAGGCTTGTCAAGAAGCAGGGATGGCGTTTGGCATCTATCTTTCTCCGTGGGATCAGCACGCCGCAAGCTACGGCACCGGACAGGCCTATAACGAGGTGTATGTGGGTCAATTGACAGAATTATTGACGCAGTATGGTGAAATAGCAGAAGTGTGGCTTGATGGAGCCAATGGAGAAGGACCTAACGGAAAGCGGCAGTTTTATGACTGGCAAAGATATTATCAACAGATTCGGCAATTACAGCCGGATGCTGTGATTGCCGTTTGCGGTCCAGATGTTCGCTGGATCGGAAATGAAGCCGGGCACACAAGGCAGAATGAGTGGAGTGTCGTTCCCCGTGAGCTATTGGATGCCGAAAAGACGGCCGAAAAATCACAACAAACAGACACAGCAGAATTCCGGACGACAATCTCAAGTATGGCAGAAGATTTAGGTAGCCGATCTGTATTGAGAAACTACGATTCCAACAGAGATTTAGTCTGGTATCCCGCAGAGGTCAATCTATCAATCAGACCCGGCTGGTTTTATCATCCGGAAGAGGATACAGCAGTGAAAAGTGCCGAAACATTATTTTCTTTGTATCGGAAAGCGGTAGGAGGAAACGCGGTATTTTTATTAAATGTTCCGCCAATGCCCAATGGGGCGATCCACCCGAAAGATCAGCAGTCACTGATGCAATTAGGGCAATATCTACGGCCATTACAAACGGATCAGCCGTTGTACCAAGGACAGATCACAGCTTCTTCCCAAAAATCACCCTGGGATCAAGAAAGCCTGCAGAAGGTTACCTCATCAAAGAAGACGTATTGGCAACCTGCGGATAACGATCATGAGCCGTGGGTAACAGTGACTTTTGCACAACCAACACAAATCAATACAGTGATTTTACAAGAAGAAATCCGCGAGAGTCAGAGAATTGAAAAAGCAGTACTTTATTATGAAAAAGATGGCAAGGATTGCTTTTTAGCAGAATGCGGAACTGTCGGGTATAAGAAAATCATTGATGTCGACCCAGTTACTACTAAAAGAATCAAAGTTGTTTTCTTGGCATATCGTCAATACCCAACGATCAAAAAATTTTATGTACGCTTTCTTGAGAAGAGAGCTTCAAAGTAGTCCCTTCACCTAAAGAGAATCCACCCAAAAACAGACAGCCGCAGGGCTGTCTGTTTTCAGGGGATACAAATAAGGAATAAAAGTGGATATTAGTTAATTGCAACTGTCTAGGGGGCAAACCAAGGACAGTGCAAGAAAACTACAAATTAAGGTAACGTGATCACATTCTCAGATGTCTTATCAAAGAAGTGGGCTTTGTTGATGTTGAAAGCAAGATCAATCACTTCACCTGGACGATGGAAGTCACGAGCATCTACTTTAGAGATAAACTCAGTGGAACCAATCTTTGTATAAAGCATTGTTTCAGCACCAAGCAGTTCAGAAACGACTACTTCTGCACGGACAGTTGCTTCTGGTGAAGCTTCCAATGCGATTTGTTCGCTGTGGATATCTTCTGGACGGATACCAAAGACTAATTCCTTGCCTTCGTACCCTTTTTCGATAAGGACTTTGTTTTTGCCTTCAGGAATACGTAAGTTTAATCCATGGCCGTCTGAGATCATGCCGTTTTTCAAAGTAACTGTAAAGAAGTTCATAGCAGGTGAACCGATAAAGCCGGCAACAAACATATTTTTAGGTGAGTTGTACACTTCTTTCGGTGAACCGATTTGTTGAATAAATCCGTCTTTCATAATAACGATTCGGTCTGCCATTGTCATCGCTTCTGTTTGGTCATGGGTTACATAAATCGTAGTTGTTTCAAGACGTTGATGCAGTTTCGCAATCTCCGCACGCATTGCTACCCGCAATTTCGCATCTAAGTTTGACAAAGGTTCATCCATCAAGAAGACTTTGGCATCACGTACGATGGCACGACCCAAAGCTACCCGTTGACGTTGTCCACCAGATAGTGCGGCTGGTTTACGGTCTAGATATTCTGTCAATCCTAAGATCTCGGCAGCATTTTCTACCCGTTTTTTGATTTCTTCTTTATCGTATTTACGTAATTTCAATCCGAAAGCCATGTTGTTGAAAACTGTCATATGTGGATACAACGCATAGTTCTGGAATACCATGGCAATATCACGATCTTTTGGTGCGACATCGTTCATTACTTTGCCGCCGATGGATAATTCTCCTTCAGAAATATCTTCTAATCCAGCGATCATCCGCAGCGTTGTTGACTTTCCGCAACCGGAAGGTCCAACAAAAACAATAAACTCGCGATCAGAAATATCTAAATTAAAATCTGTTACAGAATAATTATCATTGTTGTCGTATTTTTTATGCACGTGTTTCAGAGCCATTTCTACCATTAGGATTACCTCTTTCCATTTAGTTTACACCTGTATCATAAATGAAAACGCTTTGATTCAGCAACGGAAATATGCACAAGAAAAAAAACGTTTTCTTGTGCAAGTTGTTCAATCGGCTGGATGAGCGAAATTTTTGATAAGAAAATAGCACAGCAGCAGATCATCCATTTCTTTTAAGTTCAGATTAGTCATACTTTGGAATTTATCGATCTTATAAAGTAGTGTATTGCGATGCATGAAGAGTGACTTGGCTGTAGAACTGGCATTTCCTTGATTTTTCCACAGCGACTCGATCAAATGGATAAGATCGCTTTCCTGAAACCAATCCTGATAAAGTGTTCGAAATAATAGTTGATAGTCGGAACCGGCAGTGCTTAGCAAATGGATTAGAGATGTAGCCAGATCCAAACTTTTTAAATTGGTTTGTCGAGTCAATTGTTGAAAAAGAGTCATTTCTTCAGTCAGCAGAAGTGTGAAATCATGGCTCGAATGGTGAAACGGCCCTACAAATAAATGCGAGTAGCAGTCAAAATCCATATCTAAAGCAACAAATAAACCATCCAGTTCATCTAAGCGCAAGTTCTCACCAACCCGCTGTTCAACAATCAACGCACTGTCTTCGGTAACAAAAAAGAGGTCGACGACATGGGGGAGCATTTGCTGGATCTCTTGCAGCCACTCAGTCTGCAATAAATCGATCCCACTCGTAAATTTCACTTGCAACAAACGATAATCACCGGTCTCATTTATCGGCTGATGTTCAAATAAAATCGGGTACCATGGTCGAAAACGGTTGTCGATTACCGGAAACAGTGCACCGCTGCCTAATTGCAGCATGATTCTTTCTTTTGCCGATAGATCGGCAGTAGGCAGCCAGATGAATTTCTGACCAAATGGAATCGATTCGATTCCTGGATCTGTTGATTTTGCTGGATGCAAAGCAGCGTTTGGGTAATTTTCTTTAATATCTTTAAAAGAGAAAATAGGAAGAACCTCCTTTGCTGTCGTTGTCATTTATTGTATAGCAATTCATCTTTTCTGAACAGTTGCAATTGATCGAATCGTGCATTTAGCAGAGGCTGCCACTGACTATTATATTTCTGCTTCAGGTAAAAAATTGATTTTTACAAAATTACATTGACAAGAAAGCGCATTCTAAATATACTATATGTACGGACAACTTTCAAAAGATGGGATTAATATGACAACGAAGTACGAACAACTTGCGAATGAATTACGGGAAAACATCCGTTTAGGAACCTATAAAGAAGGAATGACGATTCCTTCGGAGGCTGTATTACAAGAAGAATATCATTTGAGCCGACATACCGTGCGACAAGCGATTGCTTTGCTAGTAAACGAAGGCTATTTACGTAAGGAAAGAGGATCTGGTACGTACGTTTCAAAACCTGAGAATCTTCCGCAACGCAGCCATAAAACGATTGGCATCATCATGACGTATCTGTCGGATTATATCTTCCCTTCAATTATGCGCGGAGTCGAGCAGACATTGCGGGAACAAGGCTATTCTTTGCTGTTGGGATCAACAAATAATGACCATGAACAAGAACGAGCTTGCCTTCAACAAATGATGGACCAAGGAGTAGATGGCTTAATCGTTGAACCGACGAAGAGCAGTCAATACAATCCCAATTTGGCCTACTACATGGCATTGAAAGAAGCAGGGATTCCGCTAGTGATGATCAATGCCTACTATGAAGAACTGGATCTGCCTCATATTTGTGTCAATGACACTCGTTCAGGCTATCTAGCCACGAATTATTTATTGGAACAGCAGCATCAACACTTGATGCTGATCACTAAAATTGATGATTTACAAGGGAAATATCGGATGAAAGGTTTTGTCAAAGCTTTGGAACAAGCAAAGAAAACATTTGCTGCTGAAGATGTCGTGACTTATACCACAGAAACCAAAGAGGCTGTCATTGCACAAGCGATTGACCGGTTGAACCAATCGAATGAGATCACTGGAATCGTCTGTTATAACGATGAAATTGCACATGGGTTGATCCAGCAATTAGAAGCCAATGGAAAGCGTGTACCAGAAGATTATTCAATTGTAGGAAATGATGATTCACCTTTAAGTACATTGACTTCACCAGGAATAACCACACTGGCTCACCCAAAGGAAGAGATGGGGATTTTAGCGGCACAATGGGTCACCTCAGGAACTACGTTGGAAGAAACGTTTTATTATGAGCCAGAATTGATTGTTCGCGGCTCCGTCATGAGCCATTCGTGATTTCATGTATATCAAAATTCAAAAGGAGAGAAGAGAAATGGAGCAGCAAATAAGTGAAGCGATTCAAGAAGGGCGCACGGCACTTGGAATCGAGTTAGGATCCACAAGAATTAAAGCTGTCTTGATCGATGAGCAATTTCAAACCATCGCAACCGGTAGTTATGAGTGGGAGAATCAGTTATTAGATGGTGTCTGGACCTATTCTTTGGCATCTGTCTGGCAAGGAATCCAAGAAAGCTATCAAGCATTAGCAGCTTCTGTTCAATCCCGATACGGGGAACCTTTGACGAGAATTGGTTCAATTGGTTTTTCCGCTATGATGCATGGGTATCTCGCTTTTGATGAGAATGATCAGTTATTGGTGCCTTTCCGCACTTGGCGCAATGCCAGCACAGAAGCAGCCGAAAAGGCTCTAACTGAATTGTTCCAATACAATATTCCGCAACGCTGGAGTATCGCTCATCTGTACCAAGCCATTTTGAATCAAGAAGCGCATATACCGGAAGTCAACTTTTTGACGACATTAGCGGGCTATGTTCATTGGCAGCTGACAGGTGAAAAAGTAATCGGTATTGGGGATGCCTCGGGAATGTTCCCAATCGACAGCCTACAAAAAGACTATGATCGACAGATGATGGCCCAGTTTGATGATCTGATCCTTCCAGAAAATTTACCTTGGCAGTTAGCAGATATTTTGCCCAAAGTCTTAGTGGCTGGTGAAGCAGCAGGCACTTTGTCGGCAGCAGGTGCTTTGCGGTTAGATCCAACAGGAACATTGTTGCCGGGTATTCCATTCTGTCCACCCGAAGGAGATGCGGGAACCGGAATGGTTGCGACGAATAGTGTTGCGCAAAGGAGTGGGAATGTCTCTGCCGGAACATCAGCTTTTGCTATGATCGTTCTTGAAAGCGGTCTCTCTAAAGTCTATCCAGAAATTGATCTGGTAACAACGCCAGCAGGAGATTTAGTTGGCATGGTTCATACGAATAATTGTACTTCGGAGATCAATGCATGGGTCAAAGTTTTTCGGGAATTTGTAGAAGCAGCAGGGGTCGAAATGAGCACAGAAGCTCTGTTTACGACATTGTTCAACCAAGCACTGAAAGGAGATCCTGACTGTGGTGGGTTGTTGTCTTATGGGTATTACTCAGGAGAGAATATTACAAAAATAGCAGCTGGTAGACCATTGTTTGTTCGCTCCCCAGAAAGCCGCTTTACTTTAGCAAACTTTATGCGGCTCCATTTGTTTAGTGCGTTTGGTGCGATGAAGATCGGGATGGATATCCTAACTAAAGAACAAGTCAAGATCGACCGAATCGTAGGACACGGAGGGATTTTCAAGACTCCGACTGTTGCGCAGCGGGTGTTGGCTGCTGCGATGGAAGCACCAGTGACGGTGATGGAAACAGCAGGAGAAGGTGGTGCTTGGGGCATCGCTTTACTGGCAGCATTTATGAAAAAAAAATCGGTAGAAGAAACACTTACAGTCTTTTTATCCAGAGTTTTCCAAGGAAAAGAAGGGACAACTTTAGCGCCATTACCTGAGGATATAGTTGGTTTTACTGAGTTTGTTAAGCGCTACCAACACGGTCTGCCGATCGAGCAAGCAGCGATCGATGGATTGATTTAAACAAAAATAGAGGTGAGTCATTTGTTAGAACAATTGAAAGAAGCCGTCTTCCAAGCCAATTTAGCTCTGCCAAAACAGGGCTTGATCAAATACACTTGGGGCAATGTGTCTGCCGTTGACCGCAGCCAGCAGCTATTTGTGATCAAACCTAGTGGGGTTGATTATGAAACGATGCAAGCTAGTGATATGGTGGTCTGCGATTTTGAGGGGAACGTTGTTGAAGGAAAGATGAATCCTTCTTCTGATACCCCTACTCACGCTGTATTGTATCGAGCGTTTCCAGAAATTGGCGGCATCGTCCATACCCACTCCACTTGGGCAACAAGTTGGGCACAGGCAGGAGTTGATTTGCCGGCAATGGGCACGACCCACGCTGACACCTTTTATGGCAGTGTCCCTTGTGCGCGCTTTTTGACACAGGAAGAAATTGACCGTGGTTATGAAGCAGAGACTGGAAACGTGATTGTTGAAACTTTCCAGGAACGCGGTATCCAACCTTTAGAGATTCCCGGCGTCTTGCTGCAGGGACATGGTCCATTCACTTGGGGCAAAGATGCTCAAAGTGCAGTCATGAACGCAGTCGTTTTAGAAGAAGTAGCAAAGATGAACGTTGTGACGCGTCAGATCAATAGTTATGCACCGGAACTGCCGCAGCGCATCCTTGACAAGCATTATCTACGAAAACATGGCAAAGATGCCTACTATGGGCAAAATTAATCAAGAAGGAGCAGACAATATGTTAGCAATCAGTAAAAAAGAATTTTGGTTCGTTGTAGGATCTCAGCACTTATATGGGGAAGAAGCCTTGCAAGAAGTCCGCGATCATACAGCTGAAATGGTCAAACGCTTGAATGACAGTGGAAATCTGCCTTATCCAGTCGTTTTACAAGAATTGGCAGTCACTGCGGACACGATTACAAAGATCATGAAGGAAGTCAATTATCGGGATGAAGTAGCTGGTGTCATTACTTGGATGCATACCTTCTCACCAGCAAAAATGTGGATCCGGGGAACGAAACTGCTGCAAAAACCATTGCTTCATTTGGCGACTCAATACAATGAACGCATTCCTTGGGAGACCATCGATATGGACTTTATGAATTTGAATCAGGCAGCCCATGGGGATCGCGAATATGGTTTTATCAATGCGCGTTTGCAGAAACAAAACAAAATCGTTGTCGGTTATTGGAAAAAAGAGACGGTCCAAAAAGAAATCGCAGCTTGGATGGATGTGGCGGTTGCTTACAATGAAAGTTTTGCTATCAAAGTCGCTCGTTTCGGCGACAACATGCGCAATGTTGGGGTAACAGAAGGGGACAAAGTCGAAGCACAAATCCAATTTGGTTGGACCGTGGATTACTTTGGCATTGGTGATCTTGTTCAAGTAATCGATGCTGTGACCGATGAAGAGATCAATGACTTGTTTGAAGAATACCATAATTTGTATGAGTTTGATCAGGGAGATTATGAAGCCGCAATCTGGGAAGCACATGTGAAAGTACAGGTCAAACAAGAAATCGGCATCCGCCGTTTCTTAGAAGCAGGAGGCTATAGTGCGTTTACGACCAACTTTGAAGATCTTTATGGCATGCAACAGCTACCAGGATTAGCTGTACAGCGACTCATGGCGGAAGGATACGGATTTGCTGGTGAAGGTGACTGGAAAACAGCAGCCATCGATCGTCTTATGAAGATCATGGCACATAATAAAGCAACCGGTTTTATGGAAGACTATACCTATGAGTTGACCGAAGGCAAAGAAGCCATCTTGCAGTCGCATATGATGGAAGTGGATCCAGTATTGGCTGTCAATAAACCAAAAATCGTCGTTTCGCCGCTATCAATGGGGGATCGAGAAGACCCAGCACGATTAGTCTTTGACGGACAAGGTGGCGCAGGAGTAGTTGTATCTATGGCCGACTTTGGCACTCACTATAAATTATTGATCAATGAAGTCGATGCTTTTGAGCCAACAGAAGCCGCACCTAAATTGCCGGTGGCTCGCGTGATGTGGACGCCTCGTCCCGACTTTCATCAAGGAGTCAAACAATGGATCGAAACGGGAGGCGGACATCATACGGTTGTTTCATTAGCGTTGACGTCAGATCAAATCGAGACGTGGGCAAAACTCGTTGGTTTGGACTATGTGACGATCAAGTAGCTATTAAAAAAGTAGACAAGACAACAGAAAAGAGCCAACACTGACAAGACCAAACCCTCTCATACTGAAACATGTTGGGAGGAACTCTGGTCTTGTTTTTTCTTGTGCTGAAGCAGACAAATCATAAGAGAGATGCAAGGTGTACAATCAGCAAAATTGACTTTTAAAATCGAGACGCATAGACTTTTAATTAAGAGAAAGCAAGGAGGAGTAGTATGGAGACAACATTTGATACCCAAGAGTATTTTGACAAAATGAATGCTTGGTGGCGGGCAGCCAACTATCTTTCTGTCGGACAAATCTATTTGAAAGACAATCCACTGTTACGGCGGCCCATTGAAGAAAAAGATCTGAAAGTCAATCCGATTGGTCACTGGGGCACCATTGCTGGTCAGAATTTTATCTACACCCACTTGAATCGTGTCATCAATAAATATGATTTGAATATGTTCTACATTGAAGGACCTGGTCATGGAGGTCAGGTGATGGTTTCGAATGCCTATCTGGATGGAAGTTATACGGAAATCTATCCAGAAGTAACCCAAGATGAGGCCGGGATGCAGCATCTTTTCAAAATTTTTTCCTTCCCAGGAGGAATTGCTTCCCATGCGGCACCAGAAACACCAGGATCGATCCATGAAGGGGGCGAACTAGGTTATTCCATCGCGCATGGAACAGGAGCAGTCCTTGATAATCCTGATGTGATCGCTGCTGTTGTGGTTGGAGATGGCGAAGCTGAAACCGGTCCGTTAGCGGGCAGCTGGTTTTCTAATACATTTATCAATCCGGTAAATGATGGGGCTGTTCTGCCGATCTTACATCTGAACGGTGCTAAAATCTCTAATCCAACGATTCTGGCTCGCAAATCGGATGAAGACCTAACCAAGTATTTTGAAGGAATGGGTTGGACACCTTATTTTGTTGAGGGAGATGATCCTGCTACTGTTCATCCGCAAATGGCGAGAGCATTGGACCGCGCCGTTGAGCAGATCAAAGCGATTCAAACCAAAGCTCGTCAAGGAAAAGCTGATGAAGCAGTCATGCCCCACTGGCCTGTTCTGATCGTGCGCACACCTAAAGGATGGACAGGACCAAAAATTTGGGAGGGAGAGCCGATTGAAGGCGGTTTTCGCGCCCACCAAGTACCTATCCCAGTCAATGCGCATCAGATGGAGCACGTGGATGCACTAATCGATTGGCTGAAATCGTATAAGCCAGAAGAACTCTTTGATGAATCTGGCCGCATCAAGGCTGAGATTCAAGAACTCGCGCCGAAAGGACAGCAACGGATGGCAATGAATCCCATCACTAACGGGGGAATCGATCCTCAACCGTTGAAAATCACCGATTGGCGACAGCATGCGATCGATATTGGTGTTCCTGGCTCAACCACTGCTCAAGACATGATGGAGTTCGGAAAGTTTGCTCGGGATTTGATTGTTGAAAACCCGACTAATTTTAGAATCTTTGATCCGGATGAAGCCAAATCCAATCGTTTGAACCATGTTTTTGAAGTGACAAATCGCCAATGGTTAGAACCAAAACAGCCAAACTATGATGAATGGCTAAGTGCTACCGGACGGGTGATTGATTCCCAATTATCGGAGCATCAAGCAGAAGGCTTCCTAGAAGGCTACGTCTTAACTGGGCGTCATGGCTTTTTTGCTAGCTATGAATCTTTCTTGCGAGTGGTTGATTCCATGATCACTCAGCACTTTAAGTGGACGCGTAAATCGAAAGAATTGCCTTGGCGCCATGCCTATCCGTCATTGAATTTGATTGCTTCCTCAACCGTATTCCAGCAAGACCATAATGGGTATACCCATCAAGACCCAGGGATCATGACACATATCGCTGAGAAAAAAGCGGAATTCGTACGGGTCTATCTACCAGCAGATGCCAATAGCTTGATGGCTGTAATGGCAGAAACATTCCAAACTGAAGAACAGATCAATCTGATTGTTTCTTCGAAACATCCTCGGCCGCAGTTTTATACGGCAGAAGAAGCGGAGATATTGGTAAAAGACGGCTTAAAGATCATTGATTGGGCTTCAACAGACCAAGGAGAACCTGATTTGGTGATCGCTGCAGCAGGGACAGAGCCAAATTTAGAAGCTCTCGCTGCTGTAAGCCTGCTGAATGAGGCGTTTCCAGAGTTGAAAATCCGCTTTATCAATGTTGTTGATTTATTGAAACTACGTCATCCGGATGTCGATCCTCGTGGATTGACAGATGAAGAATTTGAGGCTTACTTTACTAAGGACAAGCCAATCATTTTTGCTTTCCATGGCTATGAAGGACTGATTCGGGACATTTTCTTCGGCCGCAAGAATCAGCGTCTGCATATTCATGGCTATCGTGAAAATGGCGATATCACCACACCATTTGACATGCGGATCTTATCTGAACTTGATCGCTTCCATTTAGCGAAAGACGGCGCTGAGTGGGTCTATGGCGAACAAGCTGCCGACTTTGCGCAACGAATGACAGAGACGGTTGCCTATCACCATGACTTTATCCGTGAGAATGGCTATGACATTGCTGAAGTCCAAGATTGGCAATGGAAACCATTGAAATAGAAGACGAATCAAACAAAAAACTGTCCAGCAACGATCAAGAGATCTGTTGTTGGACAGTTTTTTTTAAACAGAAGTCAAAATGCGATAAATTCCAATGAAGAAAGCTTTGATGCCTCGAAAGAAGCGGTTCTTATCGGTCAATTCATGATAGACTTCGGCGATCGTGCGACGGGTCAATAAATAGAAGAGAAATCCAATCAAAAATGTGAAAAGGAAAAAGAAAAACAACAGTCGCATAAATCATCACCTAAATTCTTACTCATTATTTCTTTATCTTAACAAAAAAAGCAAGGATAGGCGAAGCGATTTGATTTGGAACTGTAGATAAGGTTGGAGTAAAAAGCAAATCAACTATTTCACTGTCTGGAGAAATAGTTGATTAAGAGAAAGCTGCGATGAATAGTAATATATTCAGAGAATGTAAAATAATCTATCTGTCTCAAAAACCTTCGTTTTTGGGACAACACGAAAATAGACATCCGAAAACTTCGAATGTCTTACAAAACTTGAATTATAGATTTTTGTCGAAAAAATGTCTAAATGAGAAACTATTATCTAAAAAACGAAGATTTTTGGCACTAGAAGAAGGTACATGCATATAGAAAGCCTCAGAAAATCCATTTGTCGAAGTTGAGGGTTGGGAACAACTTTTTAAAGAAAATTCTTTAGATCGAACCTTATTGAAAGCTTGAAAGCGAATCAGCAGGTAAAGCGCATGGTTTGATTAACAAAACACCTTTAGCACAGAGACAATACAAAACATGTAGGTAATAACATCCATTGATGATAATCGGAATATGGATACTAAAGAGAAAGACTAAAAGAGAAAGGATGACTTGGTATGGGAAAGTGTAGCAGGATACTATTGTTGGGAGGCTTGTTGTTAAATCAAGCGCCATGGACAATGGTTGTTAGCGCTGATTCAGTGACTGAAGATACTGTTTCTATACAGGATACAGTAGAGAGCACGATCGCTGTGGAACAAGAAGAAACTTTAATGTCTCGTGATAGTAAGGATGAACACATTCATTCAACGAAAGATAATGATGGAAGGAATACAGAGCCCAGTGAACTTAGTCAATCAGATAGTTCAGAACCTGTCGAACTGAACGAATCGACTTCTTCTTCAAGTGAGAATGAAGTTAGAAGTCAAAATGAAACAGATGCAATAGAGAATCAAACTACTGAAGATCCTACTGAAAATATGGCCTCGGGAACTTATGGTACTTCAGATTGGTATATCACTTATGACGGAGTTCTCCATATCGGATCTGGAACATTCCGATCTACTTCTGAGATTAACCCTTGGTCCCGGTATAGGGTTAAAAAAATTGTGTTCGAGGGGAATGTTATTGCTGGTGAGGATTCTTCTTATTTATTTGGTAACTCCGGCGGTACGTGGACTGACCTTACTGAAATAGAAGGCTTGGACAAGCTGGATACTAGCCGAGTAACGAATATGTCTGGCATGTTTAATAATACTCGAGGGTTAACAAAGCTCGATGTATCCAACTTTGATACAAGTAACGTTACTAATATGTATGCGATGTTCAATGGACTGTTCGATTTGACTAGTTTGGACGTCTCCAATTTTGATACAAGAAATGTAACGAATATGTCTTTGATGTTCGCGAATGTGATTAATATCGATAAATTTGATTTAAGCAATTTTGATACGAGAAATGTTACGGACATGTCTTTGATGTTCGCAAACCTAAGAAGAAGTGATCTCGATACATTCAGTATGGATCTAAGCAATTTTGATACTAGCCAAGTAACGAATATGGATCGAATGTTTCAGGGCTTAAATAGAGTCTCTAGTCTGGATATATCAAGTTTCGATACCAGTAAGGTAACGAATATGTCTTCTATGTTTAGCGGTATGCAATCGTTGAAGATCATCAGATTAGGCCAGTCATTTTCATTTTATACAAATGCAATGTTGCCTAGTCCAATTTCATCAGAAATTTATACAGGAAAATGGGTCAATGTTGGAACAGGATCAATAGATTTCCCGAATGGGCTAAATATTTGGTCGGCTTCCGAGTTAATGGCAAACTACAATGGAGAAACTGACTCCGATACGTATGTTTGGCAGCCCAATTTAATAGATGCAGCTCCTGTAACAGTCAAGTATCAGAATTCTGAAGGCGAACAGCTGAGTGAACCAACGGTTTTAAGTGGAAAAGTCGGTATGGCTTATGAAAGCAATCCGAAAGAGATCACGGGCTGGAACGTGGTCAAAATACCAGATAATGCAGTCGGTGTATTTACTGAAGAAGCACAAGAAGTGGTCTATGTTTATGAGCGTTCAGATGCGGCACCAGTCACAGTCAGATATAAAGATACAGACGGCAATGAGTTAAGCGACCCAACGATTTTGAATGGCAAAGTCGGATTGCCATATGCCAGTGAAGCCAAAGAAATCCCAGGTTGGTATGTAGTAGAGACGCCAGCCAATGCCTCTGGAATTTTCAGCGAGGAAGCGCAGGAAGTGGTGTATATCTACGATCGCAGCGATGCGGCACCAGTCACAGTCAAATATAAAGATACAGACGGTAACGAATTAAGCGACCCAACGATTCTAAGTGGGAAAGTCGGGTTACCATATGCCAGTGAAGCCAAAGAGATTCCTGGTTGGTATGTAGTAGAGACGCCAGCCAATGCCTCTGGAATTTTCAGTGAAGAAGCGCAGGAAGTGGTCTACGTGTATGATCGCTCAGATGCGGCACCAGTTACGGTCCAATATGAAGATACAGACGGCAACGAATTAAGCGACCCAACGATTTTGAATGGCAAAGTCGGATTACCATATGCCAGTGAAGCCAAAGAAATCCCAGGCTGGTATGTAGTAGAGACACCAGATAATGCCTATGGAATTTTCAGTGAGGCAGCGCAAGAAGTGGTCTACGTGTATGATCGCTCAGATGCCGCTCCAGTGACTGTGAAATATCAAGATAGTGAAGGAAATCAATTAGCAGAGCCAACTGTCTTAAGTGGAAAAGTCGGGTTACCATATGCCAGTGAAGCCAAAGAGATTCCTGGTTGGTATGTAGTAGAGACACCAGATAATGCCTCTGGAATTTTCAGTGAGGCAGCGCAAGAAGTGGTCTACGTGTATGATCGCTCAGATGCCGCTCCAGTGACTGTGAAATATCAAGATAGTGAAGGAAATCAATTAGCAGAGCCAACTGTCTTAAGTGGAAAAGTCGGGTTACCATATGCCAGTGAAGCCAAAGAGATTCCTGGTTGGTATGTAGTAGAGACACCAGATAATGCCTCTGGAATTTTCAGTGAGGCAGCGCAAGAAGTGGTCTACGTGTATGATCGCTCAGATGCCGCTCCAGTGACTGTGAAATATCAAGATAGTGAAGGAAATCAATTAGCAGAGCCAACTGTCTTAAGTGGAAAAGTCGGGTTACCATATGCCAGTGAAGCCAAAGAGATTCCTGGTTGGTATGTAGTAGAGACGCCAGATAATGCCTCTGGAATTTTCAGTGAGGCAGCGCAAGAAGTGGTCTACGTGTATGATCGCTCAGATGCCGCTCCAGTGACTGTGAAATATCAAGATAGTGAAGGAAAT
>NZ_JBQASY010000020.1:0-61674 GCF_051909435.1 Enterococcus sp. 125944 | reverse complement strand
TTCCTAGAATCAATTCTTTCTCTCTTTTCAATGGCTTTTTATCAGGCCCTACATATTCATGATTCGCTTTATCTATAAACCGAATCGTTAGCACATACGGCTTTTCCGGATCCGCATATTCAAATGAAAGATCTCCTTGATAGAGCACGTTTTCCGAAGGAATTGTCTCAGGTTTCTTTGTATCAAGAACTTCCGTCTCTAATAATAGCTCTGGAGATACCTCTTCCGTTGTGCTAGCAGGGGTTTGTTCCGTAACATCTTTATTAGAAAACAACGAGTTTCCAATAAAAAAAACACTTCCAAATATACTTAATCCAACAATCAATACTATTAAACTTTTTTTCATACTTCTCTATTTTTTCACCTACTATTTTTCTATATTTTCTTTTTCTTGACTAGACTTCTTTTTTTGATTCTTCTCTTTTTCTTCCTGATCTCTTTCGCCTTCAAAATATTTAAATAACCCCCTTTCAAAAGCATTTCTAGGTTTCGGAGAATAAGGAATGCCTTTTTTCTTCATACAAACACCTCTTTTAACTATTTGATCTATTTTATACCACCACATTATCAAAATAACAAATGTATTAAAAGGAATTTCTTATTAAAACCATCTTGACCTTTTGGGAGATTTCAGTGCGATTTCTTTTTATTCCCATACTTTTTTCGTTGGTCGCTTTCGTATACCCAATCTAAGCGATCATCGGCAGCAGTGCTTTTACAACGAATGGTAGGACAAAACAAGGGGCGGAAAAACTTTTTTGATCATTTCATAAAAAACTTTTTCCTACAGCATTCCCTTGTTTTCTCTTACCACACGTTGTGACCTAAAAGCACGCCGACGAACGCTTAGCTATACGAAAATGACCAACCAAAACAAAAAAGTGAGGTGAATGGAAACAAAAAGAAATTGAAATCTCCTAAAAGGCCGCCCGCCTCGGAGACAACTTGCTGCCGAAAATGGTTGATTCGGCTAAGTATCAAATAAGGCAAATCAAACATTATTGGAGGAATAGATCATGAAAGCAAATACCCCGTACAAATTAGGAGACATTTTTTTCATTTCAGAAAACGAATCAATCGATCCTTATATCCGAATGAATTATACAGAAGTCGCAGTTGGGACATGTTTTGTCGCTATAATAATCAACCAGTTTACGAAAGTAGTTATTACTGAGAGAGAAATTCTCTCTTATGTAATAAACCCACGAAAGGAGCTATTTCTATGACAATAAAATCTATTCACATCGTCGATTGCTACGATCGAGAGACAAACAACTACTTAGGTTCTTTTGAACAAACAGACGAAAATATCTTAAACTATGTTGCTGGACTATCTCCCTTTGATGCTGTTTATTTAATCGAACGGATAAGTGACCAGTTACTTTTAACAACTATTGGTAACTTTTTAGACCAAGTTTCCGATCAACAATGGCTAAACCGAGTATTCCCACGATTGATTGCCAAACAGACTGGAAATAGTACAATTATACCTGTAAAGATGATCCAATAACCGCACATTAATCATTAAAATTTTTAAGGAAAAACTGACTCCCTGAGTCAAGGAGGGATTCTTTATGACAACAAACTTTGATTTTTTAGGTGACCCGATTGAAAAGGACGAATTTATTCAACATTATATGTTACTATTCAAAGAAGTCGTAAAAAAACTTTATGCGATTGATACGTTTTTTCCAAAGGAAATTCAATACTTAAAAGCAGAAAAGCAAAAAATATCGTTACTTTACGATCAATTTGTTCAATTCTATCAACGTGCTCCGGATTATAGCTTTTTATCGAATACACTTACCACAAACTTTTTAGCAAAAGAATACTTATTCGCTACCCATGATCAAAACCTGATGACTGCCAACCATTTTGCAACCATTTACATTGATCAACTAAAAAGTAAAAAAAAGTGTACGTACGAGAAGTATGGAGAAGATTGGTATTATATTTTACAGCGTGAATATCATCGGGCACAACTTCGCTACGAAGAACACAACCAATTAATTGAAGGTTATCCAGAACTATGCATTCAGAATAACTCTTTTTTACAGCAACAAATCTGGACAACGTTACACCATGAGTTTCATGAAATCTATCGTGGTTACGAAAGGGATTATGTTTCCTAAAGGATTAATCGCATGATTAATCCTTTAATTTTTTTCGATATCTTCGAAAAGTCGTTCGATTAATTCCTGTTCTTCGCTCAATTGCAGTTTCGGTTAAACCTTGTTGATAAAGTTCTAAGGCATGCTGCAGGCATTCATCTTCTAGCGTATATTTAGGTTTACGCCCCTTAAACCTTCCCTGGTGTTTTGCAATTGCTATCCCTTGTGCCTGACGTTCTTTGATTCGTTTTCTCTCAGATTCTGCTTGATACTTATACAATTCAATCACTAAATTATTTATCAATCTTCTTAGATTCTCATCTTCAATCCCCGTCATAGAAGGTAAATTCAACACTTCTAAAGTCGCTCCTTTTTGCTGGATATGATTCATAATCGCTGTAAGATCTTTGTTATTACGTCCTAATCGATCTAATTCCGTCACAACAACAATATCACCTTCTCGAATATAATCTAACAAAGCTTTTAATTGTGGCCGTTCGGTAGATTGTCCGCTTATTTTGTCTGAAAAGACCTTAGAAACGTCCTGTAGTGCTTTTAATTGCCGATCTAAGTGCTGTTCCTTGCTACTGACACGTGCATAACCAATTCTACTCATCTTATCTCCCTCTTTCATATAACATTCTGATAAAGTTGATCAATGGTTTCTTTGATTTTCTGTAAAAATTCTTTCTCACTTATTAACTGTAACTTTTGTCCCTCGCGTTTTAAGCCTAAAGCTGTCAACTTTTTTCTTGACAGATCCAAAGGATCCGTCAATTTTGTTTGATGATAACCAACAACCAGTAGAGTTGTCTGCTTTGTTACCGTATGTTGTACTTTCCAACCCACACCAGTCACAAGAGCCTGTGCTCGCTTTCTCGTCATTGAACACAGACTTCCTGTAAAGACAACAAATTCTCCCTCTTTTTGCACGTAAAAATCACCTCTATTTTGAACAAGTCTAATGAACACTCACAAAGACTGATTTAACAACAAAACAAAAAAGTTCAATAGAGTATACTCTATTGAACTTTTGTTAGACAAATTATAACCGTTTTGTTTTCGTTTTCTCTTTGTTCGTTGATGGCAATCGATGTTTTAGTAGTTTTTCCTGTTCCATTTTGGCTTGCTCAATTTCTTTTTGTAAAATCGTTTGCTTTGGCTTAATCATATCTCTTCGCAAGTTTTTATATGATGCGACTCTCGTTTCAATTTCCACCAGTATCTTATTTTCTATGACAGCTTTTTCTTTGATTCGCTGTAACTTCTGTTCTAATCTACCATATATGTTTTCTCGTTGATCTATATTCAAAACGCAAGTTAGTTTTTCTTCTAATACTGATTTAGGCGATTTTAACGGAGTTGCGTGCATGGAATACAAAAGTTCCCCCTGTCTAGTTAAAACTTTTATCTCGTTAAAAATATGGTGATTATAAAGCGTTTCTAAATTCCCTGGAATGGCTTTAACAATTTCATCATGAATCACTTTAGGTGTTGCTCGTGCAGTCTCTGGTTCTTCCAAATACATATCCAGGTATCTTTCTAAAGTGCTCAAATAAGACAATTCACTTTGAGTAGCAATCACATATAGATTTGTGGAATAGCCTTTATTTTTTAATTGAGTGTTTGTTTTTATTGGTGTTTCAGTCGTTCTCAATGTTCCTTCTATAATTAGGTTATACTTTTGATCACTTAGGTAATCGATTAGTTCATTTGTGAGGCGATTGGAAAATGGTTTGACGTATTCTGTTACTTCAACGCCAATTTTTTCAGCTAATTGATCATAATTCGGATGTAAAGGTTTAAACGTATCATTATCAACGATAATAATATTCCCTTGCATCTCTTCCAATATCAATTTGTGCAGTGTTGATTTTCCTGCACCAGATTGCCCACCTAGAATATAAGCTTGCGGGTTTTTAGTCGGATTCATCGAATAAGTTAAGTCTTCAATTAAATCCTCAAAAATCGCACAATACTGCTCCTCTGAGTAAGCGAATAAGTCGTCCATCATTTATGCCACTCGTTTCTTGGATAGATCTTTTGTAAGCTGATTCATCGAATGCCAATATGCTTTGAGCTCTTCCAATTCTTTCAAGTTTTTATCGAATAAATTACTCCTTTTGTGCTCTTTAAATTGTTGTAAAAGTAAGCACTCAAAAATAGACATATCCGTTTTATCATATCCTGCTTCTAAAATCATGTTTAGTAATCGACCATATACTCTTGCGGACAACTCTTTAATTAACTCAACTTGGTATACTTCATCATAGTTCACTTTCACGCTTATACCTCCTTAGCTTCAAATAAATTCTACTTTCATTTCTTTTCCCATTGCATGCGCAATGGAAGCTAATTTTTCAAAAGAGACGTTATCTCCACGTTCAATTCTAGCAATGGTTGCTTGTGTTGTATTTGCTCGCTCTGCCAATTCTTGTTGTGTGAGTCCTGCTTGTTCACGAGCATGATATAAGGCAACAGCTGTCTGAAGCTTTTCACCTTCTGCTTGATACAACTCCGCAAATTCTGTGTCTTTTTTCATCTCATGAATTAACTCATTGATTTTCATTATCATACCATTCCTTTCTTAATTCTTTTGCATGTTCAATTTCCTGTTTTGGTGTTTTTTCCGTCTTTTTCGTAAATCCATGAGTAATGATATAGCGATTGTCTACTACATGAAAATAGAACGCTCGTTGAATATTTGATCCTACTTTACTCCTTAATTCGTATAGATTTGTGTCAATCTTCTTGACCCATTTCAAACGTTGCGCAACTAATAACCCATTTTTTTCTGTTTCTGCAATGATTCGTAACAGTTTCGCACTGTCTTTTTTTGGCAATAATTTTATCCATTTTAAAAATTCATCGTGTCCATTTTTTCTCTGGTAACTTTCAAATACAATTTTTTCCATAGTATTATTATATCATAAATTTCTTTTAAAAACTATATATCATATGCAAAAAAATCATTTTCCACGGAAAAAGTCTATTATAACCGAGGTTTCGTCATCCGTTTCGTTTTTTCTTGTTCATATTCCTCATAGCGTTGAACAGACTTATTATAAAACAAAATGTCTCTTTCGACTTTTTGAAGTGTTTTTCTTAATTCTGATTGTTCTTTTTGTAGATTTTCAATTGCCTTAACAATTTGTGTATTTGTTCTCGCATACTTTTTATTTTTTTCTACATAATTCACAATTCTCTCATCCAATTGATCTAAAATCGCTTCCGTTTCTAGATAAGTATTTTCAAGATCTGTCCCTATCGCTTCAAAAGATTTATCAAAGCCTAACCCTTTACTGATAAGAAAATCAAACTCTTTCAAAATTTGTCGTAACTTTATCCTTGCTGAATTGGCATAAAGCGGGACATTCCCACTTTGATTTTCAAGATTTTTCACAACAGTTGATCCTAACATGATTTTATTTTTCCCAGGATTCTTTTCGTCTACAAAATAAAAACGATCTTGCTTCTTAATAAAAATCTGGTAGTTGCCATCTTCTAATTTATCGACACATCGTGCTGGAATTTTGATTGCTGCTTCTCGTTCTATCCCATAATCAACAGTTACATACAAAAATTTTTCCGTTTCTTTTTGGACTTGCCATTCTTCTACAAGAATTTCGATTTCTTTTTCTTGACTCTCATTTTTTATTTTTTGTTGCTGCTTCCAAAGGGTAACTACTTCTTCTTTAGAATAGCCCACCGTATTTCTTTTTAACCTGGCTATAAGATTTTCCTTCATCAATGTTTGATTTTTTAAACTTCGGTCTCGAATTTGTCGCTCTTGTTGACTATCCATCAATTGATACGTTACATATTTTTTTGTATCGTCTACTTTTATATTTAACGCACCTGCTTTTTCTTTAAAATCTTCCCAACTATTCGCATGTGTCATTAAAAATTTTAGTTTCGTTTTTATTTCATTCCGATAGGAATTTTGTGCAAGATACTGTTGATATTTTTTATGCGAATTTTTCAATGTCCGATCAATCACTTTCGCTCCATATTCCAAAGAAATTTGATCTGAAATTTCTTTTAACTCTTCAAATTGTATACTAGTTTGATGAAATTTTTTCAACGTTCTTGGATTTGTCGCATTTAAAACAATATGATTGTGTAAATGTTTTTTATCTGTATGCGTCGCAATGACAAACTCTGCTGAATCTCCTAGATATTTGTTCATCGTTTTTCTCCCAATTTCATGAATTTGTTCTGGTGTTAATTGATCTTCTGGTGAAAAAGACTGGACAAAATGATAGGCAAACCGTTCATTTTTTCTTGGTTGATTTCCCACTAACTTTGCAACTTCTCGAGTCAATAACATTTCTTCTAATGCTTGTTGTGGAACACGAATATTTTGTCCGGAAACCAATTCATAATTATTTGTCTTTTTTGGGTCAACAATATAATCCAATGTATTCGCTAATTGTTTTTCACTGTGAATGACACCGTGTGACTTTTTGGGCAAAGACATAACCGGCAATTTTATCCCTCCGAAAATTTTTTTAATACACTTTTTAATTTTATTTGAAGAGCTTTCAATTCATTTTGATAATTCTTCATTAATTCTTTTGTTTGATTTTGTTCTGACTCATTCAAATATTTTGCGATCTGATTTAAGTTATTTCCAATTCGATTCATTTCAAAGTTTGCTTGTGCAATGACAGAGATAATTTCTTCGAAAGAAGAAATATCCGCAACATAAATTTTTTTGTTTAAGCAACACTTACGCACATACAAACCAAAATTTTTTATTTTTGCTTTTTGCATATTTTTTTCAATCGCTTTTTGTTCTGGTTCATTTATCCAAAATTTTTTTGGAATATTTCTGGTTCTATTTTCTTCTTTCCACATTTTCTTTCTCCTACAAAAGTAAAAATCTTTTCCATTTTTTCGAGAAAGAATTTTTCTTTTCTCAAAAAAATCTTCCCACTTTCTTAAAAAATTTTTCCCGAAGGAAAAACTGCCACACTTTTTTTGCTTAGTCGAAAACTTCCTTGATTGCTTTTTGCTCTTTTTTTCAAAGCTTCTCTAGCCTCAAAATAGAATATCTCTTAAAATGCGCTGTTGCGAGCATCGCATGTGGGTTCCCACATGCCTAAAAAAATCCATCTGGCACAAAGCAACAACTAAAATAGTATTTTAATTGTCGCTTATTTCAGCTGGATTTTTTCTTCTTTGGGGCGCTGCCCCAATCCCCTTATTCTAAAAAAGATTTTGCTTTTTTATTTTTTGATTCAAAAAAATCCGACAACCAAAGTCAAAAATATATTTTTCAAACCAAATGTTCTCTACTTTAAAAAAATTTGAATTGAATAGTTTTGTCTCCATAGAGATTTATTTTTCTTTCCTCTAAAAATTTTGTTTTAAAAAATCAAATTTTTCATATTGTTTTACTACCAATTCGCAAATAGCTTCTATCGAAAACTCAGGTAATGATTGAATAAAATTTTTTGCTTGTATATATTCTTCTAATTCCTCTTTCTCAAGAAATGGTTCTAATTCTTTAACTATTACATTAAATGAATGAATTAACTTTTTCTTTGGAACTGGAAATTCTCCCGAATAAGAAATAGCCTCAAAGATTTCCCTTCCATATCGTTCTTCTTTTTTTAATACTTCACTCATAGGGGAACTCCTTCTTTTATTTTTGTTTCTTCCTGAAATTGTTTTTTATTTTTTTGTTGGTTTATTTTTTCTCTTAACTCATTTTGTAATTCGTTTTGTTTTCCTTTTGCCAATTCAATTTCAGATTGTAGGGTTGTTTTTTTCATTTGAACTTCTTTTTGCCTTTTCAATTCTAAATCAATATTTTCAATTAATTCTTTTGCTGCAGCTTGAACTTTTTCCATCACATCATACAAATCTTCACTGCTAATTTTATCTAATCCCCAAGAATTGAGATAGCCTATTGTATACTTTGATGTATCAATTCCATAATTATTTGCGACAATATACGCAGTCGATTCTGCTTCTAATTCTTGAATGGAATATTGTTTTTCTCCAAACGAAGTCTCAGTATTTTGATGAAGTTTTGCGTGCGTCACTTCATGAATGAGCGTATGAATTAAGTCCGCACCATGTAATTTCGAATTAATGAAAATCTTTTGTTCAGTCGAAGAATAATAACCGTCTATTTCTAACGGTTTTAGTTCAACTTCTACCTTGCTTATTTCTGCTAAAGCTATAAACAGCTCTTTCGTAAGACTTGTGTCTTGATTAAGATAAGCTACTGGTTTAGGAATTTTTTCATATTCTACAAGTTGTTTATCTTCAAATACTGTCCCCAATTTAAACCCTTTTACTTCCATTACTTTTTCATTTTTTTCGTTTAAAATAGGCTGGCCATCTTCGTACTTTGCACCGATAATAGGCATAAAAATTTTATACCCCTTCGATCCCTTTTTTATGTGATAACCTTGTTCTTTCCATTTTGTAAAAGTTGCTACATGTCCAATAGTAGGTTTTTGTTTGAGTAACAACTGAATATTTTTTATCGAATATTTCGGACACTTTGCAACAAAGTCTAGATAATTTTTAAATTGATCCGATTGTTTAAAATCTTCAACCTGATCTTTTAAAAAGTTTCCTAACTTACGTATATCTCGTTCTGCTAACAACGTTTGAAGTTGATCTGATTGTTTTGATGAATCTTGTACCATTCCTATACTCCTTTCAAAATGACCACGAAAAAAAAGCTCCCTTCACGCAAGAGAGCCCTTTAAAAATATTTTCGTCGTTAGAATATTTTCGTTTTCTTATAACCAAAAAACGTGGTGATGCTGACTAAAATTAAACCAAGAACTGACAGGACTGTTCGAGTTTCTTCACCGGTTTTTGGCAAGACTTTCGTTTTGCCGTCCACTGTTTTAATTTCGATATTACCGCTAGGAAGTTTCTTCACAGGAATCGACAGATCTTTTTCGAATTCCCCTTGTTCGTTTTTCACTAATGGTACCCCATCTAATACTCCGACAATCTCTTGACCAGTTGCGACTTTTAGTGGCGTGGTTGGGGTTGGAATATAAGTCAATTCATCCACATCACTAGTGACAATTGGAACACTTGTGCCTTGGCTCTTGTTTGATGTCGGTTGGCCACTTGGAGTTACTGTAACTGTCATTTCTTCTGCCGGCTCGGCTGGTTTCGATGGATTTGGTCTTTCCTCTGTTGGTTTTTCTACTGGCTTAGTCGGTTCCTCACTAGTAGACGGCGTGGTACTTGGTTCGGTTGGCTTGGTCGGTTCAGTCGGTTCAATAGGTACCGTAGGTTGGCTTGGCTCAGTTTGATCTACTGGTTCAGCTGGCTCACTTGGTACTGTAGGTTGACTCGGTTCGGTTGGTTGTTCTGGTTCTACAGGGACGGTTGGTTCACTTTGCGTGACAGGTGGTATGTCAGGGTCAACCGGTGTCTCCACGGGTGTTGTCGGTTCTGTTGGCGTAACAGGGATACTTGGATCTGTTGGTACTTCAACTGATGGTGTACTTGGATCAGTAGGAACTAATTCATCTGCAAATGCAGCCGTTCCAAATGAACCAAATAAAAGGGTTGCACTAAATAAACTGGTTAAGACAATTTTTTTCATAAAATATTCCTCCTAAAATTTTGGGTTCAGTGATTAATTTCAAAATGTTCCTCTTTAGGAACTGTCGTGACTTTGTATTGTTGGTCTTGTTCCTTGATAGAAAAGGACACTTGCTGGGTAGTCGTTTGTTCTTGACTATCTTGAAAGGTTAGGATATACGCAAGGTACCATGTCGAGCCTTTACGCTTAGCTTCCCAAGGTAAAATACTTTTGACTTGTTTGTCTGTCCCTTGAAAGTCTTTTAATACACCTTTATCAACAAATCGGTTGATCTTCTCTTGCACTTTCTCCCCTTCTGTTGTGCCGGTGTAATAGTTCGTTAAAAAATAGCGACTAAATGTGTCGATTTGTGGTTGTTGTTGTACTTGTTTTTCTAACTCATTCCATTGAGCATTGACTTCGTCAGAAATCTTAGAGTGAGACGGAACCATCGTTCCTAGATAAAATGTGCCTAAAAGTATGAAAAATAGACATATGATTTTAAGAAACATCGTAAGTTTAACCGTCATTCTTCCCTCTGTGTAAGGAGGATGAATGACGAATCTTCGCTTTTCTTTTTCTGGGGAAACTTTCTTTCGCTTAAGTGGCTTCTCTTGATTGAACGAAGCCAATAAGGCTTCGAAATTTGTCTCTTCCGAAACAGGGAGACGAATCGCTTCCGTGTGAATCACTTTTTCATCTTTCGTATATTTTGTAATTACTACTTTTAATCTCTGAATAGTAGATATTTTTATTAATTTTGCGTTTATATCAATTATTCGCGTAATAAAATCTTCAAAATAGAATAATTCTTCTGGATGTTGCAAAAAATCGTCTATTTCTGTCTCAGAAAACACATATTTAAAAGGTCTTTTAGTAATCATCTTTATGTTCCTTATAATCAATTCCCAATAGCTCAATCGCTTCTGCGACACTAACGTTGGATTCTTCCAACATTTCCATCAAATAATCCTTTTCAACATTCTCCATTTTCTTTTTTAGATCTTTCAGATCCTGATTAATTTTATTTCGTTTCCTAATTAATGCTTCTTGACGATCCAATAATTCTTGTTTCTTTTCTTGTAACGTCTGATCCATTTATTCATCACTCCTTTTTTCTAAAAAATCGCCAACAGCCTGTCGATTCGTACCTGCATACATATGATTTCGATAAATAAACGTTGGGACAGAATGAATATTGTATTGTGAGACAAAGCGCCAATTCTCTTTCTGATTAAGATTGATGAATTGGACATCTTGATGTAAAAAATCCCATAAATAGACCTGTAAAAATACTTTCTGGCAATCTGGACAATCGTCTCGGTAAAAAAAGGCAATTTTTTCATCTTGAATACTAGATACCACTGCCAGACTTTTTTCTTGCTTGGAATAGTCAGAACCGATGTGTCCAATAACTAGGAAAACAAGAAACACAAACAAAAGAATACATTTCTTTCGTCTATTCATTTAATGTCCCCATAGACTTTATTGAAACAAACTGGTTTCTTAGTGAGTCATATTCTGCTCGATACGTAAATTGTGCTTCTTGTGGCGTACTGCCTGCGATTGACACTGTATTTTTGATCAGAATGAATACGTTCTGTCTTTTGTCTTTAGTTGCCGAATAATAGATGGCTATCGGTTCATCGATCCGAGAAACCGATTGAACAGAAGCCTGATAAGAAGTTGCTTCTTTTGGAAAAATCTCTTCCAATGCCTCTTCACTTACAAATTCACGTGCTTTCTCACGTCTTTCTTTAAGCGTATCTTTTGCTGAATCATAATTAAAAAGACTTGAAAAAACCTCCGTAGCGGCATGTACTAACATTTCATTCTCAGTATTATTTTTTTGTGTAGATAATTGTTCGTATCGTTCATTTACCTCTTTTACTTTTAATACTAACTCCTCAATCTTCGCTTCTTGCTTTTGTACTTCTTTTTCTCCTTCAACATGAATACCAATAGAAACAATGAGCAACACAAAACAAATAATTGCCACTATCAGACAGATTCTTTTCCATACCGTCACGTTCTCTTGCATCTCATCTTCTCCCTTGTATAAATTCCACTTGTGCCACAGTCGCTTGATCAATCACACGCCAAGAACGTGTCCCAGAACCTGGATTCACCACATTCGTCTCGCTGACTAAGATACTCCCATCAGAATTGACATATTCAACGACGGCGATATGCCCGTAAGGAGGCGTAGACCCAGCTAAACCACCATAGAAGCTGGCCGCCCAACCAACTTGCGGCTTGCCTTTCACCACAGTATAGCCTTTTGCACGTGCAGAAGCGCCCCAGGAGCCACCATTTCCTCCCTCTCCTGAGAACCATGCGATCGGTGTTCCAAGTTGTGCCATGCGATTATAAGCTCCCCATGTACACTGTCCAAAAGGATAATTGTTACCGGCATAGTTTTTATTATCTGGTGGTGGCAAAGTTAGCTTACCTTCGTATTCTTCTGGAACATCTAACGTAGGTGCACGATTTATTCCGACAGACTCTTCGCTAGCAAATTGATTCACCACACACCCATCTTCATCTGTTCCAGTATCTAAATCATTTGATAGTCCATCAACAGAGCCAAACCAATAATCGCCATATAATACATTTTCTTTACAGGTTTCTCCAGGTTGTGGCTCTTCGATAATCTTGCCATCTCCAAGATAAATCGCCACATGGTGGGCATTGCCAGCAGAACCCCAAAAGACTAAATCTCCTGGTTTTGCTTGGTCTTCCTCCACTTTTTTTACCTCTGCTGATTGCGTTTCCGAAGTTGGCGGTAAATCAATCCCAACTCGTTGATACACCAACATGGTCAATCCACTACAGTCCATTCCAGTTTCCCATTCACGACCACCCCAGACATAAGGCACACCGATACGACTTTTGGCCAATTCAACGATTTTGTTCCGTTTTGATGCATTGACAGAAGTCTGATCTTCTTTCTTCTGAATTAGAAGCGGATCTCTCAGACTAGCTCCTGCTTTATAGGGGGTTGTCCCATATTTAGTGATCGCTTCTTGATCGAGCCATTGATACTTCTTTCCTAAACTCTCATAAGCTGCCAACAAGCTTGTTAAATAACCTGGATCTGTAGCCCAACCACCACGAAAAATCGCTTGTAACGTATTGGGGCCATTTGTATTGTTAATCGCTCCTGTATACAGCGTCTGATGTGCCATGAACTCAGCTTTACCAACAATGCCGGCATTGTAATCCTTAAAGTACGTGTAAGCACCACCGGTATTATCCCCCACATTGGTTCCAGGTTTCGTTCCAGTGATATCCACCGCATCTTTACCAAACGTTGCTAATGTGATGGGAAAATCTTCTAAACGTGAAGTTTTGACCCCTCCCATGTTGTGTGCCTGCCAAAAGGAGGTTCCCGAAGGATTCGTAAAATTAAACCCATTTTCTACCATAGTTTGCGCAATACTCGCAGATGGTAAGAACCCTCCTGCCTTCCAAGAAAGAATGTACGCATCTTTATGACTTTTAATAAAATCATCAATTGATCGTGGAGTCTTAGAAAGATTTTCTGTTGTGATACCACTATAACTAGGTCGAGAACATTGATTTTCTTTTATAGAAACAAATAGCGACAAAAATAAAATGAGCAAAATCCCTGTACCAACTATTCCAATTAAAGGAAAAGAAAAAGTACTCACAAACGAAATCGTTGTGGAAACAACCGATTTAGCTATGGTAACGGTTGAGGTCACTGCCTTTTCTGTATATACTTTTGCCTTAGACAGTGGTTTCATTTTAGGTAATTGTCGATTTTTTAAGGAATATGAAGGTTTCTTACTTTCTGGTATGGGTCGAATATACTTCTTCATTCCTCGATTATTTGTAAACCCATTTTTCTTGATTAATTTATCTTGTATTCCTTGTTTGGAGAGATAAATCATCTTTTTTGTGGGCTTTTTTAATAACTGTTTAAACGTATTCGTTGCTTGTTCTTCTTCATTTTCACTAGCATTTTGTTCTACAAATAGATTTACAATTGGTGCTGCTTTTTTTAGTTTTTTTCCTGATCTGTAAAATAAACTTTGACTTGATTGATACTTTTGTAGTTTCTTTAAGCTATGCTTTTTTAACAAAGGAATAGTTGAAGAAAAAGAATTGGAACGAGCAGAAACTCTTCTAACGTTTATAAATCCTTGTGTATGTTTAAATCTTCTAAACTTCGTTGGATAAGTTTTTCCTTTTTCCAATCGATAGTTTTTCCTAAAACCTGCTTTTCGTGTAGATTGGCACAAGTTTTTGGTTAATTTTTCATTTGTTTTAAACGTAAATTTATCTGATTGTTTTGCAGCCATATGAATCCCTCACTAATCTGTCTGCATAATCCGATACAATTCTGTTTCTTTAGGAATAGTGTTTTCAAAAGGAACAATTGTATTTCCCGCTATGATCAATCCGCTGCCTTTTGCTGGCGTTTTTAAATATTGTTCTTGTTGTTCGGTTAAGTTGTAATGCTGTTTGATAATATTAATCGCAAATTTTTTCTGCTTCAACAATACTAAGAATTCAGAATTAAAGAACATCGAACGTCCTTCTTCTGTTGTCAGTACGGTATCGATAAATTGGGTAATACCTGTCGGATTCCCACCATATTTTCTTATTCGTGCCCAAATATCTTTGAATTTTTCTCTCGTTATTTCACTTGATGTTCCGGATAATAATACTTGTATTTCATCAAAATACACCCAAGTTGTTATCCCTTTTGCATTATTCTCTACGACGCGTTGCCAAATTTTTTCTTCTAATGCCATAAAACCAAATGGCTTAAATTTATTTTTTAATTGGCTGATATTGTACACGGTGAATCTTGAAGTCAAATCAACATTCGTCTTATGGGCAAATATATCCATTGAGCCTGTAATATAAAGTTTTAATTTATAGGCTAAATCTTGTGCTTCTTCATTATTGATAGTAGCTAAAATCTGATACCAATCATGTAATGTTGGATACTGATGTTGTCTATACGTTTTAATTGTGACTTCATCAATGATCGATTCTTGAATTTCTGAAATATTCTCAAACAATGAAGAAAATAAACTAACTAAAAAGCTTGATTTTAAACCGATAGGATCATCATCGGTTTCCAACCACTCTTCATCCGGTAAATCTAAAATATTGATATGTTGCTTTGTCTTAGGTGCAATTTTCACCAGTTGTCCATCAAAGATTTGTGTCAACTCATCGTATTCATTGTCTGGCGAAAGAATAATCACTTCATCCTCTGGATTTTTTAAAAGAGTCGTAATGATTTCGTATTTTGCAGTCATAGATTTTCCTGAACCCGAAATTCCGGTAATTAACCCATTGGAGTTATCCATACTTGGATCTCTTCGATTAATAGCAATAATATTGTTAGAAAATAGATTAATACCATAGAATTTCCCTTTGAAATGGTTGATATCTACTGTTGTAAAAGGTGAATTAATCGACAAATTAGGGGTGATTAAATCTCTTTGATATGTTTTTTCACAATCAGTAAAATTCATTCCGATTGGCAAAATAGAATTTAGTGCCTCTTCTTGTAGATACCCAAGAAAAGCAAAAATTGCTCCGTATTTCTCCCCAATCGCTTTAATCATTCGTGCATTCTCGTCTCTTTCTTCAAGCGTTTTTCCTGTTACATAAATAAGAAAAATGGACGAAAATTGTTTGTCTCCTGTCTCACGAACAAATTTAATCACTTCATCAAGATCTGCTTGGGCTTCTTTCGTCGCTCGCCCTATAAAATCTGGTGAATACCCTTCTTTATACGCCACTTTTTGTTGTTTGATTACTTCACTTTCGACATTCGTCGCTTGTGCACGTAGCCGTTTATTTGTTTCCATAATAGAATACGGTTGTGCTTGAATTGTAATCACCAGTTCTTGTCCACATTCTGCCAAATCCTTAAAAAGATGATCAGAAAGCTCCATTGGAAATCCTCTTAAATACAACACTTGAGTGAAGCGTTCTTCTATATCAATCGCTGTTTTAGTAAATTTAAGCGAAGTTGGAGCAATTAAATCCTTTGTAGTCAACATTGATCGTTGAATATCACCAAAATTCCCGTATAGTGGCTTATCAGGGTTTAGAATCTTATTCATCACACGCAGACGATCTAAACCAGATAATGACTTGATTGGTACCTCAATACTGGCCAATGTATTTGCCATAAGTGTGTGCGTATTTTCCAATTTTCCTAATGCTTTTACTTTGTTTTCTGCTTTTGTACCGATAGTAATATATCGATCAATCTGATAATTGTTTAATCCTTTTTGATAGTTTGTCATAATCATTTCATTTAATTCTTTTCGTAAAGAATCATATTTATCCTTTTGTAGAGGGAATTCATTTTGTAACCGATACTCTTGTTCATCTATCTTTGAAACAACTAACGTAAGTTGAAAATGTTGATCATTTGATAATGTATTGATCATCGAATTATATTGCGTAATAATGTTAATTTGTTCCTCATTTGTTGCTGTTGCATAATTAGTCGATCCCAACTCATAAGTCATCGAATAATGATCATCGACAATATGCATCAAGCCATTTTCAAAAAGAGAAGTATAACGTAATACATTCTGACTTGAACTATTTTTTGCCTTCTGCGCATTTCTTTTTAACCGATTCAGCCTAAGTTTCTCAGTTTTGGATAAAGGTGGCTGTCTCTTTGACTTTTTTCGATTGAATAAATTCTTTACGTTCATAATTTACGATCCTTTCTGTTTGATACGTTCTTTTTTTGGGCTTATGTAAATAAGCCCGTTTCAATTTGAACCAATGATCACTTGGCAAGCCATTAATTTTTATCAGAAAGAAAAAAAGACCGATAAAAAGACTTACTATGAGTGGCAATTCAAAAAAAAGCGCATCAATATGAAAAAAAAACGAATTTAGAATCATAAAAATCGTCACAGTACCAATCAATAAAAGAGCAAGAAATTGTCGCAGTGTTAATCCGACAATCTTACTCTCTATCTTCGAACCATCTTTATATACTTTTATTTCCATACTATCCTCCTAGTCCTACAACGGATTTCGAAATTTTACCAGATTGAACAATTAGCACCATCACAATAACTGGTTGTACTAATGAAGAAAAACCTCCTGCGACTGCACCTTCTACTTGTGGTGCAGAAAATGCATTACTGATCCCTAAAATAATCAGGATCACAAAACCTTGTAAGGAAAGTGCAGAGTATTGTTTTAGAAAACCAATACCAATTGACCGATACTCACTGGAAGCAAACGAGGAAAACGCTATGGGAGCTAATATAGTATATACATAAAGCTGAAACGTACGCATACACACAATCACAACAATAACCAAAGAAGAGATAGAACCAACTAAAAAAGAAATCGCCCAGGAGAGAATTTTACCTAGTCCATCAAAAACACTAGGAACCGCTGGAGAAGCAAATGCAAAGAGTCGATAAGAGCCTGTTCCTTTGATTAAATTAATCGCACCAACGACAATCTCATTAATAAACGGCAAGATAAAAATTGCCCCAGAAACTAATGCACCAGCAAGCAGTGTATTCACACAGGCTTGAAACATCGTAATCGGTACAACTGTTCCTTCATTGTTTTTATTTGCAGTTTCAAAAATTTTTGCCAATTCAAAAATTAAGAAAAAAACAAGTAAATAGATCCCTACTTTCGTCGTGGACTTTGCCATAATCGTAGTAACATAATCCCACCCTTTTTCATTCAAATGCTCTGCTTGTCCACCGAGAACTTTAAATAAATCCATAGTACTCC
This sequence comes from Enterococcus sp. 125944, assembly GCF_051909435.1. NCBI lineage: Bacteria > Bacillati > Bacillota > Bacilli > Lactobacillales > Enterococcaceae > Enterococcus > Enterococcus sp. 125944. Next base: position 44,217 of record NZ_JBQASY010000020.1, on the reverse strand, counting down.
CTCCTTCATTTTTTTAGAAAAAAGGGATAGTGAGTGGTTGACTATCTCCATTTGATCCCTTCGGTACAACGACGAACTATTAGCTGCCTGGAGGCGCCGTAAGCAACTGTACAAGTCCAGCAGCACCCCCTAAAAGTAAACCACCTAAAATTAACATGATTCCTCTTGTTCGTTGTCCACCATTGGCTTCTGCCATACTTTCTGCAATTTGGATAACCCCAACAATAATTAGGCCAATTGCACCAGCGCCAAAGAACCATGTCAATAATTTTTTTATCGTATCTAATGCTGTCGCACCAACTACTAAATGAGGCGTAAGACTTTCTAGCCATAATAATGCTTTTGTTTTCATTTAAGCCGCTCCTTCTATTTCTACAATTTGTTCGTGGGATAACATTTGATTGTAATAATCATATGCTTCACCCAACGTTCGAAATTCTGGTTTAAATTCATACCAGTTTTCGTCATTTTTATATTTACTCCATTCTTTTGATAATGGATGTCCTCCAAAAGGATATTTTTTTCCTTTATACATTGGCATTGAAGAAATCGAAACTAAACATTCTTCACGAGATAGTTCAGCAATCTCTGATTGGGTAATTAACTCTCTTCCTAAAACTTCATGACTAATAGAATACGAACCATTTCGTCCTCTGTTTTCCGAAATTTTTTTCATACGAATCGTTTCTTTCCCTGCACGTTCTGAAAAGAGTTTTTGTGTATCTGGTTCTGTAGAACCTGCCAGATAAAGCAATGTGTCGCAATTCCCAATAAAGCTTTTCCAGTCATCTTTATACATACTGATCAATTGATTGAGATTTTGTATGATAATATCAATGCTCATTTCACGAGAACGAAACACAGCCAGTGCTTCTTTTATATTGGGAATCTTCCCTAGATTCGCAAACTCTTCTAGGATAAAACGAATATGATTCGGTGGATTACCGCCATATACATAGTCAACTTGATATTCCAATGTTCGAAAAGCTAGAATAAAAATCATTGTAACGAGGAAATTGAATGTTTTGTCCATATCTGGAATAGTAAGGTAGACAACGGTCTTTTTTTCAATCCAAGTTTCAATTTCTAAATCATCGTCTTCTAATAGCTCACGGATATCTTGTAAATCGAACATAGAGAATCGTGCAGTGGCAATAGCTAAGACACTACTTCTCGTTTCACCTTCATAGCTTTTGAAACTCTCAAATTGCATTACAGCGTAATTGTCTGAACCAAATCGTTCTTCAAATTGTGAAAACATAATCTCTAATACCGAAGGAACTGCTTCATTTTCTCTTTTTAGTAAACGAATCAGCTCAGAAACATGGTATAGAGCTGGTAATTCATTCGTTCCTACAATTCCTTTTTTAGGATCGCCTTTGTATTTGTAGTACAAAAAAGAAAACAATGCGCTCAGCAATAACTCTTCTGATTTATCCCAAAAAGGTTCCCCTTTTCGATTATTTTCTCCGTTGGTCGCATCTATAATCACTTGAATCACACGTTTTAATGTAATCTCATCGTGTATATACTTAAAGGGATTGAATCGATTGCAGTTTTTAAATGTATTTACATCAAAGTTCTTTATCTGATAGTGGTGACTTTCCATCATTTTTCCAGTTTCATGAAGGAGTCTTCCTTTAGGATCTGTCACTACATAGGAGGAATGAAGTTGAGATAGATTAGGCTTCACAAATAGTTCTGTTTTACCTGCACCAGAACCAGCAACTAGAAGAATATTTTTGTTTCTTTGATATTTCAACGGCATATTTTTCGTTGTTAAACTCATTTTGACATCTTTTGAAAGGACAATATTATTCTCTTCCCACTTATTATCAGCAAAATTCTTCAATTCCCTTACAGTTGCCCAACGAGCAGAACCATATTCTTTTCCTTTCCGATGTTTTCCGTCTCCCAAACTTAATAAAAACAAAAGAAAGGCGATAATGAAGCCTAAAAAAAAGGCAACTAATGGATAAGCTTCGAAGTGGAAAAAAAATTTCCCAGCTGTAAGAGAAGTTAACGCATTCGTTGCACTATTTATTAATTTATATATCCCTTCTTCTTTCTCAATAAATAGAAAATAAGTAAATAGGTGAAAAAAATATCCCAAAATGCATCCTAAAAGTATAAAGCACACGAGTTTTAGTTTTGTTGCAAAAGAACTATCTTGCATCAAACAGTCTTCCTTTTCTTCATTGTTTTATTTAGCGATTGTTTCGGTTCATTCTTTAAGAGTTCTTGTTGGATTTGTTTAGCATTTTGGATTTCTTCCTTCAATGTTGGTTCTTTCTGTCCTTTGATTGGTTTTACCACTCCTTCTTTCTTTTGATATTTTTGCGAATTCTCTTGCATATCTCGCATAATTTTTTCTGTTGTTGCTAGAATCATATTTCGATCTTTCGCATGAAAAAGCAACTCAATTTTCCCATCTGGTAATTTCCGATAAAAGAAATCAACACCATTTGTTTTATACTCTTTTTTCAATACCTTTAATGCTGTTTCGCTATTGGCTAAACTTTCGTTTAATACTTCACTGTCTGTAAAACGAGCGATTTTTGCTTGTGTATTTAACTTTGTTTTTAATAAAGGATATAAATAGCGGATACTATCTTTCCCAGCAGTTAAAATGACTCTTACCGCTAATTCGTCTTCCAATTACGACCACTCCCTCATCAATTTAATCCGATGCTTATCGAAAAAGAATTGTCAGTTGAAGAATTAATTTCCATGTAACAAGCCAGGCCTTTAGTAATACACGAAGAGGTAAAATAAACGTCCAATAAAAAAACTTCTTCATTTTTTCGTCTCCTTCTTCCTTTAACGATTCATTGATTTATCGCTCAATTCAGAGCCTGGTACAAACTCCACATATTTGACTGGATGGCTTTTCTGTTCACCTGTTTCTTGATTCGTAAAGTAGATTACTTCCTCAATAATTAAAAATTTTCCAAATCGATTAAATTTGATTTCCTGTCCATTTTGCAAGTGTTCAATCATTTTATCCAACAATAGACTAAACAACTGATTAATCGTTCGGCTATCCATTTCCATATCTAAAGCAATTTCTTTTGCCAAATCACGCTTTCCTATCATTGAAATTCCTTCCTTTTTTCTGACGCTTATGCTTTGCGACTTCATGCCAATATTTTCTTGAAAATTCTCGATTTTGTATTTTTCTTCTTTCCTCTAAAGCCTCTCGATTTCTTATGCGACTTTTTGAATAAATTTTTCGTAATTCCATAAATGTAATATCATAACCATTTCGTTGTAGTTCTTCTATAAAAAATTTATCAAGTGTCATTAACACTGAACACTTCACCTCCTGAAAATAAAAATAACCTCTAAAATGATCTTCTATGATGTTTTAGAAACAATCTCGAAGTTTCTTTATCGATTGATTAAAACACCTGAAATCGCAAAATAAAGCTTATTTCCATAAATCAATGAAGAAATAGAAAACATAGCCCTACACTTTCCGAACAAGACCATCATTACTTCTCTATTTATATTTTTTGATTTTGAAGTATGAGTTCTATTGCTTTATAGAACGCTACTTCCTTTTTTGTAGCAGGAACTAAATCTAATTCTTTAGTGTCTACACAATCAAGAAACATGAGCTTTTTCAAATCAATTTCTTTTGGATCAACCACAAAAAAATAGTAATAATTTTTATAAACCGCCTCACTTTCCTTATCCCTGTACTTATCTGGCAACGGTTGATTGTCAATTGCTTTGTATAGATGATTTGATAACTTTTCCTTATAATAGTTTCCTTGTATGATTTCCATGAGAATCCTCCTGTATTGAAACTATTAATACCAAAAACCTCGAGAATCACTTTCTCTGAGGCTTTAAAAATATTTCTGATTAGATTTCTTTATTGATCAAATAAAATAGCTAAAATCGCAAATAACGCCTTGATAAGAAAACAAGCGGCTAGTTGTCTAACCGCTTGTTCGTCCTTTTTAGTCTTTGGCCTTGTATAAGTCATAACCAATCAATCCTGCCGCAAGAACAAAGATCAATCCAATTACGACCCATACACCATTGTCTCGAGAGCCTGTTTTTGGCAACATCGGTACCGTTGCAGCTTCTTTGACTTCTGGTTGTGGTTGTTCAGGTGCTTTTGGCGTTTGAGGTTTTGGCGCCTCCACAATTTGTACCGTTTGATCTTTATTCGTTAGATCCACATTGTGTTTCGCCACCTCTTCGAACGTTTCTTCCTCATCTTCTGTTTTCGCTTGAAGCCATTCCGCAAAACTCAAGCCTTTTCCAGCAAGATTACGACCATCTACCAAGAATTCAAACAAGAATTCCATGGTTTCTTTGTCTGCCGTAAAGATTTTTTCTGCATGGGTGCCTTCAAATGGCGTGCCGTCTGGTGTTAAGTAGCCTTGAACAATCAGCTTGTACAACTGACCAATTGCTAGACCGTCTACTTTGACCCATTCCAACACGGTTTGATTTGGCAAAGCGAAAATCTCTTTTCCACCATTTTTATTGGTGGCTTTGGTGGTAATGGTTGGATTGACAATTTTGATGGTTTGGTCTTTATCGGTAATATCTGCGTGAGAGGCTAATAGTACGCCTTCTCTGAAGAGATTTTCAAAGACAACGACTTCTTTTCCACGTAATGCACGTGCGTCCAACACAAAGTCTAGATTTACTGTACCGTCGGTACTTTCTGCCACAAACGTTAACGTACTTGTGACTTCTTTACCATCAACTAGCACTGGTTTTTCTGTTGCTTTGTCCATTAATACCCCATTGACTGTGTAGGTTTTACCAACGATCAAATCGTGGTATTTCACGGCGTCTGTAATGGTGACTTTTGTTAATGGATTGACCACTTTCAAGCCAGTTGTTTTGTGTGTAGCGGTGGTACGAACACTTGGATTTGTGATACGTACCGTTTGCCCTTGGTCATTGATGTCTTTGTGATTTGCCAGTTCTTCGTCATTTCTGAATAAGCTTTCAAACACGACGATTTCACGACCATTTAAGCCGGTTAGATCAAAAGTAAATGGTACGATCACCGTTTCATTTTCTGCTTTGGCAATAAAGCCAACCGCACTTTCTACCGGTTGATCATGCACAAGCAACGGTTCACCGGTTGCTTTGTCCATTAAGATTCCTTTGACCAAGTAAGCTTTTCCTGGAAGGATCTCGGTAATTTCAACGGTATCGTTTAAGGTGAACAGCCCCGTTGGGTCTGCGACCGTCAACCCGTCTTCAAATACAGCTGTGGTATGAACCGTTGGATTGTTTACCCGAACGCTTTGATTTTCATCGGTAATATCTTCGTGTGCTGCGACTTCAATACCATCACGGAAAAGTTTTTCAAAAACAACGATTGTTTGACCTTTTAAGACGCTGGCATTGACCACAAATTCCAGGTCTTTTGTGCCATTGGTTTTGTCTGCCACAAACGTCAACGTACTTGTGATTTCTTTGCCATCCTGCAAAATCGGCGCATTTGTGGCTTTGTTCATCAATACCCCTGAAATCGTGTACTCTTTGCCGACAAACAAGTTCGTATAAGAAACACTGTCTTTGATTACCACTTTTTCAAGTGGATCAATGACTTTTTCCCCGTCTTCTTTATTCGAAGCTTGTGTTTCCAAGGTTGGTGGAATCAAGTAGTTGCGTACAGAAACTAACAAGGTTTCGCCATCATCTGGCGCATTTTGTTTGAATGCGACGGTAAATGCTTGTTTGTCTGTATTTGGTTGAAAGCTTTCTAATGGCGCTTTTTCGACAAAGTAGTAAGCCCCGGCTACTAAACCTTTTACTAGGAGTTCACCGTTGGTATCAGTGGTGTATTCCCCTAAGGCTTTTCCTTCGCCGTTATACAGCGTAAACGTCACACCGGCAAGCGGTGTTTTCTTCTTGTTCCATTCTTCATACTTGAACAATTTCACGTTTTTTCGTGCTTGACGGTTCGCAAAATTGATCACTTTGATCGGTTCTGTATCATCGGTAATCGAGAACACCAACGGTGTTTTGTTCAACACATAATTTCTCGGTGCGTTGATTTCTTCGATACGGTAGCGATTGTTTCCATAGGTAAACGTACCGTTCGTAACAAGGTATCCTTTGTCATTTGTCCGGAAAATATCCGTTACTTCGGTATCGTTTGGAATCGCAAAAGTAACATACTCATTCGCTAAGGTGTCAAAGATCTTGAACTCCGTATTAGCAAGTGGAATCACTTTGCCTGTTTCTTGATCGACTTTGACAATTTTAACTTGTTGCTCAATGATTTGATCTTCTAACACGTAACGGAAGGTTTGACCTTGTTCGGAAATCGTTACTTCGAACGGTTCAAACAATTTGTAGCCTTCCTTGCCTTTGGTTTCAGAAACAATATAGGTATCAAAAACAACAGCATTTTTACCGAAGGTAAAGTAACCGTCTTTGTCAGTCAAGACTGCTTTAACGACTTTCCCGGTTGTTTTCGAGGTCAAAGAGATTTCAATGTCTGCAAGTTTTGGTTTATTGTCAGGATCTTTCGTGTCCACAAAGTCTTTATTGCCGACTTTGACCCCTTCAATCGTTCCTTTGATCACTTGGTCTTTTGCCGTAACTTCTTTTGTGACGGTTTCTTTGTTTTGATCCCCATAGACTAATTCAAAATGAATCTTATTCGTATTGAGATTGTATCCAGCTGGCGCTTTTTCTTCTAGCCAATAGTAAGAGCCGAGTTTCAGATCTTTGACTTCTGCTTGGACTTTCCCATTGATATTTTTCAACGTAACAGATTTGATTTTCTTCCCGTCTGCTTGATACAATCCATAGACTGCGCCTTCTAAGGTCGCAGCACCTTGTGCGTTGTTTCCAGTTTCTGCATCTTCTTTGAAAATGCGCGCAATCCCTTTTTGTTCTTTGTTTTCAAGGGTCACTTTGATTGTTCTATTCGCTTCGATCGTGAAATCTTTGCTTGTTTTGTTCAACACGTAGCCACTTGGGGCTTTGATCTCCACAACAGTCCCTTTTGTGCCATGCGTTATATTCTTGATCGTCGCAATCCCTTTCTCGTTGGTTTTCACGGTTTGGTCTTTGCCATTGATCGTCACTTTGATTTCTGCATTGGCTAGGGGTTCTTTTGTGTCTGCATCGATTTTCAATATTTCAAGGTTGCCTTGTTTTAGGACGTTTAGGTTTAAAACAGAAGCTAATGGATCATCAGGAGTTAACACTGCAACAGTTTGAACACCTGCTTTTCTGTAAACTAATGGAGTACCTACTACTTTAATACGATCTAAAGTAATTTTTGCCTTTTCAGATGCATCTTTCGTTGCAGTGATTACCAATTTATTGCCTTGAATTTTTGCGGTAATCCCTTTAGGTACATTAATTTTCGCGATATTCTTTAAAACATTATTGGTATCTGGTACTTCAATTGTTTCGCCAATTTTTATCGTCTTTGTTTGATTGTTAAAAGAAGCTTTTTTCGTTGCATTATTCACTAAACCTAGAACTTCTTTTTTGAACGCATCGTAGTTCAACACTTTATTAACCATCATAGGTTTTGAATCCAATTGCTCATGAATTAATAATTGTGTTGCGATTCGACGATGAAGTGACTTATCTTTACTATTTTCCCAGCCAAAATATGAAATTAACGCTAATTTTTTTCGAAGTTCAGGATCTTTTTTATATGTTTCTAAAGCTGCTTCTGTAAATGTCCCTGAAGCACCTTTTACCCCAGGTTCAATACAAAAGGCAACTTTCCCATTGACTTCAAAAAGATCAATTTTATCATAAGCAAATGGCGTTCCATTTGGTAAACGCATCTCTGCCCAATAGACACCTTCTGTCGGTTGTGGGGCAACTTCTGTCATTTTTACATTTGCCGTATTTGCGGCACGTGTAGAAACAGCAGCACGACGAACACGAGCAGACCGAGGTTGCGTGACAACGAACGTTTCTTCTACTTCTTTCTCCGACAACGCCGTTTCTTTCGTATCAGTAGTCACTACGGAGTCTTCTGTCTTTTCTTCCGTATCCTTAGTGTCTACCGATTGTCCCGCTGGTTTTTCTGTATCAGTAGCGGGTGTATCTGTTGCGTTTTCTACAGAAGGCTCTGTTGAGTCAGACAACTCAGGTGTTGGATTACCTTCTGCCGGTTTTGTCTCTGATGTATCTGTTGTTTCGGCTGGTTCAGAAGAGGATGTCGTATTCGACGTACTTTCTTCTGAAGATTCCGGTAAAATGGCTGTTTCTGATGTTTCTACCGGTTGTGTGACCGCTGGACTGTCTCCTGGGTTTTGCGCTTCCCCAATCGTTTGATCAAGAGCTGCTTTTGAGTTGGTTGTCGGCGCATCTGTTCCTGGCATAGGCTCAGCTGGTGTTTCTATAGCTGGGACTGCTTCTTCTGCCGGTTGAATTTCAACTGCTTCAACGGGAGCTGGTACCGTTGTTTCTACTGTTGGTTGACTGGGTGTCGTTTCTTCTGCTTGTGCTTGAAACCTCCCGGTCAAAAAGCAGAACTGAGAAAAAGCCAGAAGCGCAGCTGCTTTTAACCATTTCTTTTTCATTCTTGTCCTCACAAGAATCGCTTCCTTTCTTAAATTTTTCTATAATAAAACGCCGTTACCAAAAGCTATAACGACGTGAATGATTATTTTTATTCTATTTGGTCCGGGGATCTTGCCCGCGGGAATTTTCTCATCATGTTTTCCTCCAAACAAAAAAGGCACTAAGAAGTTTCTTAGTACCTAGCTATTCAAAAAATTCTGTTTTATTATTGATCTGCTTCATAAAAATCAACACTAAATTTATTGATAGGATCATTATTTTTGTTTACTAAATCATAAAAAGTAAATCCATAACCATACCATTTACTATTTTCATCTTTAATTTCTTGCCAACCATACGCTTCTGCCTCATCTCTAGAATTAAATACTTTTCCACTGTTTCCAATCATAACTGGGTCTGGTTCTTGATCCGTTACTGTTGAAGGATCAATGACAGGAATTGTTGTCGATCCACCTTGTTCCCCACCTGTACTTGGTTTTTCTGCTGGTTTGCTTGGTTGCGTTGGTTGACTTGGCGTAGCTGGCTTACTTGGTTGAGCAGGTGTTTCTACTTTCCCTGAAGAAGTTGTTGTCCCCTCAACAGAACCGATTGTCCCGGTTTGACTACCGTTTGTCCCACTAACTGCAGCACTTGTTCCTTGACTGCTTGTAGCCGTTTTGCCGCTAGTCGCAGGTGTTCCTTGCTTGTTTTGTGATTGAGAAGACGCGGTTGTTCCTTGTGCTTTTTCTTCTGCTTGTTTTGCAGGTGCTTGTTTGCCTACGGGTTTATTCGCATCATTCTTATCTTGTGGTTGAACCACAGTTTGAGCTACCGTTTCACCCTTATCATTTTTGGCAGTAACCACATTGCCGTCAAATACTAACGTATTGCCTGCGTAGATTAGATCCACATTCGCAATCTTATTTATGTCCGCAAGTTTCTGCACCGTGATATTCGTTGCTTGGCTGATTCCACTCAATGTATCTCCCCAGACAATCGTATATTGATTGTCCTTGGCTTTCGCAATGTCTGCTTTAATTTGATCGACTGTACGAGGCGTCCAAACCCCATCAGCTTCTGACGCATGAGCATCGGTACCACCTGTGACAAATACGACTCCTAAAGCTGCACCTACCACCAAACTTGCAAACATCTTTTTCATTTTTTTAGTCCTCACTTTCATTTATTTGGTTATTTTTCATAAGCTCCTCATATAATTTATGAACAGCTATTTTTATTATTGAGCGTCTTGAAAAGGACGCACCATAATATTGTTTTTCGAAAATTTCTTTCACAATTTCTACTTCTTTTTGTGTTTCTTCATCTACATTAATTGACGAATATCTAGACATTTCTATCCCTTTCTTGTACTATTTCCATAAGATCTTACGAAAATATTTTACAACAAGAAACATTCACATGCAACGGATTATATTCCTATTTCGGTAAAGTTGTTTTTTGTTGTTCACTATGAATACGAACGTTCATTATTAAATAAAGAGGTGTGTTTTCAATGACAAATCGTTTTAAAATCATTGTTTCTTTGTTATCTATTTTACTAATAATTTTTGTGTTTTTACAAATTATTTTTCCTGTCCCTTCTTACGCCCCTACTAAAAACAGTGAAACGATAGAAACAGCTTTAACTTCTAGTTCTACAGAAAGTAAACCTACGATACCTCTTTCTTTTGAAGAATTACAGAAAAAAGAAGGAAATGAACTAATCAATCTCGGAAGTTATCAAATCACAACAATCGTCTTTCAAGGAGATCCCAAAGCAATCCTTACTGGAGATAACGGCCAAAAACAAACATTCCCAATCAAAGTAACCAATAAAGAGAAAAACGAAATCGTACTTTCTACAGTCAAATATTCGCCAACCAATCTTGTGATTGAAAAACGAGTTGGATTAGCGCATAGAGATAGTGAATATTTCATGTATCGAATAGATTAAGTGAACTCATATGCTCTCCTCCGAATTAATGATTTCTGTCACTAACAAACCGACCATCCTAATTCATCTAATCGTCTTTGTTTTTTTAGTTTCTGAATTTCCAATGGTGGTAGTTCCGTCACACTGAAGCCTTTTAACTCGGTGACTACATCAATAAAGCGATACTTGATTTCTGTGATTTCCTTTGCAATGTAAAAAGTATTTTCTCCCAATTCACAAACATCTCCAACGTTTACCGTTCGCTTTTTTTCCCAAGAAGACATCGAATGTATCGAAGATACTTTGTAGGTGCTTATGATTCTTGTTTCTCTGGAAACTCGATTATTTTTATCAAATGTACCGACTTTTTGTGCAACTACTGTTGCTTCGATTAAGTCATGCTGAACCCCTTTCATTCCACCAACATTTACATGTCGGGCTTTGATTCGATTTCCACAGATGGCTCGTATAATCCATGAAGTACCTTCATGATTAAAGAAATCATTTCGTTTTATGGAGTGATTAAAGCCAATTTTTTCTAATTTCATAACTTTTAGCATTACTTCACCCTTTCTGACTTTCTATCATTCGTTGACTATTTTCTTCCAAGTTTCCAATGAATGAATTCTTCCATCGTTACTCCATGCATGTTGCAGTAGCGCTCTAATTCATCTTTTTTCCAAGTAATTTCTGATTTGCCTGTATCTAAGTTAATTGTCCGGATTGAAAACAAGTTTTTATATTCCCAAACAATTTCAAATCGTTCTTCTTTCGTAAGAGGCTCTTGGATTTCAACTAATTCCATCACTCGTTTTATAATTTGTAACTTTTGATTAAAGGTTATGTCTTCTCTCAAAAGTTCATCATTTATCAGTTCTGCTAAAAGCATTTCTTTGTCACTGATTGTATCCGTATTTTCACTGATTATTTTGGCTATCGTATCCGATCTTTTTTCTACAATATCCATGTTCTTTCCCCCATTCTATCTTTCCATACATCTAATCTGCTGACTTCTATAAATGTCGGGCAAGGTTTAATTTCTTCCAGTGATAAATTAAAAAACACTCCCTGCTTCTCTAGTCAATCTATTTTACAACATATAGAAACAGTTCATATTCTCTGTTCTCTTCTTCGATCTACCCTAACGGGTATTCGACTGGATTATGGCGTCCGGATCCAGAACCCTAGTAGACAACGGTAAATGCTCGCCTATCTTTTCCATAGGGTCCTGGCAAGTGCCTACATGTACTCCCGCATACGCTTAGGGAAAAGTCTTTTAAAAAACTTCCCCTAAGTGATCTCCTCATTACTGGAAATCTAATTTTCTATTTCAAAAATGTACGTAACCTTATCCCCTTAGTAGCGGTTCTGATTAAATAAGGCGCTATAGCTGATCATTAGTCCCAATTCCCACAATCTTCATTCTTGTGTCATCCATGGTTTACCGAAAACCCTCATTGTTTTCGTTCATTTCCGTTCCCAGCTCCTACAGCATGGACTCATAAGCACCAATTCGTTGTTGTACTTACGTAAAAGAGAACCGACGTTGGTATCAAAAAAGGTCTAGCTAGTATGCCCTAACTTTAGCCGCAGACTCTCTAAGTCTACTATGCTCACTAAGTTCTCCATGGATTTTCCAAGTATCCAATAGCTTTCCTTGTTTCCTTTGATCAGATGTTAAGGTACATCGAAAAAGAGAACATCAATTTTTGTGTATTCATTTTTATTTTTCATCCACTGGAAGCACCCACCGTAACGGATGACCAGGTCTCAACCGATGTGCGATTATCTTTCCACAGGCATTGGTTACTTGCTTAATATTTGGATAAATATCTTTCAACGGAACGGTTTGTTTTTCATACCGTTTGCACTCTACCCCTTCCATGTATTCTTCAAACTCAACAACATTTCTGCCATCAACACGAAATTTTCGTAATCGCCGAACGATACGCGTCTTTTCTTCAGGAAGAGAAACTGTTTCAAATACAGGGAAACAATGACACTCTTCACCAAAATGTTGAATATCTGTCATACGAAAAACCCTTTGATCTTTTGCTCGTGAAACTGTTTTTTCAATTTTATCTTGTTCTTTCCCCATATTTTTTGCCTCCTTTTTTAGACAATTGCTTTAATGCAGGAAAGTGACTATGCTCTGCTTATTTCCGATCTCTGTCATTTGGGATATCTTCTTTCTGCTTAATCGATTCAAACATGAAAGAGCCTTTAGGTAAACGATATTTCTGTCCGCATACTGGGCATTCCCAAATCCATGTCTGAATGAAATGTGGTGCCCCGCAGGGCAAGCGTCTATAACGAACGATATGTTTCGCTAGATTCCCGCAATCACATTCAATATAAGTTGGTGGCCAGCTAGCATGTGCCATCGTCTCAAGCGGCACATGATACCCGTTATAACATCTTCGATTCGTGTTTCGAAACATTATCTTCCTCCTTCACACACTTCAGCACTGTTTTACGCAAATTAATCAACTCTTGATCCAATTGTGACAGTGTAAATTTATCAGGAAAAACAGCTTGAATCACACTTCGTTCTGCCAATTCATTCGCTAAAAGTTTTTGTCTCAAAGATTCAATTTCAGAAAAAGAAACAACCGTTTCTGCCAACAACACTAATTTCCAGAATTGAGTCATCATCCGATAAAAATAAGCAAATATATCTTGAATCGGTTTTCTTTCATGGCAACTGGTACGATATTTAAAAATAAATTTCTCTACCTCGTGTTCCAAATCTTGTGCCCAAAGTTCTCCGTTTAATCGTAATAAAAGACGAAAATGAATGGTTAGTATATCCGCATACTCTTTTTCTACTTTTCGTTTCGCAGCATAAATTTTATTGATCATTTTTTTTGCATCTGTTCCAAAATGAGAAAGTAAGTCAATTGTTCGATCCGTCAAAAATGGGAAATCCCCCATTTTTATTGCTTCTTTTTCTGAGATCTCTGAAAGAGGAATATTTGTTGGTTTCTCGTATCGATTTGTATCGTTATTATTTTCAGTATTACTAGAGTAAGTATTACTAGTATGTAAATTTTCCACGTCCGTACGTGTATTTTCTACACGTGTAAAATTTACACGTCCTTGCCTCCCAAGGGATTCAGCCGTTTTTTCTGTTTCTCTAGAAAGATCTTCTTTCGGAAGCGGAAGTTCATTACCAAAATAATCAAGTCGTTTTATTAAGCAATTATTCGAATCATATTCTTCAATAATTTGATGTTCAGCTTCTACTAATTGAAGATAGAGCCGATTGGGTTTATTTAAGCCTTGTTTTTCTTCTCGTAATAGTTTTTTCTGTTTTAATTCTTTTTTGATCTTTGTAATCGTCTTATTCGACTTATCTAACAATTCCATCAATTCTTCCACCGTAAAAATTAAAAATACCGAGCCATACTCATCAACAAAATCAACTTTTCCAGATTCGTAAGAACGAATCGATAATTGACAACGATTATACAGTGCCCCATAAGCCAATTTGGCATCATTTGATAATTGTGCATAGTCACTCGTATATCGAATCTTTTTGATAACTTTTCCCGTTTTGTCTTTGATTCGTTCTGTCCGTGTCATAAAGATTTGGGGAATTTGATAAAATGTTTGGGTAGTTAATTGGTTAACTGTAATATCTGCCATATCATGATCTCCTTTCAGATTTTCTACTTCTCCGCCAAGAGAAATATGAAATATCCCATAAAATTTTTAAGCAGGCAACGGGAGTCGAACCCGTACTCGCCAATGTCAAAACATCTGAATACCTGCGGCTCAGCATAGTCATCAATAAAGATTTGGCGGAAACTATACTGATAGATTAGAAGGAGAAATAATTAACTTACCCTTGGAGCTATTTCTAGCTCCTATACAAATATAAGGAATCGAACCTTTAAACCGACCATTTCGGATATTTGTTTTATTGCTCTCCATATCCGCCTAAACAACAAAAAAGAGGACAGATTTTCTCTATCCTCTTACTTCTAATTTCTTTTTTTTAATCCTAACTAAACACTAGACACTTACAGCAGGATTTCTCCAAAAACTTTCCCTCTATATATCAGCTTAATGCCACATCTCGTTTGTTGAACAACCAGTTTGTCAAAAAGTAGATCAATAAGCTGTATAACAAAAGTCCAATCGTCATTTCCCAATAATTCAAACCCGGATCAATTATTGCATTTTGCATATCCGTTTGATGCAATAATGTGGGAACGGTATCTTTGATATTCATAAAATTAAATGGATTCCACTTCAACCAAGGATATTTTTCTATCGCAAAAAGCATGATGGAGTTGATGATGCTGCTCCCGAACAACACAGCTACTCCTAATCCCACTGCCATACTTTGAGAGCGAATGACGGCAGAGATGAACAGAGTCATGGTCATATAAAATACAATCAACAGTAAATTCGTTGCTGCATAGACAAGAGCCACAACTATAGCAGGCAATTGATTATAATCCGTTGATGTGAAGGGAGATTCAGCTACCAAAAACAAATTGCTGGCAAGAAAACTGCTTAGAAATAAAACCAGTGTGCCAAGCAAAGCAAATAAGAGTGTGTTGATGGCTTTTGCGGCTAATATCTGACTTCTTGAAAATGGCCGAATCAACAAAAACTTGATGGTCCCTCGACTAAATTCTTCTGCTACCGCTGAAGCTGCCACAATAACAACAAATAAATTCAAAAATGACGTCATGTCGCTTAGAAAAATAAATAGATCGTTGGCTTTAGTATCAGGCGAGCCTAAGCGGACCACATAGGTGAGTCCGAATGTTAAAACCACCAAAAGTCCCAACATGATCCATGTGGACTTTTTTTTCGTGACTTTGATCCATTCATTTTTTATTAGTGTCCTCATTCTAGAGCCCTCCCTCTTCCGTCCAAGCCAAAAATGTTTCTTCCAACGAAGATTGCTGCAATTTCATTTCCTTTAAACCAATCCCTGCATTAACGAGGGCAGCAGCGATCTCAGAACGATTATCCGTTTCAAGTGAAATCTGTAATCCATCCGTCAAAGCAAGCCCATCGATTTGGAATTTAGTCTTCAAGACATTTAATGCTTCCTGATCGTCATCTGTTTTGATGATCAGTAGGCTTTTTTCTGCCTTCAAGGTATCCATCGCGACTTGATGGGTCACTTTCCCTTTTTGGACAACGATCAGATGATCTGCAATCTGTTCGATATCACTTAATTGGTGACTCGATACTAAAACAGAAACACCCTGTTCTCTTAACATGAGAATCATTTCCCGAAACTCTCTCATACCCTTTGGGTCAAGTCCGTTCATTGGCTCATCTAATACTAAGAGAGTAGGACGATGGATTAATGCCTGCGCCACACCCAATCGTTGGCGCATCCCTAGTGAATACGTTTTGACTTTTTGATTGATATATTCTTCTAAATGAACTTGGCGAATCAAGTCATCCATCTCAACTGCCGTCATTTTTGTCTTCGCCATGCGCTGGTATTGCATCAAATTTTCGTAACCAGTCAGATAATTGTAGAACTCAGGATTTTCTACAATCGCTCCTACCGAGGCAATGGCTGCTTTAAAAGACGTTTCTAGGGAATTCCCCATGATCGTAATTGAGCCTTTATTGTGCTTCATTAAGCCAACGATCATTCGAATAATCGTCGTCTTACCCGCACCATTCGGTCCTAATAACCCGACCACTTGCCCTTGTTCCACTGAGAAAGAAGCATTATCAATGATTTGCTTGGTTCCAATCAGTTTCGATACATTTTTCAGTGTTAGTATTTCTGTCATTTCATCCCTACTTCCTATTCGCTATTTTTTTACTTTCATGATAATAGTTATTACTACCATCCCACTAGAGTATTAAAAAGTCAACAGGAAAAAGAATGATCTTTTCAATTTGGTCTTCTTACTTCCGAATGAACTTCAAAGAATACGAGCCAGCTTCATCAAATTGGGATTTTAAATTAATGACATGATTTAATAAAAAATAAACGTAGTAGAAATCAAATTGTCATTTAACAAATGATGGAATTGGACTGAACATATAAATTTATAAAGAGGAGTTTTCTCCGAAATGTGAATAATTCACCTGCTGCTAGGAAAACTGATGGAAACTTAGGCTGTCAAAAACTGTTTATGCTTTTCGCTCCGAATTTTATGAATCTTTTCTTTCAAACGTTCCCAGTCACTGCTGGTGGGCTGACCATTCCAATAAAAAATCTCCATTTGTTTGTTTGCCCCTAGCTGGCGATAGATTGGGTAATCACTGATTAGAATATCTGGTTCATCAACTGAAGGAACATGCTGGATTGCTCGATGGGAGGTGTTCAACAATCGATTTTTGATCCATAATTCTTGTGTCTTGCCAAATTTCGATTGAATAGAAAAAGTTACTGGACGCTCATATTTAATAAAGACTGTTCGAACGAGCATGCAGTATTGAAAGATAAGACGATCATTCTTCTTTGCAAAACCAACAAGTGGAGGGATTTCTCTTTTTATTGCGATCAAAAATCGTCTCATCGTTGGGTACATGACTGGGAAATAAGCTTCAAGCTCACTTTTCCGCGTTTGTTTTCCAAACCCATTTATTTTATGTTCTGTTCCAAAAACTGATGAGTAGGAATGAATCATGAGTAAGTTGACCAATAAATAATTTTTTTCTTTCGGAGTGAGTGCCAAATCAAAGTATGCAGACAGTTTGTCAACAATGATCTCCTCAGTCGAATACTGCTCATTATCAAACCAATCCTGATGGATTTCAGTCAGATCCTCTTCCAAATATGTATTCATTACTGCAAACATAAAATAAAGAAAACTGATTTCTTCGTCCGTGAGATCACTCACAGCGTAAACATTTGCCTGAAAAAAAGGTGCCAGTATGCATTCGGTGAACTTTCTTTTAGTCATCAATGGATGCTCGAAAGTCGTTATTTCATCAGGAATTTCTACGATAAAATGTTGCTGTTTGATTCGCTGCAATGAAATAGCCAGCAGAGATAAAAATTTATTGCAATCAATTTTTCGCATGTAAGGAGCGTGACGCTCAATTTGAGTAGCAATAGTTTGCTTGTCCCTTATCGTTGCTAAAAGATCTGAATCCGTTTCATCAAACAACTGCCAATACATGACATGATAAAAATAACGTATGTAGTACTCTTTTCCTTCAAGTGGATTTCCTTTTCTTAAACTGTATGATAAATGATAATTTGCTAACACTTGATTCAATTCAGTCAATTTTCTTTGAATCGTCCGTAAACTGCTATATGTCTCTTGGCTTAATTGCTCTAATGAGTGGTACTTTCCCTTAAACAACAAATCAAGAAAGGTAAATCCGACAGTTCTTTCCACCAAGATTGCATAAACTTTGCTTAGCAGAAATCTAGGTGAAAATTCTATCTTGATAGTTTTTGATTCTGATTGATAATTAACCGTATACTCAGAATATTGCTCCTGAAATAGTTCTACCTGTTGAATAACAGACAATAGCTTGCTAGTTTTATAGTTAAACACAGCCATCAGCTCTTTGGTTGAATAAGTTGTTTGATTCCTTTCATAACAATAGGTGAGAAACTGGTTGATTTGTTTTTCTGTTGTGTCAAATAATACATGAAACACTGATTGACCCTCGCTTAAATAGTTATTCAAACTTTGCCTTCATTTAAGTTTGATTTCATCTGGACAAGTAAAAAGATCTTACAATATTGTAAGTTAGTGAATGTTTTGCGATCATACCACTTCAAAGGAACGATTGTCAAACTACCCGTCAAAGTCTTTTATTAAAAAATATCAGCTCAACAAATCTTGCGATTTGTTGAGCCGAATAAATTGTAACTGTTCATTTCTGGGGAAGAAATTTCCAATCATTTTGCTTGTGCTGCCTTTTTGCGACAATCTCTCAAGAGAGTTTACATGCCAATCTGTCTATTCTTTATTTACTTCATTATCAGCAGCGACCGCTTTTTTATTTACAATATTAAATGAACTTCTTAAATGTCTTTTTCTGTTCTGAGTGTTTGTCCTGCCACAATTAATTTTCATCATTATTATCGTATGAGGAAAGACTATTGGGATTGCTCGTCTCCTTAAGTATACTAGTGTCAATGCTGGAACTCTCAGAAGAAGACGGTAGATCAACAATAATCCATTTACTTGGCTTTAAATTCTCTATAGTTGTAACGTCACCATCGTAAACAATCACTAAATCCACTTTGTTTTTACACTTGATCTCAGACATTGGTAAATCTCCACGAATTCTTAAAAAATTCTCAATACCGGAAACCCATTCTACATTCGTTAAAGTCGTTTCACCAATGACCTTATTCTCAGTACCCTTACCATCCCAACCATAAGTTAACACTGCTCGAACCGATTTGGCTGATCGTGTTTTATTCGGACGAATAGGTATCGTGATCCACTTTGACTGCTCATCATAAATGATACGGTTCGTTCGTAAAGTCAAAGATAGTTTACTGGGAGCTCGTTCATTTGCCAAACTATCTATTTTAAAGAAAACAATAAATAAAATAATAAAAAAAGCAATCAACAAGGGGATTTTATTCATTTGCCTCACTTCCTAAATCTATTTCAGGTTAACTTGATAATGAGATTATAGTAGTTTTTTTAGGTAACCACGCGCCAAAAAAAAGACAGAATCAGGTGGAAATTGGCATTTTTCAGAAAACAACCAAAAAAGACTGACACAAGAAAGACAAAAAGTCGCAGTGAATTCTTCGAAAAATCCAGCAGCAAACTACCACTAACTAGATCAATATTTTGTCTCTTCTTATGTTCAGCCTTTTAAATCTGTAAGGATATTAGATTTGAAGCGATACATTCACACGTTCATCCAATCTCCAATTCATTTTTTCTTTTTATTTTCGTTTATAGATAACGTAAGAAATCAAAAGCATGCCCCCGAGAATCATCCATTTATCATTGGTCATTCCGGTTTGCGGTAATTGAGGATTCCCTCCATTCTTTGGCGGTGCCCCACTCTGACTTACTTTAGGAGCGGATAATGAAGAGTTGTCCACGCTATTACCGTTACTGTTGGAAGTCGCACTCTCGCTACTTGTTGTACTCTCACTGCTTGTGGTCGTACTTTCGCTACTTGTGCTACTTGTTGTACTTTCACTGCTTGTGGTCGTACTTTCGCTACTTGTGCTACTTGTTGTACTCTCACTGCTTGCGGTCGTGCTTTCGCTTGAAGTGCTCGTTTCTCCGGTACCACTGCCCCCGCCTCCATATTTCGGCGTGTAGCCAGTAGTTGTGTGGACTGCTGCTGAATCATTGATCAATGCTTGAATGGTTCCCTTGTTTGTATATTGCTCCAAAGACCCATCAGTTTCTGTTTTATAGGTGATATAGATTCTCTCACTCGTATCCCGCAAAGGAATTTCAAAAGTGCCGTCTGAATTAAGCATAATTGGGACTTGGTCAACATAAGTGGGATTAGTTACGCTTGGACCATACACCACTCGTGCCATGGTGCTGATCAATGCTTGATGGGGTCCAAGAGTATCAATGAATCTCCCATTTTTAATTGAAACCTTATTCGTATCATAAGAATTGATATAAATACGCCAATCAATCGTTCGTTTGGGTTCTTGTGTGCCTAGATACAGCCCTTGTTTCGTAAGTAATGCACCTGTTCCAGTATCCTCAACCCCTCGAATAAATAAAGGAATTGTCTTAATTCCATTAACTGTTTCAAAATCGAGTTGATTGATCTGATCGACAGTAATGTCTTCACTAAATTTTGTCCAAAAGTAAAAGTCTCCATGCACATTGTTGTTCTGCTCAACAAACTCAGTAAATACAAAAGTAAGCTGATTCCCAACTTGGGTGACATTTACTACTAAATGACCGTTCTCATCATACAGTTCATAGCTATTATTGACACCTTCAATCTCTACTGGGAGGATAATCGTCGCTTTGTCCCCGGCCTTTAAGTCACCTAATCCTTCGAGACTCCATTTGAGATCAATTCTGAAAGATTCGTCTTCATCTAAAGTCGTCACTTCTTGATTCTGACTATTGACAACGGATACATCAGTGATTAAGTTTGCCCCCACATCCGTCTCTCCATATACGATTTCCATACCGGTAAAAATGGGGATAGTTAGCAACAGAGCAACAAGTACTTTTGCAATCTTTGAAAGCATGTGATCCCTCCCTGATAGTTAATAGGTCACCGTCAGTATAATTTATGGAAAATTCAGAAGCAAATCATACGAACTGTGCGAGTTATATCACAAGGCAGGGCTTCACTTTCAAATTAATCATCTGCTTTGCACAGAAAAAAACCTATCACTCAAACAAAGCGATAGGTTTTGGAAAAAGACTGACTGATTATTCTGTTGGATCTGCATAGCGATCAATTTGTTGATTATAACGTAGTTGACAACAAATATAAAAAATAACTTGGAACAATAAGTAAATACCTACGATTTCACCATAGAACTGCCAAACGGGCAATTCAACTAATAAACGCAGTGCGGTCATCGCAACAGCAAAATGAATCATTGCCACGATAGTTGGCAAAAAATACATAACTTGTAGCTGATGACGCAGAATTTTATGCCGTTCTTTTGGTGAAACACCAAGCACATGCAAGGAGCGATGGTAAGCGCCGTCCTTGTCAAGATCCGCAAACAGGCGGAAATAGATGATTGATGCAGAGAAAATAAAGAAAACGGAGCCCAGTAAAACAGTGATCATTAAAATGAGACCATTGCCTTGACATGTTTCCTGGAAAACTTTGTATTTTGATTGATAACCAATATGAGACGGAATGCCTTCAAGTGCTTTTGACCACTCTTCATCGGACATCTCGTTGACTTTGTCTGCTCCTAATTCATCGTAGATAGCGGATACTTTTTCATCTGTTTCTTTATTTTCTTGATCGATTTGCTGATTGATACCATCAATTAACGTAGGATCGTCTGCCCACTCGGGGTAATCTAACCAAACAAATCCTCCCGAATCTTCAGAATCATCAATTTCTTTTTGCCACTTCTCAAAAGTTTGATCAGTTACAACACCAAGGCCAAAATAGTTCAACGAAAGCATTGAGGGACTATGAACGATCGTCATATCTTGCTGAAAATCGCTATCTCCGCCAATTTCCAGCGGATACACATGTTGTCGTTGGCTTTGGTCAACCGACAACAGTTCTTTACGTCTTGAATAATTGCTGCTAAGTTCAAGCACTTGATCATCCATAACAGGTTCAGCTTTTTCTCCGATTTGGCTCATCAATTTGCGATAATCACTTTCTCGCATCAATGAAAATGCATTGTTCATGTAATATGGATCAGTAGCAATCGCTGGATTTTCAAGATTTGTGTAGGTCTCAATGAGATCCACTTGTTCCATAACCGGATGATAGCCTTGCGCTTCCAATTTTTCTTTCACTTCAAAAGCCTTCGTTTTACCTATTTCATCTTTTTCGTATTCCGAAAAAACATACGCTACACTAATTCCTTGAATCGAAGAAAACGAAGTGTTGCCAATCGCCATCATTACTGCTATTCCTACAAAAGCCACTGATGTACTAATGGCGATCAGACTGTACATTGCCGCATTGTCCCGCATACGAAAAATCCATTCACTAATCGTTAACAAGCGTGTTCCTTGTAAAAAAGAAGGACTTCTTTTAAGTTGTTTCAATAAGTAAACACTAAACTGATAGAAGGACAAGATCGTGCCTGCTACCGTCAACAAAACGCCTAATAAAAGAATCAAAAAACCGTCAGCTTTGAAAGAAAAATAAAACACACATCCGTAGCCGACAAAGAGCAAAAGCACCCCAAGGAATGCATAGATCCGACGACTCACAGGCTCCGGCCTGGGCTTCTCGTTTTCTTTGATCAATGATATGATCTTTTCCCCTTGTAAAGCACGCGTACTAAAAAATGAGATCAGCAGGAACATCAAAAGATACACGCCGATTGTTAATCCCAAACTAGTCAATGGAACCATAAAAGACAATCCGCGATTGAGATGCATCACATTCTGAGCAACAAGCAATAATAGCTTTGTTCCCAAAATTCCTAAGCCAACCCCTAGAAAGGTGGCCAGCGATCCTAATAGCGCATTTTCAATAAATAGAATCCTTCGCAAATCCTTCTCTTCAATCCCTAAAATGAGATAGATCGCGAGATCGCGTTTGCGACGTTTTAAGAAAACAACAAAGGTGTACCAAAGAAACATCAAAGATAAAAATGCAATTACTACTAAAGCAACCGCTAATCCCATCTTAGCTAGACTGGAAATGGTATCGCTCGCTGACAAGTTTTCTTTTAGTTGCGGATGGAGCAAAAGCAGACTAAATATATAAAAAATCATGGCAGCAAATGTACTGCTTACGAAATAAGCAGCATAGGTGCGGAAGTTACCTCTTAAATTACGAATGATCAACTGTCTGAAATTCATGACGGCGACCTCCTAGATGTGCAAGAACATCAAGAATTTTTTGGTAAAATTGTTGCTGATCACTTCCGCGATAGGCCTCATTGTAAAGTTTGCCGTCTTTGATGAAAACAACACGATCAGAGAAACTTGCGGAATAGGGATCATGGGTAACCATCATCGTTGTCACTTGTCGCTGTTTGTTCATTCGGCTCAAAATTTCCATGACATCACGGGCTGCTTTAGAATCTAGATTACCTGTCGGCTCATCCGCAAGCAACAGTTCTGGCTGATGTATCAGCGCTCGAGCAATCGCAACACGCTGCTGTTCTCCACCGGACAACTGATAGATCCGTTTTTTTCTTTTGTCATTGATTCCTAACTCTGTCAAAAGCGCTTCACAGCGCCGTTTCATCTCATCAACCGGTACTCGATCCAATGTTAAGGGCAGCATAACATTCTCTGCCACATTTAGCGGAGACAATAAGTTATAATTTTGAAACACGAAACCTAACTGTCGGCGTCTAAACTCAGCAAGCTGTTGTTTTGGCAATGTCAGCGGTTGGGCGCCATTGATGATGACCGAGCCGGATGTTGGTTGATCCAGAGTCGCAACTAAATTCAGCATGGTGGTTTTACCACTGCCAGAAGGACCCATAATGCTAATAAATTCTCCGGCAGGCACTTTGAGATCAATTTGTTTCAACACTTCCACAGATACTTCACCAGTATACGTTTTAGTGATATTTTTCAACTCTAGTAAAGCCATAGCACTCACTCCTTTGCTGTCAGTGTAACAGGTTTTCTGAAACAAACTTATCGATTGTTTGAAAGATAACTTACAATTTTGTAAGTTTCGTTAGCTCTCGGGAAATTCTAATTGCAGGACAGTCCCTTGACCGACTTCAGAAGCAATCGTAACCGTAATCGAGAGTTTTTGACTAATGAGAGAGACTAAATAGAGTCCCATACCGGTAGCTTCTCCCCGCTGCCGTCCATTGTCACCGGTATAAAAAGGTCGGAACACTCGTGGCAAATCTGCCGCTGAAATGCCACAACCTGTATCTGTAATCGTCAGACTTCTGTTCGCATCATCTAATGCAAAAGTGACTGTTGCTTTGGGATTCGAGTATTTGACGGCATTACTGATCAATTGAAAAAGTAGAATCTGCAACCATTTTTTGTCTGTTGTTATCCAAAAATCAGTCTCATCCTTAATTTTCGGATAAATTTCATGCCGGATGAAATTGCGCTTCTGTTCACCGATGCTTTGCTTGATCAATGCTAATAAGGAGGTTGATTCAATCAAAAAGTCTTCTTCAAAATCTTCCAGACGAACAAAATTCAAGGCTGTGGCTAATCCGCTTTTCAAACGATCCGTCTCTGCTAAAAGATCGTAAGGGTCAATTTGACTACTCTCTGCCATCAGTTCTAGGACTGAGACTGGTGTTTTCATTTGATGGACCCAGATATTCATAAATTTGATATGGGTTTGATGATGGGCATCAATCGCTGCTAGTTGCTCTTGTACATGATGATGGTCGTCATCTAAAAGCTTTTTGACTCTTCTAGCTAAGTAACCAGCGCTTCTTCCAGATAATCCTGTTTTTAGATAGTGGTAGAAACTGCGATTGGCGAGATAATCAATCGTGAAAACTCCTATCGCTAACAAGCCCACTAATAGTAAGCCATAGCCGATCACAAAACCATTGCGATACCCATCTAACCAAACGAGCAAAAAGATCAAAGCAATCGACATCCCAAATAAAGCAATTGCTGGTAATTGAACTTTCAAATATTCTTTCATTCTGGTCTCCCTGCAATAAAAAGAGCATAACCCTTTCCACGAATCGTTTGGATTGGTTCATCAAGACCGAGACTTACCATTTTTTTTCGCAGACGACCAACATTTACTGACAATGTGTTATCATCTACAAAACGTTCATCGTCCCATAATTTATTCAAGATCTGTTCTCTGGAGACCATTTCTGGATAAGCCATCATTAGTAAAGTAAGCAATTCTCCTTCACGAACAGTTAACACTTCTTCCTTTTCTAGATAATTCATCTTTAAAGCCTCAGGATAATAAATCAATTCCCCAGCTTTTAGTTGGCGAGCACGATTGCTCTGTGCATAGTCTCCATATACTCGCCGAATATGACTTTTTATTTTTGCTAAGAGTAATTCATAAGAAAACGGTTTGATCAGAAAATCATCTGCTCCATACTCAAGTGCCATCACTTGATCCATATTACCGTCACGAGCCGAAATAAACAAAATGGGTACCAAGGATTGCTCGCGGATTTTTTGACACCAATAAAAACCATCAAAAAAAGGTAAATTAACATCTAACAAAACCAAATCTGGCTCTATTCTATGAAATTCTTCCAAGATCTTTTCGAAATCCTGCGGAATAAAGGTCTCGAAGGCATAGCGAGACAGCTGACTTTCAATCATTTTGACTAATGACTTGTCATCTTCAATTAGAAATATTTTCACAGTGCACCTCCTGAAGTACTTCTAGTTTACCAAAAGCAACGGATCACTTCCTTAAAAAAATCAGAAAAAGATTGTCTACTTATTTATTGTAAGCAAAATGATTTTATAGTATACTATTTCTCGTGACATGTTAAATATATCTAAAAGGTGGAAAATTGATGAAAAATGTTTTAGTTGTAAAAGCAAATAACCGTCCTGACGGAGTATCTGCAAAAATGTTCGATACTTTTGTAGAAAATCTAGATCGAACAGCAGTAGATGTAGTTACTTTTGATGTTTACGCACAACCAATGCCTTATATCGGACAAACATTGTTCGAAGCATTCGGAAAATTAGCACAAGAACAAGATTTAAACCAAGAAGAACAAGAATTGATGACCGTCCGTCAAGACGTCATGAATAAATTTGCAGCAGCAGATACGATTGTCTTTGCATTTCCTATGTGGAACTTGACGATTCCTGCGGCATTGCACACATTTATCGATTATATTTTCCAAGCCGGTTTCACTTTCTCCTACAATGAAGATGGATCTATGAACCAATTATTGAAAGACAAAGAAGTTGTCTTGTTAAATGCCCGTGGCGGTGTTTACTCAGGTGAAATGAGCGGCATGGAAAGTGCTGTTACATTTATGGAAAAAGTATTTGGTGGTATGTTTGGCATGACGATCAGCGATGAAGTAATCATTGAAGGTCACAATGCAGACCCTTCAAAAACAGAAGAAATCATTGCAGCCGGCCTAGAAAAAGTGGCAGAAGCAGCAAAAAAATTCTAATAAAAAATTAAAAATCTCAGGAATGATAAGCGAACCAACAATGCGAACTAGCAGTTATGGGACAGCTTTATTCCTGAGATTTTTTTATTACTGTTAAACAAGACCGTCTTTCCAATCAAGTGGTAAAAGCTGAGCAAGCGGCAGACTGCCCGCCTTCGTCAAGACTTGCGCAGAAAGATTGTCTTCAGACAGCTGACTGAGAAACTCGCGGCAACGACCACAAGGTGAGATCGGATGCCCCTGCCAGTCCACAGCCACAACTTTTGCAATGTGATGTTCTCCCGCAGTGATCATAGCTGCTGCAGCTGCATGTTCTGCACAAAAACCCATAGAACAACTAGTGTCAATGCACACTCCAGTAAAAACGTTCCCTTCTCTGGTAAGGATGGCTGCTGCAACACCGCCGGATTCTGCCCAGGGAGACAGTTTTCTTGGTGCAATCTTCGCTTGGGCGAAAGTAATCAATTCATCAAACTCCATCTATTCCTCCTGCTAAACCCATTCTTTCTTCAATAATCGAAACAGTTCCAGACTAGGTTAGACTGTTTTTACGCCATAGGATAATGTGGTTCATTGCTCCATGATCTTAGTCAACAAGTCTGGATCAAACGTTTGTTGCTGCAGCATGGCGATTTCAAAACCATAAGGAGCTTTTTTATTCTTTTTGTCTTCTCCAACATAAGGAGTTTCTAAAATTTTAGGGAGTTGTTTCAATTGTTCATGATGGACGATTTTATTCAATGCTTCAAAACCAATCGTTCCAAAACCAATATTCGCATGCCGATCTTTATGGCTGCCTTGGGGATTTTTGGAATCATTGACATGGATTACTTTTAAACGATCCAGTCCAATGACCTTATCAAACTCATTTAAGACACCATCAAAATCTTCTTTGACGTTATATCCAGCATCATTGGTGTGGCAAGTATCAAACGTCACCGAAAGCTTCTCATTCAGCGTAACACCATCAATAATTGCAGCAATTTCTTCAAAACTGCGTCCGATTTCCGTTCCTTTACCAGCCATCGTTTCTAAAGCAATCTGAGCCGTTTGCCCTTTTTCCAAGACTTCGTTCAATCCTTTGATGATTTGCTTGATACCTGCTTCTGGCCCTGCACCAACGTGAGCTCCTGGATGCAATGTGATTTGCGTTGCGCCCAATGCCTGTGCTCGTTGAATCTCCGCTTGTAAAAACGACACCGCAAAGCCAAAATTTTCTGGTTTGATGGTATTTCCCAAATTAATGATATAAGGTGCGTGGACAACAATATTCGAAATGCCTGCTTTCGTCATGAAATCTTGTCCAGCAGCAATATTCATCTCTTCAATTTTCTTACGACGGGTATTTTGTGGAGCCCCCGTATAAATCATAAAGGTAGTTGCTTGGTAGCTTGCTGCTTCCTCTGCCGCTCCCAGCAACATTTTTTTTCCACTCATGGAAACATGTGATCCAATTAACATTGATTGTCTTCCTCCTAAAAATAAGTCTTGTCTATTATGCGAAAAAACATTCATTCATGCTAGTTTTTTGCTTGCCGTTTTCTTTGATTTTATCCACTATATTAAGCCAATCCAAATAAAATCAGTACGAGTGTCATGAGAGGCAAACTAATCAAGAAACTGATAGAAGACACATAGCCGACTGCCTCTTCCTCCATACCTGCCAATACAGAATTGATCACACCGAATAAAGGAATTGGAGCAAATACCAGTAAACACAACACGGGCTTCAAAAAAGCGGGAAGAGGTAAAAAGAAAAAGCAGAGAAATAATAGCAAACCGATTCCATAACGCAAACTCAAAATCTTTCCTACCGTTGCAGCAGCATGTTTCGGTAAACGAAAATCTAAAAACAAACCAATCATGAACATCGATAGAAAGGTATTGGCATTACCGATAGGTTGGACTAGCTGGATCACCCCTTGCGGTAATGAGAGCCCAAAGCTGCGAATCAGCAACATGAATAAATAGCAAGTAAAGGTTGGCGATCGTAATAAATTAAGAATGATTTTTCCTGGCTCAAAAACTGTCCGTTTCCCGATTAGATACTCAATCAAAATGGTGGTGCCTCCTGCCAACATAATACTGTTACCCATATCAAACAATGAAATCAAGGGGATTCCTAATGGATAAAAACTTTGTGCAAAAGGAATCGCGAAATTTCCGATATTGAATCCGGAGCCACAATACATCGAAAACTGACGTAACACATCATTCTCTTTTTTGGTTAGGAAAAAGGCAGTCATAATCTGCACGAACGTGATGATTACCGCAATTAAAATTAATGCCAGTGCGTCCATTTGGATCTGCATATCGGCAAGATTAAGAATGATTGCTGCTGGCAGAGTGACATTGAGGATCACCCGAGACAGAATAGATCCATCCGCTTTTGATAGGACCTTTAGCTGTTTAAGAAAATACCCCAAAAAGATCATTGCAAAGAGACCAGCGGCATTCAAAAATAATTGTCCCATAAACGATCTGTTTCCTCCTCTATTGATTTGAAAAAAAGCGAACCCACTCAGCGGTTCGCTTTTTACTCATTTCACTCTCTAGCAACTGGCTAAAATGTCAACAAGAAATATTTTTTCTTCCCACGGCGAATAACAACATATTTGCCGCCGATACGGTCTTCTTCGTTGATCACGTAATTTAAGTCTTGTTGGCGTTCGCCATTCACATAGATTGCCCCGTTTTGGATATCTTCCCGGGCTTGTCGTTTCGATGCTTCGATTTTCGAAGTAGTCAACAATTCTACAATGTTTAACTCATCATCATTCGAGACTTGATAGGTTGGGACCCCTTTGAATCCTTGTGCAATTTCGTCAGCAGACAGTCCTTTGATATCCCCATTGAACAAGCTTTCAGAAATATGAACAGCTTGCTCATATGCTTTTGCACCATGAACTAATGTGGTCACTTCTTTGGCCAACGCTTTTTGGGCAACTCGTGTTTCTGGTGCAGCTAAGAATTCTTTTTCAATTGCTGCAATTTCTTCAAGGGATAAGAAAGTGAAGTATTTCAAGAATTTCACAGCGTCACGGTCATCCGTATTGATCCAAAACTGATAAAATTCGTAAGGTGTTGTTTTGTCGGCATCTAGCCAAACTGCATTCCCCTCAGTTTTACCAAACTTGGTACCATCTGCCTTAGTAATCAAAGGCATCGTCAAACCAAACCCTTGGACTTCTCGTTCGCGACGTAGCAGTTCAATTCCTGACGTGATATTTCCCCACTGGTCACTGCCTCCAAGTTGCAATAGACAGCCATGTTCATCATAAAGATTTAGGAAGTCATAGGCTTGCAGCAATTGGTAAGCAAATTCGGTATAAGAAATTCCCGTTTCAATGCGGCGTTTTACGCTTTCTTTGCTCATCATGTAGTTGATGGTAAAGTTCTTCCCCACATCACGTAGGAAATCGATCAATTTTAATTCGCCTAACCAGTCATAATTATTGGCTAAAATTGCTGGATTCGTTTGATCCTCAAAGTCAATAAAACGAGACAATTGATTTTTGATACTTTGAGACCATTCCTTGACGGTATCTAATGTATTTAATTGCCGTTCTTGGTCCTTGAAAGATGGATCCCCAATCATCCCTGTTCCTCCGCCTACTAATGCAATAGGAACATGTCCTCGTTGTTGGAAACGGCGCAGCATCAAGATCGGTAAAAGATGGCCAATGTGCAAACTATCAGCGGTTGGATCAAACCCAATATATAGTTTCACAGACTCTTCGTTTAATTGTTTGATCAATGCACTTTCGTCAGTAGTCTGATGAACCAGACCACGACCTTTTAATTCTTCAAAAAAGTCTGAACTCATTTTTTTTCCTCCTAAATCATTACTCACTGTTCATATTAACTGAAAATCCGCCTAAAGAAAAGCCTTAATCCCATTTTGGATCAATCCCGTATTTGTTATAATTTGATTGTGATAACGAGCAAAACTATCCAAGTGCGTTGATTTTTGCTATAATACAACGGAATCTATTCTAATATCATTGAGGTGACCATTTTTGCCCCAAAATAAGAAAAAACAACCAAAATCTCCAAGTACGAAAAAGAGCTGGTTTTATTTCAATATCAGCTTGCGCGTGCTCCATTCGCTCTTTTTAGTCGCAATTTCCTTTTTGATTCTGGGCGGTTCACTCGCACTAGGTATCGGTGTTGGCTATTTTGCATTTTTAGTAGAAGATACCGCTGCCCCGTCAAAAGAAGAACTGCAGCAAGAATTAACTGACATCACAGAGACTTCACAGCTAGCTTATGCGGATGGTAGTAAAATCGCCACGATTCGATCAGATCTGATGAGGACATCGGTTTCTTCAGATAAAATTTCTGATTATCTCAAAAAAGCGATCATTGCAACAGAAGACGAATATTTCAATCAGCATAATGGCGTCGTTCCTAAAGCGGTCGTCCGTGCCCTCCTCTCTGAAGCAACTGGCTTTGGTGGTGGCGGTGGATCGACATTAACTCAGCAATTAGTCAAACAGCAAATTCTCTCAAGCGAAACTACTTTTAAACGCAAAGCCAATGAGATTCTCTTGGCGATGGAAGTCGAAAAGTTTTTCTCTAAAGATGAGATAGTCACAATGTACTTAAATATTTCACCATTTGGTAGAAATAATAAAGGGCAAAATATTGCCGGCGTGCAAGAAGCGGCCCAAGGAATATTTGGCGTCAATGCTGCCGATCTTACACTGCCCCAAGCTGCTTTTATTGCTGGATTGCCACAAAGCCCGATCGTCTATAGTCCGTACACGAATACTGGTGAAATCAAAGAAAATCTCAGTGCCGGTTTAGATCGAAAAGACTTCGTCCTCTTTAGTATGTATCGTAATCATGACATCTCAAAAAAAGAATACGACGAAGCAATGGCTTATGATTTGAAACAAGACTTCAAAAAACAAGAAGCCATTGAGCAGACCGATCAGAGTTTCCTCTATTATACGGTTCTCAATGAAGCCAAAGATATCATCGCTAAACAATTGGCGGACGAAGATAAAGTTAGCGCAGAAGAATACAGTAAAGAAGAAACCTATCAGAAATATTTAGAATTAGCACAACAAAAATTAGTCAATGGTGGTTACACAGTTACCTCTACCATTGATAAAAACATCTATAATGCCATGCAAGACGCTGTGTCCAAATATGGCTATATGCTGGATAACTGGGGCGATGCGCCCATTGAAGTTGGGAATGTCATGATGGATAATGCAACAGGCCGTGTGCTTGGGTTCATTGGTGGTCGCGATTATCAGCAAAATCAATTCAATCATGCGTTCGATGCCCAAAGACAAGCTGGATCAAGTATTAAGCCAATGCTCGTTTACGGTCCTGCCATCGATGAAGGCTTGATGGGTTCTGAATCAATGGTCTCTGATTACGCAGCTAAATGGCGCACTGGTGAAAATGCGGATGAACCAATCGTTAACGCGACAAATAAGGGAACCAATACCTTTATGTCGATTCGAGAATCATTAGAAGTCTCTAGTAATATCGCTGCGACAAACATTTTTCAAGACATTTGGGAGCAAGAAGGTGACCCATTCTTCTCTTATAAGAATTATTTGAGCAAGATGAACTATCCTGAAGACAATAGTTGGGCTTATGAGTCTGCTCCTTTAGGGGTCACCAATGTAACTGTTTTAACTCAGACCAATGGATTCCAAACGTTAGCAAACAAAGGCGTTTACCAGGAAGGTTATGTGATTGAATCGATCAAGAACAACGAAGGCGAAGTCTTGTATCAGCATGAACAAAAACCAGTTCAAGTCTTCTCTGAAGCAACAGCATCAATCATGAATGACATGATGCGCAGTGTAATTGACGAACAAAAGACGTCTAACTTTAAATCCGTTGTTAGCGGTCTGGATTGGAACCTTGGAAATGCCGATTGGGTCGGTAAAACAGGTTCGACAAACAATTGGTCCGATTCTTGGCTCGTAGTCTCAACTCCTTCCATTACCATCAGTAGCTGGTCCGGTCGTGATGACAACAAAGCCACCGATAGTAGTGCCGGAACACGTACCGCTCAATACATGGCTTATTTGATCAATCGCATTTATCAATCCGACCAGAAGGTCTTTGGAGTAGATAAAAAATTCGAGTTATCCGATGATGTCAAAAAGGTCAAAGTGTCTAAGGCTACAGGAACACTTCCAGGCGGCACGGTCACAGTAGATAACACAAGAAGAACCAATCCAAGCGACACAGTCACTTCGTATTGGACAAAAGGCGGTCCCAAAGAAGCATCCTTTGAATTTGGGATTGGCGGATCGAATGCCAATTATGCAGATTATTGGAAGAAAATCGCCCCTAGCCGAACAACAACATCTACTTCTACCAATACAGCCACGAACAATGGCTCTTGAAGTACCAATAAAGAAGAAAACGCCACGAACAATAACAATAATCAAAAAGAAGCAGAAAAAACGGAAGAAAGGAAAAACGAGCAGAAAGAGGATGACTGATTACGTCATCACAGTCATTTGCCAAAATCTGTTTTACCTGAAGAACGGGAAGCACATCGTTGCTCCTGTTCTTTTTTATATCTATATGTAAATAAAAAAACCGCTCCTAAGAACGGTTTCTTCTTTTTTCTCACTTATTTCGTTGAACTCTTTTCAGAGATACCATATGGTAAAACAATTGTTTTTTGTTCTACTTCTTCTTTGTTCATCATTTTCGTTAGTAAACGCATCGCTACAGCACCCATGTCATATAAAGGCTGTGTCACGCTAGATAAACGTGGACGGGCAGCTTCTGCCAATAAAGAATTGTTGCTTGTAATGATTTCAAATTCTTCAGGTACTTTGACACCTCGGTCAATCAAACCGTCTAGAACACCGATAGCAAGTTCATCGTCTGTTACATATGCCGCTGTCGCTCCACTGTTCATGATTCGTTCAACTAATGCCAAGCCTTCTTTAAAGCTATAAGGCGCTTCAAAAATCAAGCCTTCTGAATAGTCTAAGTTGTTTTCTTTTAACGCTTCTTTATACCCTTTCAACCGGTTTTGACCGTTGATTGGATCAATCAATGCACCGCTGACAAAAGCGATCTTTTGATTGTTTTTGGCTAGTAAACTTACTGCATCTTTCGTAGCTGCTGTATAATCAATGTTCACGCTCCCCACTTGTTCATCGGGATCGATTGAGCCAGCAAGTACCACTGGTGTTTTTGAACGCGAAAATTCGCCACGGATTTCATCAGTGATCCGATGACCCATGAAAATCACACCGTCTACTTGTTTTGCCAAAAGATTGTTCAGTACGTTTACTTCCTTCATACTATCGCCATCGGAATTCGCCAAGATAATGTTGTATTTGTACATCGTTGCTACGTCATCGATCCCACGAGCCAATGAAGAAAAGAACATATTGCTGACATCGGGAATGATTACACCGACTGTAGTTGTTTTTTTGCTAGCCAATCCTCGTGCAACAGCATTTGGACGATAATCTAAGCGGTCAATGACTTCCAGAACCTTCTTACGTGTCGCTGGCTTAACATTTGGATTGCCGTTCACGACACGAGAAACCGTCGCCATCGAAACATTTGCCTCACGAGCAACATCATAAATCGTAATTGTTTGTTTTTCCATGATATATCTCCCTTTATTCTGTTTTCAGAAAATCTTATTTACATTTCTTTGATAGAATAGCAAACTTTTTGCGAATATGCAACCGTTTTAATTCCGCTTTCATGAAAACTTAGTCAATTTTACATATTTACGGACAAGCATTCTCCAGTAAAGCGTGCTAAAATGGAGAAAGAATACTTGAAAGAAGGTTTTTTCATGAATAAAGAAAAAATACAAGAAATGACAACGTGGTTAGCCAGCAATCAAGCTGAGGTCGCTTATATCTCAAATCCTTCAACGATTGCCTATTTTTCAGGTTTCAAGAGTGAACCTCATGAACGCGTATTAGCACTCTTTCTCTCACCTGATAATGACCCTTTCCTATTTACACCAGCTTTAGAAGTTGAAGAAGCTAAAAATAGTGGCTGGCCCTACGATGTGATTGGTTATTTAGATAGTGAAGATCCTTGGAAAAAAATCTGTTCAGAGCTAGAATCTCGTTATCACCTCAAACGATTAGCACTAGAAAAGAATGATTTGACTGTTGAACGTTTCGAAGCATTGAATGGTTTCCTTCCAGGAACTGATTTTTCACTTGATATCACTCCTGTGATCCAGAAAATGCAATTAACCAAAACAGCAGCGGAAATCGACACATTGCTTGAAGCAGGTAATTGGGCAGACGTCGCTTTTGAGATTGGTTTTTCTGCTGTCAAAGAAGGTATTTCTGAAATGGAGATCGTTGCAGAGATTGAATATCAACTCAAAAAACGCGGCGTTTCCCACATGTCCTTTGATACGACGGTCTTAGCAGGTGCCAATGCTGCAAGCCCTCATGGGGTTCCAGGTAAACAACAAATCAAACCAAATGAACTAATTCTCTTCGACCTAGGTGTGATCTGGAATGGCTATTGCAGCGACGCAACGCGTACCATTGCCTATCACGAGCCGACTGAATTGCAACGAAATATCTATGATATCGTCCTTGAAGCGGAACTGACTGCCCAAGCAGCTGTTAAACCAGGCATTACTGCGGGTCAACTGGATGAAATTGCTCGTGGGGTCATCGAAAGTCATGGATACGGTGAATACTTCAATCATCGATTGGGTCACGGAATCGGCACAACGGTTCATGAATTTCCATCATTGATTACCGGGAATGATTTGGTGATTGAAGAAGGCATGTGTTTCTCCATCGAACCTGGGATTTACATTCCTGAACAAGTCGGTGTTCGTATCGAAGATTGTATCTATGTTACTGAAACTGGTTGTGTGCCGTTTACAAAAACTGCAAAAGAGCTACTAGTATTGAATTAAAAAAGGAGATGGATTATGACGCAAAATGTATTGGTTTTAGGTGGGACACGCTTTTTTGGCAAACATCTCGTCAATGAACTGCTTACACAGGATGCGAACGTAACGATTGCTACTCGTGGAAAAACACCAGACTCATTTGGTCCAAAGGTAACTCGATTGATTTTTGACAGAGAAGATGAAGACAGTATCCGATCTGTTTTGACAAAAGAAACTTATGATGTGATTTACGATAATATCGCCTATACCTCCAATGATATTGATATTTTGATGCGTCATGTCACTACCGAACGCTATATTGTCACAAGCTCTATGTCTGTTTATCCAACTTTCCATGACAATCTGGTCGAGAAAGATTTTGATCCAACAGCACATGCTTATCGTCTTGTGACCTCAGAACAAGTGAACTATGCAGAAGGAAAACGCAGTGTCGAGGAGATTTTAAGCCAAAAATACTCACAAAATTCGGCATTTGTCCGCTTTCCTTATGTGGTGGGAATTGATGACTATACCAAACGATTCTCTTTCTATATTCAATCCGTTTGTCAAAAAAAAGCCATGTTTATTGACAATCTTTCCCATCAAATGAGTTTTATCGATTCTAAAGAAGCAGGAAAATTTTTAGCATTTTTAGGAACCAGTTCCTTTACAGGCCCCGTCAACGCTGCTGCTAAAGGTACCCTCTCACTGGCAGAAATTTTAGCTTATGTCTCAAAAGAAACTGGCATTGACCCACTTTTATCACCTACCGGAGAAGCCGGAAAATACAATGGCACGCCTGAATATTCGATAAATGTAGCACTAGCTGAAGCAAACGGCTTTCAATTCTCCCAACTATCTGATTGGATCTACTCACTATGTGATCAAGAGATCAAAAATGCTTAACTATGTGCGCCTTCGCTAAAAAAAACACATCCAAACTAGAAATAAATGCGTCTGTGATCTGTTTGATCGCAGGAACCGTGTTGTCACGGCTCGGCATTTTATCTTCGTTTGGATGTTTTTTTGCTACCGATTAAAAGCAGCTCCTTTAACTTTCAAAAGAGAAAGATTATGCTTCTGGATTATTTTTTTCCATTTTATCTTTTAATTCTTCTTTGACTTCTTCAAAATCTTCTTTCGCATCTTTGGCTTCTGATTTTGTTGTTGCTTTTACATCAGCCGCTTTTTTATTTGCTTCATGTTTCAATTCGTTTGCTGCTGATTTTGTTTCTTTTGCAGCATCATCTACGATTGGTTTAGCCTCTTCTGCCCCTTCTTTTACCGTTTCCTTCATGTCTGCAGCGGAAGATTTTGCATCAATAAAAATGTCTTCTGCTGTTTCTTGGACGTCTTCATGAAGATCACTAGCAGAATTTTTGACTTCGTCAGCAGATTTTTTGAAGCGCTCAGATAAATCTCCTGCCTGTTTTTTTAATTCTTCAACTGTATCGCTAGAAGAACTAGCTGCATTATCTTTTAAGTCATCTACTTTTGCAGTCAATGAATCAGTAAAACCTGAAGCTTGTTCGCCAAGTTTAGCTGCTTTATCTTTAGCGATCTCCACTAAATCGGTACTTTTATCTTTAGCCATATCACCATAATCAGAAGCTTTATCCAATAAATCATCGGCTTGTTTGGCTAGTTTGTTTCGCAAGTTTTTACCTGACTCGGGTGCTAATAACAGGGCTGCTACCGCTGCTGCTGTCCCACCAATTACTGCACCTAATAGAAATCCACCTTTTTTACTCATTGAAATTCCTCCTCTTATTGTTTTTTGTTACGGTCTTTGAAAAACTTCATTGCTGTTTGACCTACTTTACCAGCAACAGTTGCTTTAGCCGTTGTTCGACCTAAACTGCCAACTCGCGAGACCAAGTTCTTTCCTGAACTATTCAATTCAGAGACGCTGGTACTTAAATCTGCTACTGCAGTAAAGAGCGGATCAATGGTCGCAACTTTGCCATTTACATCCTGCAGCAATTCATTGGTCTTAACCAACAATCCCTCCACTTCTTTTGAAAGGATATCTACGTCTTGGGTGATGACTCGAATCGTGGTATTGGCTTCTTCCACTGTTTTGTCCACTTTGGTCATCGTTTTGCTTACTTGCATCAATAATCGTACAACAAAAACGACAAGTACGACGAATGCAATCGCAGCGATCAATGCTGCAATCTCTCCTCCTGTCATAAAATGTCTCCTTCCCCTTTTACTTATATTAAGAATAGCATTTCAAACGGCGTTCTACAAATAAAAGACTAGCGAATTTTGTTTTTTTTACTAAAATCTATCCGCTTTCATACAAAACCAAAAAAATGCCGAACAACTTTGATTGATCGTCAGTTGTTCGGCAAGCGTTCTTCTTACTTGTTCTCTTTTGTTGGTTTTGGCTGGGTTGCTGTTTTTTCAGTTGGTGTTAATTCTTTACTCAATTCAATCAAGTATTCTTTTAGGCTGTCTTTGACTTCTGGGTGTTTCAAGCCATATTCAATGCTTGTCTTCAAGAAACCAAATTTATCACCAACATCATACCGTTTACCAGTAAATTGGCGAGCAAATACGCGTTGTGTTTTATTCAACGTATCAATAGCATCAGTCAACTGAATCTCATTGCCGGCACCTGGTTTTTGATTAGCTAAGATATCAAAAATTTCTGGGGTCAACAAATAGCGGCCAATAATTGCCAAATCACTAGGCGCTTTGTCTGGAGCAGGTTTCTCCACAAAGTTCTTCACGTTGTATAATCCTTTATCAACTTGCATGCCAGGATCAATAATCCCATATTTTGATGTGTCTTCATGCGGAACATCCATCACAGCAATCGTTGAAGCATGCGTTGTTTCGTAATCATCGATCAATTGCTTCGTTAATGGGACTTCATCTTCCATCAAGTCGTCGCCAAGCATTACCACGAAGGGCTCATTTCCTACAAAGGCTCTTGCTTGTAGGACAGCATGCCCTAACCCTTTAGGATGTGATTGACGAATGAAGTGAAGATTAACATCTGTGGTTTCTTCGACCAATTTCAATAATTCAGTTTTGCCTTTTTCTTGCAGATTCATTTCTAGTTCTAAGTTTGCATCGAAATGGTCTTCAATTGGGCGTTTTGCTTTTCCGGTAACGATCAAAATATCTTCGATACCTGATTGTAAAGCTTCTTCAACAATAAATTGGATCGTTGGTTTATCAACGATCGGCAACATTTCCTTAGCCATTGCTTTTGTTGCCGGTAAAAAACGGGTCCCTAATCCTGCTGCTGGAATAACTGCTTTTTTTACATTCATTTGTCTCTCTCCTTATCGTTACTTTTCAAGCGTAAACTCGTTCTCTTCTTTGCCATCTCTCAGCATGATTTCTTTGGCTGCTTGTTCGATTGCTTTTCCTTCATAAAGAACAGAATAAATGGTTTCGGTGATCGGCATTTCAACACCTAAAGCTGCTGCCAGTTCTCGCGCTGCTTTTGTCGTCGCTACACCTTCAACGATCATTCCCATGTTTTCTAATACTTCATCCAAACTGTGTCCTTTACCAAGTAAGTTTCCCGCACGCCAATTTCGTGAATGAACACTCGTACAAGTCACAATCAAATCACCGACACCACTCAAACCGATAAAGGTCAATGGATTGGCTCCCATAGCTACTCCTAGTCGGCTGATTTCAGCTAACCCGCGGGTCATGATCGCCGCTTTTGCGTCGTCTCCAAAGCCTAAACCAGCAATTGCTCCCGCACCGATTGCGATGATATTTTTTAATGCTGCACCAGTCTCAACCCCGATTACATCATTGTTCGTATAAATACGGAAATAGTCATTCATGAACAATTCCTGCACATATTTTGCTGATTCTTCATTTTCACTCGCTGCAGTAATGGTAGTAATATCATGGACAGCCACCTCTTCTGCATGAGAAGGTCCAGATAACACAACAATATCTTGTCGTTTCTCTGTAGGAATCTCTTCTGCCAAAATTTCAGATATTCTCTTGTGACTTCCTTGCTCTAATCCTTTCGATGCATGGATGATCACGGGACGATTGGTTGCCTTTTCGGCAAACTCTTTAGCGACCGCCCGAATTGCTTTCGTCGGTACAACGAAAAGAATGGCATCTGCATCAATGATCGCTTCTTCAAGAGCCTTAACACCTAAAATATTTTCTGGTAGCTTCAAATCCGGCAGATAATGACGATTCGTATGGTACGTATTGATTTCATCGATTTGAGCTGGATTGTTGCCCCAAATTTTCACTTCATGACCATTCTCGGATAACACTTGCGCAAGCGCAGTCCCCCAAGAGCCAGGGCCTAATACGGCTATTTTTTGTTTCACGATGGAAACCTCCTCTGTTCATTTACAATAAAACTTCACTCAATCATTTTACCATAGTTGCTGAAAAATAACTGCTAGATTACATATTCATTTTCTCCATAGGAACGGTTGTAATCTTTTACTTTTGTTTTTTTACGGCGCCAGATCAAGACGATGATTGCACCAAAGAATAACACAGCTGATAAGACTTGCGATACTCGGATCGGTCCAAACAAGTACAAACTATCCGTTCTCATTCCTTCAATGAAGAAGCGTCCAAAACCGTACCAGATCAGATACCCTAGGAAGACTTCGCCTTCTTTTAAAAGTCCTTTTTTCTTACGGAGTAAGACCAAAACAATAAAACCTAAAACATTCCAGACAGATTCGTATAAGAATGTTGGTTGTCGATAAGCTCCATCGATATTCATATTATCAATAATAAAATTAGGTAGATGGAGACTTTCTAGAAAGGAACGGCTGACTTCTGCGCCGTGAGCTTCATGATTCATGAAATTCCCCCAACGTCCAATTCCTTGTGCCAACAACACGCTAGGTGCTGCAATATCCAAAAAGGTCACTGGTGAAATAAAATTGCGTCGGCAAAAGAAATACAGCCATATTCCTCCAGCGATCAAAGCCCCATAGATTGCCAATCCCCCAGAACGAGTATTGAAAATTTGAATTGGATCTTTCAAATAAGGTTCTAAATCAAATAGGACGTAATACAGTCTGCCCCCGATAATTGAAACTGGCAAGCCAATCAACATAAAGTCCGTTACATCATCGGCCTTCAATCCCACACGGACTGCTTCTCTCGTACTCAACCACATCGCAATGATGACACCGGAGACAATAATGATCGCATACCAATAGATTGGCAGACCGAACAACTCAAAAGCAACACGATTTACTAAAGCTAACATATAAACTGTTCCTCTCTAATTTCCAGAATTTTCTTCGATCAACTGTGTCAATCGATTCTCAAACGTTTGTGTCGCATCATAACCCATTGTTTTTGCCCGGAAATTCATGGCTGCAACTTCAATAATGATGGCGACATTTCGTCCGGTTTTTACTGGAATCTTGATTTGCGGGATATCTACTTCACCAATCTGAACAGTTGTATCATCCGTACCTAAGCGATCATATTTTTTATCTTTAGCCCACGCTTCAAGGTAAACTGCCAACTGCACTTGCATATAGCCTCTGACTGCACTGGCACCAAATAAGTTCATGACGTCGATAATTCCGATTCCGCGAATTTCAATTAGATGTTGGAGGATTTTGGGCGGTTCTCCCACCAGTGTCAGTTCATCTTGCTTATAAACATCTACTCGATCATCAGCAATCAGCCGGTGTCCACGCTTGATCAACTCTAATGCCGTCTCGCTTTTCCCGATGCCACTATCTCCTTGAATCAAGACACCTAATCCATAAACATCTACCAAAACTCCATGTACGCTTGTTCGAGCTGCTAATCGTCCATCTAAATAGCTCGAAAGTTCACCTAGCAATCGTGAAGTTGAAATAGGCGAACGCAAAATTGCGATATTGTGCTCTGCACAAGCTTGGATCATTTCCTCTGGGATAGCCAATCCTCTAGAAACAATGAATCCAGGTGTATCTTCTGAACACATTTTACGCAAGACCATCAACCGCTCTTCCGGCATCATTCGTTCAGCAAAAGTAATTTCTTTACTTCCAAATAGTTGTAATCGATCATGGGAATAATAATTGAAATAGCCGGTCAATTCCAACCCCGGTCGCGAAATATCCCCGGTGATGATTGTCCGTTCCAAACTTGTTTCATCCCCTTGGACGATCTCTAAGTTCAAAGCCTCAGCCAACTCATTGACCTTGACGGTTTCTGTCATAATAGTCCCTCTCTTCATCTCCATTGATTCTTCAGCTGCTTCTTTTTCGCAAACTGTTCCTCTCTATTTTATCATTCTATCTTAAAACTTACTACACGTGTTATTGGAACTACCTATTTCTTTTTATTTTATGCTATTATTTTTAAAGAGGAGGGATTTAATTGAAATTTTCAGACTATACTTACGTACGACCAGATTTTGATTCTTACAAACACAATTATTTGGAAGCGTTACACAACCTTGAGGAAGCAGCCAACCTTGAATCTGCGAAAGCAGCCATCGATGAATTGAATTATTTGCGGGGAACGATCGACACGGCAGTCAACTTGGCTTCAATTCGACACTCAATTGATACGACGGATCCGTATTATGAAGCAGAAGATACATTTTGGAATGAGTACCAGCCTCATTTTGAATCACTGGATTTTCGTTTCTACCGTTGTCTACTCGCTTCACCGCTAGTGGAAGAATTAAAAACTATCTATCCAGAAACGTTCTTTTTATTTGCTGAAAGTCGCGTGAAGTTATTTGATGAATCACTGATCGAATTATTCCAAAAAGAGAATCAACTGACTTCTGATTACGGCAAATTGATTGCTTCCGCCCAGCTGGAGTTCCAAGGAGACAGCTATACCCTTGCACAACTACGCCCTTTTACTGAACACAAAAATCGTGAAATTCGTTTGGAAGCAATAAACATTCAAACAGCATTTTTTGCTGAAAATGAAACGACATTCGACACAATTTATGATGAATTGATCAAAGTGCGTACAGAAATCGCCCATAAATTAGGCTTCGAAAATTATGTTGCTTTTGCAGATGTCCAAATGAACCGCTGGGATTATGATCGCAAAATGATCGAAACCTATCGAAAGGAAATTTTAGAAAAAGTTGTCCCAATCACTCAAAAGCTGTATGCCCGCCAAGCAAAACGTAATCAGCTATCAAAAGCCACTTTTGCGGATTTGCCATTGGTCTATCCGAACGGAAATGCAACACCGAAAGGCACCGCAAACGAATTAGTGGAGAAAGCCCGTACCATGTATCATGAACTGTCTCAAGAAACAGGTGAATTCTTTGACTTCATGGTTGATCATGAGCTCTTGGATCTTTTAAGCAAAAAAGGCAAGCAATCTGGGGGTTACTGTACCTTTATCCAGGAATATCAATCTCCTTTTATTTTTGCGAATTTCAACGGGACTGCTGCTGATGTAGATGTCTTGACTCATGAAGCTGGTCATGCATTTCAAGCGTTTCAGTCTCGTTGGATCAAAGAGCCAGAAATTCTTTTTCCAAATTTCGAGTCTTGTGAGATTCATTCCATGTCAATGGAATTTATCGCTTGGCCTTGGATGGATGCTTTTTTTGAAGAGGAAACTGCAAAGTACAAGTTCGCTCATCTGGCTAGCAGTCTACAATTTCTACCTTACGGCGTGTTAGTTGATCACTTCCAACAAGAAGTCTACGAAAATCCTGATTGGACTCCAGAGCAACGCAAAACTTGTTGGAGAGACCTGGAACGCCGCTATTGTCCAGAACGTGACTACAGTGAATTTCCTGATTTGGATCGCGGGCTTTACTGGTTTAGACAAGGACATATTTTTGAGTCACCCTTTTATTATATCGACTATACGTTAGCTCAAGTTTGTGCCTTTCAATTTTGGTATCGTTCGATCGTAGCCCAAGATCCTACTGCTTGGCAAGATTATTTGGCCATTTGTCAAGTCGGCGGCACACAAACATTTCTTGAAATTCTCGAAACAGCTCACTTACGTTCGCCCTTTGAAAAAGGTGCGTTAGATGATACTCTGAAGGCTGTTGATGATTACCTAGAGAATGTTTCCGAAGAACAACTAAAATAGACCACACAATCCACGGAACGAACGAATCATCATTGATTTGTTCGTTCCATTTTTCATTGCAGTCCTTTAAATAAACGACATGCAGTCACGAACTAGTCAACCAGGTACGTTAAAAGAATAGTCAGCTCTTTTTTTGCCAGCTGCTAGGACTAACTTACTAAGGACCAACAAAAAAGCAACGAATACTCGCTGCTTTCTTGCTTGGCTATTGAGCCAATTTTATAAGCTTATTCGTTCGCTTTTTTCTTTCTTCTAAAGAAGAAGGTAACAACAAGCCCAATGAATGCAATCCCCACTAATGGATAAACTTGATTGTCACTCGAACCAGTTTTTGGCAAAACTCGCTGTTGACGATCTTTAGCAGTTGCTTTGATCAGCTTACTTCCAACATTTGACTTTGGATCAACTGGTTTAGTTTGATCGTTGTCGTTAGATTTTTTTCCATCGTCCGTTGCTGGTTGTTTTTCGATCACTTGAATCGTAGCCGTTGCCGTAACAGCCAATTGTTTGGTTGTCCCAAATATGCGCTCAAACAGCGCTGGATTTGCTACTTTCTCATCTGAAACAACAGAATAGTTCACCTGATAAGTACCGACCTTGCTGGTATCAACAGATCCTTCAATAAGAAGTCGTTCAATTGATAAGGTATTGCCCTCACGATCAGTTGCTGAAACAAAATTGTTCTTAGCC
The DNA here is from genome assembly GCF_051909435.1 of Enterococcus sp. 125944. Lineage (NCBI taxonomy): Bacteria > Bacillati > Bacillota > Bacilli > Lactobacillales > Enterococcaceae > Enterococcus > Enterococcus sp. 125944. The sequence goes on along the minus strand of NZ_JBQASY010000020.1, from coordinate 462 downwards.
TCCCATTGATCGCCTACATACACTACTGAGTCCTTAACAACTACGCTTGTTTGATCTGCTAAAACTGTGATCGTAGCTATTGCTTCAACTTTACCATTGCGGTAGCTGATTTCATATTTGCCAGGTGTCGTAGTATCGACATCCCCTGTTATATCCAATTCAGCTACTGACAACGTTTTTCCCTCTTTATCCGTCGCAGAGACAAAGTTATCTTCTGCCTGCCATGTGTCTCCTACGTAGAGCGTACTATCTTTGGCTACCACGGTTGCTTGATCAGACACGACGGTAATCGTTGCCACTGCCTTAGCTGTTCCATTGGTATAGGTCACTTGATAACTACCTACTTTTGATGTATCAACATCGCCGCTAACAGTTACTTCAGCGATTGACAATGATTTTCCATCTTTATCTGTAGCAGAAACAAAATTGTCTTCGGCTAGCCATGTGTCTCCTACATACAAT